>JBEPYA010000225.1:0-6554 GCA_041641615.1 Salinigranum sp. | reverse complement strand
CTTCGAGGCCGGCGGTGATGCGTCGTTTCCTCGCCTCCCAGTCGCCGACGCTGTCGTCGGCCTTGAGCCAGACGCTCCGTGTCATGGGAGTAGCCACTCGATGGGCGGGCTTGAACGTGGCGAATCCGACATCCAGCGACGCGATACGGCGGTGAGAGAAGGAGAGTGTGACTACTCCGTCGCGTCCGCCGTGGGGCGCTCGGTCTCCCCCGTGGGGTGCTCGGCTTCCGCCGTGAGATGCTCGACCAGCGGCCGAGTGACACGCGTGACACGGTACTCCCGTTCGCCGTTCCGGTACACCGAGAGCGGCGGTGCGGCGTCTCGGTAGCGGTACACCTCGGTGCGGAGGAGGTCGTCCTCGAACCGCGTGGTCGTCGCCGGGAGGAAGTCGACGATATCCACGACGGCGTACTCGTCCCAGTCGGTGGTCCGAACCGGGGACGGGAGCGGGGTCGATGGGGTTCGAAGCATCCTCGGACCTCAGAACACCTGGAGGCCGCCGTCGACCCACAGCGTCTCGCCCGTGACGTAGCCGGCGTCGCCGCTCGCCAGGAAGAGGTACGCCCCCGCGACGTCGTCTGGCTCCCCGGCCCGGCCGAGCGGGACGTGCTTGATGACCTCGCCGGCACGGACCTCTCGCGGGGCGTTCTCGGACCACCCCTCGCTGATCTCGGTGGCGATGTGGCCGGGTGCGACGGCGTTGACGCGGATACCGTACTCGGCGAGTTCGAGCGCGGCCCCCCGCGTGATCATCTTCACGCCGCCTTTGGTCGAGTCGTACTGGACGTGATCGAACTGCGCGAGTTCCGCGCTGATGGAGGCCGTGTTGAGGATACAGCCCTCGACGCCGCGGTCGATCATGTCCTTCGCCGCGACCTGCGTCCCGTAGAAGACGCCCTTCGCGTTGACCTCGTGGAGGCGGTCGAAGTCGTCGGGGTCGAGGTCGAGGATGTTGCCCGAGCGGAAGATGCCCGCGTTGTTCACCATGACGTCGACGCCGCCGAACTCGCTCGCAGCTTCGACGACGGTCTCGATGTCCTCGACCTCCGAGACGTCGGTCTCGACGTACTGCCCGACGCCGCCGAACTCTTCGACGAGGTCGTGTGTCGGACGCTCGGCGTCGGTGTCCTTGGGGTCGGGCCTGACGTCGGCGTTGATCACCGTGGCGCCGGCTTCGCCGAACCGTCGGGCGACGGCGCGGCCGATGCCGGAGGAGGCACCGGTGACGACGACGGTCGTGTCGGCGTAGTCGTACGAGACGTGGGACATGTACAGTCAGGCGTACGAGGGACGCCGAGAAAAGTGGCGGTGTCTACGCCGGTAGTCGAGTTACGTACCGACGTGACGAGCGCCTCCAGCCGATGCACTCGCCGCCTACCCGACGAAGTGGGAGAACCCCGAGGTCGACGTCGTCGCGGCGGACCGTACCGTCGACGTCCGTCCGTTCGAGTGACCGTGTTCGAGCCGTCGCGTCCGCGTCTCGAAAACCGAGCCGGGGCGAGCCGAGTCAGGCCTGTGCCGCCTCTTCGGAGAGTCCGGCGACGTCGAGCGCCTCGTCCGCGGAGGCGTCGTCGTGGATGATGGCCGAGACGGCGCGCGTGATGGCCTCGGGGTCGTCGTGCTGGAAGATGGAGCGACCCATCGAGACGCCGGCAGCACCGGCGTCCATCGCCCCGCGGACGTTCTGGACGGTCTGTCGGTCGGTCCCCTTCGTGCCGCCGGCGATGACTACCGGGAGGCGAGTGGATTCGACGACGTGGCTGAAGGAGTCGGCGTCGCCGCTGTACGCCGTCTTGACGACCTGCGCGCCGAGTTCCTCCGCGAGACGGACGGCGTGACCGAGGTACTCCGCGTTGTGTTCGGGGTCGTCGCCTTCGAGCCCCGCGCCGCGCGCGTACGCCATCGCGAGGACGGGCACGCCGTACTCGCCCGCGACCTCGGTGATGCGCGCGAGTTCGGAGATCTGGTCCGGTTCGTAGTTCGAACCGACGTTGATGTGGTAGGAGACGGCGTCGGCACCGGCGCGCAGCGCCTCTTTTACGGTGCCGGTGTGGCGTTTGTCGTTCGCGTCCGGGCCGACGCTGGTCGAGGCGTTGAGGTGGACGATGTAGCCCGCGCCGTTCTTGTGGGGGTGAACGCGCGGGGCGATGCCCTTTTGCGTCAGAACGGCGTCGGCACCGCCGCGCGTGATGCCGTCGATAGTCGATTCGATGTCTTTCAGTCCCGTGATGGCTCCCAGCGTGATGCCGTGGTCCATCGGGACGATGAGGTACTTGCCCTCTGTCGAGATGCGGTCGAGTCGTGCAGTGATTCCGGCGTCCATGGTTGTAGTGTGAGAATCTGTATCAATCGGTGGTTATGTGCGTTCCGTTTGCGGTGTCGATTGCGCGGTCTCGCCGCCTCTGAGCGCGCCCGCTTTCAGTTCGCGAGCCTTCTCTTCGAGACGGCGAGCCGTCTCCTCGGTGGGCGTGGGCGTGTCGTCCGCGTCTCCCTCGGCGGCGGCGGACTGGGTCTGACGGGCCGCAGACGCCCCGTCAGCGACGATGTCGACGAGCGCCGATCCGACGATGACGCCGTCGGCACCGGCGCGGACGACGCGCTCGGCGTGCTCGCCGGTCTTGATGCCGAACCCGACCGCCTTGGGGACGTCCCACGCTTCGAGCCGCGCGAGCGACTCGTCGGTCTGGGTGGAGACGTCGTCGCGCGCGCCCGTCACGCCGAGGCGGGCCTGGACGTAGACGTAGCCCGACACCTGCTCCATGATGCGGCGGAGCCGCTCGCCCCGCGTCGTCGGCGCGACGATGAACACGAGATCGAGGCCGAACTCGTCGCACGCCGCGCGCAGGTCGTCGGCCTCCTCCGCCGGGAGGTCGGGCACGACGAACCCCTCGATGCCGACTTCGGCGGCCCGTTCGACGAACGCGCGCGGGCCGGGGTCGCCGGTCTCGCTCGCGGCTTCACCGCTCGCATCCGAGGTGCGACGCGCCTCGCTCCTCCCGTACTGATAGATGAGGTTGTAGTAGGTCATACACACCAGTGGAACGTCGACATCGAGGTCTTCGACGAACTCGAAGAAACGCGCTGGCGTCATCCCGTGCTCCAGCGACCGGACGATGGCCTGTTGAATGGTCGGTCCCTCGGCGATGGGCTCGGAGAACGGCAAGCCGAGTTCGATGATGTCCGCGCCGCCGCGCGCGAGCGCTTCGACGTACTCGATGGAGGACTCGTAGTCGGGGTCGCCCGCCGCGAGGTACGGAATGAACGCGGGGCCGTCGGCGAACGCCTCCTCGATGCGCGACATCACAGTCCCCCCACGAACAGGTCCATGTCGGGCGCGTTCTCGATGTCGCGGTCGGCCGTCTCCTCGATGACCGTCTCCAGGTCCTTGTCGCCTCTTCCCGAGACGTTCACCACGGTGAGGTCGCCGACCCGGTCGGGGTGCGCTTCGAGGAAGCCGAACGCGTGGGCCGTCTCCAGCGCCGGGATGATGCCCTCGGTCTGAGACAGTCGGTGAAAGCCTTCGAGCGCGGCGTCGTCGTCGACAGTGACGGGCGTGACGCGGCCGGTGTCGACGAGGTGGGCGAGTTCCGGGCCCACTCCCGCGTAGTCGAGCCCCGACGAGACCGAGTGCGACTCCATGATCTGTCCGCTGGAGTCCTGCAGGAGTTTCGTCCGTGCGCCGTGGAGGATACCCTCGTTCCCCGTCGACAGCGACGCCGAGTTGGGGGCGACGCCCGCCACCTCGTCGACTTCGAGCGAGGAGCCACCGGCCTCGACGGCGAACAGCTGTACGTCGGAGTCGTCGACGAACCGGGCGAACGTTCCCATCGTGTTCGACCCGCCGCCGGCGCAGGCGAGCACCGAGTCGGGCAGCCGACCTGCCTGTTCTCGCACCTGTCGACGGGCCTCCTCGCTGATGACGGCCTGGAAGTCCCGGACCATCGACGGGAACGGGTGCGGGCCGACCACGGAACCGATGACGTAGTGAGTCGTTTCGACCGTCGTAGCCCAGTCACGCATCGTCTCGGAGATGGCTTCCTTCAGCGTTCCTCTTCCGACGGTGACGGGGTTGACCTCAGCGCCGTTGATTCGCATCCGGAAGACGTTGGGTCGCTGGCGGTTGATGTCGCGCTTGCCCATGTAGATCTCACAGGGCATGTCGAGGTGTGCGGCGGCCATCGCCGTCGCCGTGCCGTGCTGGCCCGCGCCGGTCTCGGCGATGATGCGCTCTTTTCCCATGTACTTCGCGAGGAGCACCTGGCCGAGGGCGTTGTTGAGTTTGTGTGCGCCCCCGTGGAGGAGGTCCTCGCGCTTGAGATACACCTCCGTCCCGTAGCGCTCGGAGAGGCGGTCCGCCCGCTGGAGCGGCGTCGGTCGCCCGCCGAAGTCCCGGAGTCGGGACCGGAACTCGTCCATGAATCCCTCTTCGTTCTCAAGGACGTACCGCTCGTAGGCGTCCGTCAGCTCTTCGATGGCCGGCATCAACGCCTCCGGCACGTACTGTCCGCCGTAGTCGCCGAATTTTCCACTGGTGTCCGTACTCATTGTGTCGTCTCGGTGTCCGTGGCGTCCGTCTCGTTCGTTCTCGCCCGTTCGCTACGGACGAATCGTTCCGTGTTCGTTCTCACGTCGCCGTCCATGATGGCACTGCCGATGAGGAGCGCGTCGGCCCCGCCCCGTCGCATCCGCCGGGCCTCCGCCGGAGTCGTCACGCCGCTCTCGGCGAGGAGCGTTACCGCCTCGGGGACGTCGGGGGCGACTCGCTCGAAGGTCGCCAGGTCGACCTCCAGCCGGGCGAGGTCGCGGTTGTTCACGCCGATGATATCCGCGCCCGCGTCAAGGGCGTCCCGGAGTTCCGCGCGGGAGTGGACCTCGACGAGCGGCTGGAACCCGCGCTCTCGCGCCGCGTCGACCATCGCCGAGAGGTCCTCGCCAAGGAAGCGCGCGATGAGCAGGACCAGGTCGGCTTCGACGACGTCCAACTGTGCCTCGTGTAGGACGAAGTCCTTGCGCAGAACGGGAACGTCGACGGCCGCTCGGACCCGCCGGAGCGCGTCGGGAGAGCCACCGAAGTGCTCCGGTTCGGTCAGCACCGACAGGGCCGTCGCGCCGCCCGAGACCATCTCACGAGCCAGGTCGACCGGGTCGCTCTCGACGCGCCCGTCGGTGGTCGGACTCGTCGGCTTCACCTCCGCGACGATCGGGACTCGCCCCTCGGACTCCGCAGCAGCGACCGCGTCGGGGAACGACCGTGCCTCGACGGAGAGACGGGTGTCGCCCCCCGACCGCCCCCGCGCGGCCGCGAGAATCGAACGCACCGCGGGGGCCATCTCCTCCTCAGTATCGTTCATCAGTGTACACTGATGGACTGATTTGTTCATAAGGCTTGCGGGATACAGCGAGCATCGGAGGGACAGGAAGGTGGAAGACGGGGTTGAAGACGCTCCGGCGACGACTCGGAGGTATGGCTCCGGATGCAGCGGCGGACGCGGGTATCTTCGCCCGGTCGTTCGAGGACTGCGTGGTCGAGATCGGTGTCGCAAGCGGACGCGTCGTCGGCGTTTCGTTCCCCAGCGAACTCCCCGACGACGCCGCGAGCGACCACGCGCTCCTCGACCGCGTCGAGGCGTACCTCCAAGGAGAAGCGGACCACTTCGAGGACGTGCAGGTGGCGCTCACCGTGCCGACGGCACGGCGGTCGGTGCTCGAAGCGGTGCGGAACGTCCCCTACGGGGAGACCATCTCCGTCGAGCGACTCGCCCGCCTCGCCGGACTCGACCCCGAAGACGAGGAGGACCGCCGGACCGTCGAGGCGGCCCTCCGCGAGAACCCGGTCCCGCTGTTCGTGCCCGACCACCGAATCGATGGAGCGGGCGCAACCCCCGAACGGGTCGCGCGGCTGTTCCGCTCCGTCGAGTCGTAGGCGGGGAGACGCCGACGGAGGTGAGCGTCGTCGAGGAGACGAGACTTCTTGTACGAGGCCGCGGCCACCGAGTCGCGTGCGTTGAACCCGGCACCGGGACGGTCAGCGACGTGACGACACCCCGTCTCGGAGGAGCGTGTGTCGTCCGTTAGCCCCTTCTCGACTCCTCAGTCCGACGCGGTGGCCGTTCGTTCCTCGGCGTTCCACGCCTCGGCGAAGTCGACGAAGTTCGCGAGGAGCTTCAGCCCCGTCTCTCCCGACTTCTCCGGGTGGAACTGTGTGCCGACGACGTTGCCGCGCTCGTTCGCGGCGATGGCAGCGAACCGTCGTCCGTGCTCCGCTGCGGCGACCGTGTGGTCGTTCACCCCCGTCGCGTACGAGTGGACGAAGTACGCGTAGTCCTCCCCGATGCCCTCGACGAGCGGATGGGCTCGCTCGACTTCGAGGGTGTTCCACCCCATGTGCGGGACGGTGACGTTCTCGACGGGCAGTCGCTCGACCCGTCCGGGGATGAGGTCGAGTCCGGCGACCGTCTCCCCGTCCGGAGCACCCTCGGTGCTCTCGGTGAACAGCAACTGGAGCCCGACGCAGATACCGAGGACGGGCGTGTCCTCGGCGGCGTCGACGAGCA
>JBEPYA010000224.1:0-6561 GCA_041641615.1 Salinigranum sp. | reverse complement strand
TATGTGAGATTGCTCCGAGGATTGGGCATATGCAGATAGACGCAGCGGTCGTCAGAGAGGAGGGTGGCGCGTTCGAAATCGAGTCAGTCGAGCTAGAGGAACCGCAGTCCGACGAGGTGCTCGTCCTGGTCGTCGGCGCGGGCGTGTGTCACACCGACATGATCGTCCGCGATCAGATGTATCCGACGCCGCTCCCGGCCGTTCTGGGACACGAGGGGTCGGGCGTCGTCGAGCGAGTGGGCGAGGGCGTCACGGCTGTCGAACCCGGCGACCGGGTCGTACTCAGCTTCGACTTCGACCACACCTGCACGAGCTGTCGGGACGGTCATCCGGCGTACTGTCAGGACTTCTTCGCGTACAACTTCGGCGGGTCGCGTCCGTCGGACGGGACCTCTCCCCTCTCGAAGGAAGGAGAGACGATCAGCGGGCGGTTCTTCGGCCAGTCGTCGTTCGCGACGTACGCCATCGCCACTGAGCGCAACGTGGTCCCGGTCGACGACGACGTGCCTCTGGAGCTCCTGGGGCCGCTCGGCTGCGGCATTCAGACGGGCGCGGGCGGCGTCATCAACACCCTCGACCCGCAGGCGGGGTCGTCAATCGCGATCTTCGGTGCCGGCTCCGTGGGGCTGTCGGCCGTGATGGCCGCCGGCATCAAGAGCTGTACCGAGATCGTCTCCGTCGACCTCAAGCCCAACCGGCTGGAGAAGGCGACCGAACTCGGTGCGACCCACACCGTCAACCCCGAGGAGGTCGACGACGTGGTCGAACACGTTCAGGAACTCACGGGCGGCGGCGTCGACTACGCGCTGGAGACGACCGGCGTCCCGCAGGTGGCCGAGCAGGCCGTCGAGACCCTCGCCCACCGCGGGACGCTCGGCGTCATCGGCGCGCCGGCACTGGGCACGGAGGCGAGCTACGACGTGAACAACCTCATCCTCTTGGGCCGAACCATCACCGGCATCGTCGAGGGCGACTCCGACCCACAACAGTTCATCCCGGACCTCATCGAGCTGTATCGCCAAGGAAAGTTCCCGTTCGACGAACTCGTCACGTACTACGACTTCGAAGACATCGAGCAGGCAGTGGAGGACTCCGAATCCGGCGACACGATCAAGCCCGTCCTCCGGATGAGCGAGCCCTGACCGGGGGCAGCCGACCGAGAGACGCTGACCGACACTGCCGTTACCGTCCTTCCCACTCGGGGTCGCGGTCCTCGAAGAACGCGTCGATACCCTCGTTCTTGTCGTGAGAGGAGAAGAGCTGGACGAACAGGTTCGCCTCGTAGTCGAGGCCGTCTTCGAGGCCGAGACGACTGCTCGCCCTGATGGCCTCCTTCCCGAGTTCGAGTGCCAGCGGCGACTTGTCGGCCATCGAGCGGGCGATGTCGTCGACACGGGAGTCGAACGCCTCGTCCGAACAGACGACGTCCACCAGCCCGAGTTCGCGCGCCTCCTCGGCTGACACCAGTTCGCCGGTGAGGACGAGCCGCATCGCCTGCCCCTCGCCGATCAGTCGGGGCAGTCGCTGGGTGCCGCCGCCGCCGGGAATCAAGCCGAGATTTATCTCGGGCTGGCCGATCTTCGCTCGCTCGTGAGCGACGCGGACGTCACAGGCGAGCGCGAGTTCGCAGCCGCCGCCGAGTGCGTGGCCGTTGAGGCGGGCGATGACCGGCTGTGGAAGGTCCGCGACGGCCTCGTACACGCGGGGGCGGCGGCTCGCCGCGCGCTGTTCGAACGTGTCGCGCTCGCGGAGTTCCGAGACGTCCGCGCCGGCGACGAACGCCTTCGCCTCGTCCGCCCCGGTGAGGACGACCACGCGGACGTCGCTCTCGGCGATGCGACCGACGACGCGTTTCAGCTCGGTGCGGACCTGCGCGTTGAGCGCGTTCCGCGCGTCGGGTCGGTCGATGGTGACCCGGGCGACGCCGTCGTCGAGTGCGAGTCGAACGAGGTCGCAGTCGTCGGCGTGTGGTTCGTCGGTCATGCGCGACCCCCGCCGTCTGTCGCCCTCGTCTCGCCGTCGGCGGGCCGCACCGCCTCGCCCTCGTCCCACACGTAGAACCCCTCGCCGCTCTTCTTCCCCAGATTGCCGGCGCGGACCTTCCGCTTGAGCACCTGCGGGGGACGGAAGCGCTCGCCGAGTTCCTCACGGAGGTATTCGAGGATGTCGAGTCGGACGTCGAGGCCGACGACGTCGGTCAGTTCCAGGGGCCCCATGGGATGACGGTAGCCCAGTTCCATCGCGGCGTCGATGTCCGCCGCGGAGGCGACCCCTTCCTCGACCATCCGCATGGCCTCGCAGCCGAGGGCGACACCGAGTCTCGACGAAGCGAAGCCGGGAGTGTCTCTGACCTCGACGGCGGTCTTGTCGATGTCGTCGACGAACGACAGCGCCACCTCGCGGGTGTCGGCGTCGGTCTGCTCGGCGAGGACCACCTCGACGAGGCCCATGATGTGGACCGGGTTGAAGAAGTGGAGACCGACGGCTCTGGCAGGCGACTCGAGCACGCTCGCGATTTCGGTGACCGACAGCGACGAGGTGTTGGTGGCGATGACCGTCTCCTCCCCCACGTGGGTCTCGACGTCGCGGAAGGTCTCCTGTTTGAGGTCGATCTCCTCCGGGACGGCCTCGACGACGAGCGATGCGCTCGACACCGCCGCTTCGAGGTCGGTGAACCCCTCGATGCGGTCGAACGCCGCGTCGGCCTCGTCGGCCGAGAGCTTGTCGCGTTCGACCCCGCCGTCGAGGTTCGAGCGGATGGCGTCGAGCCCGTCGTTCACGTACGCTTCTTCGAGGTCGCGGAGGCGGACGTCGTGGCCGGCCATCGCGGCGACCTGCGCGATGCCGTGACCCATGGTCCCCGCGCCGAGTACACACACTTGCATCGTCGCCTTACCCACGACGCGGAGGACATAAAACACCACACCTCCCGCCCGCTTCCCCCGATGGCCGAATCTCGTCGGCCGACGCTCTCCACCACTGGATCCGGCGGCTCAGCGCCCCTCGAACGCCGCGTCCCGTCTCTCTAAAAAAGCCTCGACGCCCTCCGCGTGGTCCTCGGAGTCGTAGACGAGTCCCTGGGCGACGGCCTCGTCCCTGACGGCCTGTTCGTACGGCTTGCGCGTTCCCTCGTCGAGGAGGCGCTTCGCGTGTTTGAGTGCGACGGTCGGCCCCTCGGCGACGGTCTCGACGACCTCGTCGGCGCGCTCGTCGAACCCGTCGTCGTCGAAGACGTGCGTGAGGAGCCCTAGTTCTCCGGCCTCGTCCGCCGAGAGGAGTTCCCCCGTGAACACCAGACGCTTGGCGGTGTTGACGCCGACCACCCGGGGTAGGAGGTGCGACGCGCCCGAGTCGACGCTCAGACCGACCCGTCTGAAGGAGAAGCCGACGACGCTAGACTCGGAGGCGACCTGGAGGTCACAGGCGATGGCGAGCGTCGCGCCCGCACCGACCGCCGGGCCGTCTATCCGTGCGACGGTCGGGAGCGGGCACGCGGCGACGCTCGCGACCCCTCGGCTCACCGTCCGCTGGAGTTCGCGGACGTGGTCGTCGACCGGGGCATCGGACTCGGCCCGCTCGCGCATCCGTTCGATGTCGCCGCCGGCACAGAAGGCCCCGCCCGCCCCCGTGATGACGACGCAGCGGACGTCGTCGCGTTCGTCGATGGCGGAGAGGTGGTCGGCGAGTGCGCCGGCGACCGCCGCGGACAGCGCGTTCTTCCGTTCGGGACGGTCGATGGTCACGGTCGCGACGCCTCCGGCGACGTCGAGTGTGACAGGTTCGGAGGTCATGTCGTGTAGGACGCGAAGCGGGCAGCAAATAGCTTCGCATGGCCGCTCGAGTCGCGCGGCGGTCGCGTCCACACGCCCGGCGGACGACACTCTTTCAACCCGGAACCCGAACGACACCCATGCCGACGCTGATGGACACCTACCTCGAGAACCGCTGGGAGGTCCAGCCGAACCACTCGAACAACTTCGGGAGCGCCCACGGCGGCAACGTCATGAAGTGGCTCGACGGCCTCGGCGGGCTCTCGGCCATGCGCTTCGCCGGCGAGACGTGCGTGACGGCGAAGATGGACGAGTTGAACTTCGAGCGGCCCATCCCCGTCGGGGAGACGGCGCTCATCGAATCCTACGTGTACGAGACGGGCCGGACGAGCGTCAGAGTCCGACTCAGAGCCTACCGAGAGGACCCACGGACCGGCGAGACCGAACTCACCACGAGTTCCTACGCGACGTACGTCGCCGTCGACGACACCAACACGCCGACGCCCGTCCCCGACCTCGACGTGACGACCGACGAGGGACGCAGACTCCAGCGCGCGGCGCTCGATGCACACCCCGACCGGGAGAACTGAGAGCGGGTGCGTGAGAGAGGCGAGAGTCAGGCCCAGTCGGGGTCGCGCCGGTCGAAGAACGCGTCGATACCCTCCGCGAAGCGGTCGGTCTCGCTCGCCGCGACGACGGCGTCGCGTTCGAGCGCGAGGTGGTCTTCCAGACCGGTCTCCAGGGCGCTGTCGACGAGCGCCTTCGTCTCGCCGACCAGGGAGGACGGTGAACGGGTGAAGCGTTCGGCGAACGCCGCGACCTCGTCGTCGAACGTCTCCGGAGCGCCCCCGTGGACGGCCGAGACGAGGCCGAGGTCCCGAGCCTCCGCTGCCGGGAGCGGGTCGGGCGAGAACAGTACCTCACGGGCGCGGTACGGCCCGAGGAGTCGCGCGAGGTAGAAGGGCGTCGCGTTGTCGGGGGTCAGCCCGATTCGCGCGTAGGCCGCGTCGAAGGTCGCCTCCTCGTGAGCGACGACGAGGTCGCAGGCGAGCGCGAAGCCGAAGCCGCCGCCGGCCGCGACGCCGGTGACCGCGGCGACGACGAGCGCGGGAGCGGCGCGGATGGCGGTGACGAGTTCGTTCGACGCCGAGACGATGTCGTCGACCACTTCCGGACGGGACTCGGGCGACTGCTCGTGGAGGTGGCGGAGGTCCGCGCCGACGGCGAACCCACCCTCCCCGCGGAGGACGACGACCCGTGCGCGCTCGGCGGCGGTCTCGACACCCTCACGCACCGCGTCCACGACGGGAGCGGTGAAGCTGTTCATCGGCTCGTCACCCGGTTCGAGCACTACCCACGCGACCCGGTCGGTCCGAAACTCGACGCGGACGCGGTCGTGGATACGTTCCGACGCGGTCGTCACGGACCCGACCTCCCTGACCCCACCGGCACGAACTTCGCCCCGTAGCGGGGCACGCCCTCCTGCGTGTAGATCCGGCGGACGGTCGTCCGGACGGCGTCACCGACGTCGATTGCGCTCGGGTCGCAGTCGGTCACCTGAGCCGGGATAACAACCGATCCCTCGCCCGAGCGCGCGGCGAGTCGGACCAGCACCGCACCGTACGCGCCCTCGCGCCGCTGGAGGTCGACGAACTCCGGCGGCGCGCCGCCGTGACCGATGACCGTCCGCGCTTCGACGGTTCCCTCGTCCGCGAGTGGAACCCGCTCGAACTCGACGCGCTCGTGACAGGCGTCGCAGGCGCCCTCGCCCGGGAACGAGAGCGCGCCGCACTCCGGACACCGGCCGGCCGTGTGGAGGTAGCGGCCGTCGAGCGTTCGCCGCCAGTTCGGGAGCGAGACGTTCGCCCCGCCGCCGGCGACGTCGACGTCGCCGAGGCGGCCGCGTTTGCGGAGCGATTCGACGTAGCTCACCGTCTCGCTCTCGTCTGACTCCACTGCCCCCGCCTCGTCGCTGTCGAGTTCCCCCTCGAAGGCGAGAGCGACGGCGCTGGACCCGCTCCCGAAGAACGCGGCGAGCGTCACGCCGTCGGCGGATTCGAGGGCGGCGACGAGGCCGATCGGAACGGTCGCCGCGCCGGCGTCGCCGAGGTGGTCGACGACGAGGCCGACACCGACCGCGGCGGTCGGAATCCCCTCAGCCGCAACGCGGTACGGCAGCGACCCGTTCGGCTGGTGGACGGCAGCGCCGCCGACGTCGTCGGGGTCGACGTCGAGACCGGCGACGGCTCGGCGAACGGTCTCGCGGACCACGCCGCGCTCGTAGCCCGTGATGTCGAGCGACGTGGTCTCACCACCGGGTTCGCGGAGCCGCAGACCCGGTGCCTCGTCCGTCGCCGCCGCGCGGTCGACGACGGTGACGGGCGCGTCGTCGCCGACGACGAACGCGGCCGCGCCGGCACCCATCGCGTGGTCGCTCCCCGCGAGGTCGCCCGTCGGCGCGTCGGCGACGACCGCCAGCGCCGGCCCGCTCGCCGAGAGTGCCGTCTCCAGCGCGTCCGCGCCCGCGGCCGTCGTCTGACCGTGGTGGACGCCTCGGACAGAGTCGGAGAGGCCCAGCGCGCGTCCCAACCGGGGTGTGAGTCCCTCCTCGGCGAGCGGCGGTGTCGTCGTCGCGAACGCCACCGTCGTCACCGCTGTGGGGTCAAGCGCGGCGTTGTCGAGGGCGCGTCGTGCGGCGGCGACGCCCATCGTCAGCGCGTCCTCGTCGCCCGCGGGGACCGCCGTGGTGTCGATGCCCTTTCCTCCGAAGGTGCCCCACGCCTCGCGGACG
>JBEPYA010000223.1:0-6600 GCA_041641615.1 Salinigranum sp. | reverse complement strand
CGCGACGGAGCCGGGTCGGGCCGTTCAGAACGTCTCGGGGGCGAGCGCCTCGACGTTACGGAGTTTGACCTCTTCGGGGCCGTAGTTGTAGATGACCGGGCACTCGACGCCGGCGTCGACGTACTCGCGGTACCGGTCCCGGACGGTCTCGGGTGAGCCGACGGCGGCGACCGTGTTGAGGAACTCGCGGTCGACGATCTCCTTCATCGTCTCGTAGTCGTTGCTGCGCACGGCCTCGCGGAGCGCCTCGATGTCGTAGTCGATGCCGGCACGTTCGACGAGCGGCTTGATGTGGTCGCTGCAGCAGTGCCAGGCGGTGAACTCCCGCACGTCGCGGATCTGCTCGTCGACACTCAGGTCGTCCCCCTCGTCGACGACGGCCGTCGGAATGTTGAGCGCGTAGAGGAACTCGTCGGGGTCGCGGTCGAATTTAGTCACGAGATGGTCGTCACCCTCGTCGGTGACGTCGTCCACGAAGGGGACGGTCGCGTTGAAGGGCAGCCAGAGGCCGTCGAACTTCGCCGCGGCGAGTTCGCGCATCTTCGGGCCCATCCCCGCCAGGTAGAGCGGGATGTCGCTACTGAACTCGCTGCGGAGCTTCCAGTTCGTCATCGTGTAGATGTCGCCCTCGTAGTCGCAGCGCCCAGTTCGAATAATCGATCGGAGGATGTCGTGGGTCTCGCTCATCCGTTTGATGGGGCGGTCGAGCGACTCGCCCAGCTTCCGGACGACTTCCGGGGCGCTCGTCGCCACGGCGAGGCCGCGCACCCTCCCCCCGGAGTAGTCGTCGACGGAGCAGACTTCGGTCGCGATCATCGCCGGGTGGCGCGTGTACGGGCTCGGTAGCCCGACGACGATGTCGATGTCGACCCCCCACGCCCCGAGCGCTGTCGCGGTGGTGATGCCGTCCTTGGTGTCGATGAGCTCCTGTGTCCAGAAGGCGTCGTAGTCGAGGTCGGCAGCGAGTTCGGCCTGCTTTTTTATCTCAGTGGCCGGACCGACGGTGTCCGAGACGGCGATGTGCATGTGATGCGCCTACACACCACGCGGGTAAAAACACCTACCGAAGCGAGAACCGCTACGCTGACCCTGTTCAGTCCGCCTCGCCGCGGGCTTCCCGGAGAGCGCTCCAGATCGTCTGTCCGGTGAGCGGCGGGGTGAGGTCGCCGACCCCGAGGGGGGCGAGGGCGTCCTCGACCGCGTTGACGGTCGCCGCGAGCCCACCGACCGCGCCGGACTCGCCGACGCCCTTCACGCCGAGGGGGTTCCGCGGCGACGGCGTCACGGTAAATCCCGTCTTCATATCGGGGACGTGGTACGACTTCGGCAGGGCGTAGTCCATGTGCGAGCCGCTGACGAGCGTCCCGTTGTCGTCGTACATCGCGCCCTCGAACAGCGCCTGCCCGATACCCTGAGCCGTCCCGCCGTGGACCTGCCCCTCGACGATCTTCGGGTTGATCTGGACGCCGCAGTCGTCGACCGAGACGAACGTCTCGAAGGACACCTCCGCGGTCGAGGGGTCGACCTCGACCACCGCGATCTGGACGCCGAAGGGGTACGAGTAGTCGTCGGGGTCGAAGTACGACGTCGCCTCCAGGCCGGCCTCGACCCCCTCGGGGAGGTCGTAGCCGACGTGCGCCACTTCGGCCACCGCCTCCAGCGACATCGAGCGGTCGGGTGCGCCAGCCACGAAGAACTCGCCCGCCTCGAAGACGACGTCGTCGACCGCCGCTTCCAGCCGGTGGGCGGCGATGTGTTTCCCCTTCTCGACGACCTTCTCGGCGCTCTCGCCGATGGAACCGCCCGCCGTGATGGCGCACCGACTGGCGAACGTGCCCACACCCTCGCGGACCCGGGTGGTGTCGTCCTCGACGATTTCGATCCGCTCGATGGGAACGCCGAGTTTCTCGGAGACCACCTGCGCGTACGTCGTCTCGTGGCCCTGGCCGTGGTTCGAGGTGCCGACGTGGACCGTGATACCGCCGTCGCGGTGACACTGCAGGTTGCTGTACTCCCAGGAGGCGACCTTCCCGCCGCAGCCGAAGCCGCACTTCTCGATCCACGCGCCGATGCCGATGCCGAGATACCGGCCCTCGGCTCTCATCCGGGCCTGTCGAGCGCGGAGTTCGTCGTAGTCGACGAGGGCGAGCGCCTCGTCGAGCGCGGGTCCGTAGTCGCCGCTGTCGTACGTCCCGCCGGCGGCGGTCTCGTACGGGAACGCGTCGGACGGGACGAAGTTTCGCCGGCGGAACTCGGCGGGGTCGACGCCCACCTCGGCGGCGGCCCGGTCGACCAGTCGCTCCAGTGTGTGGATGAGTTCGGTCTCGATGACGCCCCGGTACGCATCCGACGGCGTCGTGTTGGTCATCACCCCCCGGACGTGGTAGTGAACGGCAGGGATGTCGTACTGGCCGGTCATCACGTTCAGACAGGTGATGGCGATGCCGGGCGCGAACGCCGAGAGGTACGCCCCCATGTCGTCGACGAGGTCGACGCGGAACCCCTGGATGTCCCCCTCGCCGTCGACGGCGAGCGCCCCCTCCGTCGTGACGCCGCGGCCCTGGATATCGCTCACGTAGTTGCTCGTCCGGGTTCCCTGCCAGCGCACCGGCCGTTCGAGGTGCATCGCGGTCCACGCGACGAGCGCCTCCTCGGGGTAGGGCACGCAGCGACTGCCGAAGCCGCCGCCCATGTCGGGGGCAGCCACCGAAATCTTCGACTCGGGGTAGTCGAGCGCCGCCGACAGGTCACGCCGGAGCTTGTGGGGGATCTGCGTCGTACTCTGGAGGCGGAGTTCGCCCGTCCCGGGGTCGAACTCGGCGATGGCCGCCCGGGGTTCGATGGGGTTCTGAACGATACGCTGGTTACCGATCTCGATCGAGAGGGTGTGGGCGGCTTCGGCGAAGACGTCGTCCATCGCGTCTCCGTCGCCGTACTCCCACTCGAACGCGACGTTGTCGGGGGTGCCGTCGTGAATCGCCGGCGCGTCCGCGTCGAGCGCGGCGTCGAGGGCGACGGCCGCGTCGAGCTTCTCGTAGGAGACGTCGACGGCCGCGACGCCATCACGCGCCGCGTAGCGGTCCGAGGCGACGACGACCGCGATCGGTTCGCCCTGGTGACGGACGGTGCCGTCGGTGATGACCGGGCGGTTGAGGTGTTCGGCCGTCGAGATGCCCGGTCCCGGGATGATGGGGAGGCGCGACGGTGTTGGGAGACGACTCGCCTCCATCGTCTCGGGCGTGATGACGGCGAGGACGTCGTCGAGCGCCTCGGCGGCGGTCGTATCGATTTCGGTGATGCGGGCGTGGGCGTGCTGGCTTCGGACGACGGCGAGGTGGGCCGCGTCCGGCACCCGCAGGTCGTCGGTGTACCGCGCCGCCCCCGTGAGGAACCGCCGGTCCTCCACGCGCCTGACGCTCGCCCCGACACCGGTCCCGTCGCCGGGTGGCGTCCCCGTCGGCTCCGCCTCGCGCTCCGCCGTCTCGTCCGTGCTCATTGGGTTACGAGAACGAAGGGGGGCGTTATAACGGTGTGTGCCGACGTACCACACATCGGCGCGGGTGGAATACCGCACGTCGACGGAGGAGGGACGAGACACCAATCGTCGACGGAGGAGGGACGAGACACCAATCGTCGACGGAGGAGGGACGAGACACCAATCGTCGACGGAGGAGGGACGAGACACCAATCGTCGACGGAGGGGGGCCTCCGCCTGTGGGGCCGGCGCGAGGGTTCATGTGTCTTCGGCCTCACCGGACCCCCATGCACGGAACCGACGACGCGGTCGAAGCTCGCGTCGGCGACGCGCTTCGGAAGACTGGAGACACGGTCGCCGTCGCCGAGTCGCTCACCGGCGGACTCGTCTGCTCGCGGCTGACCGACGTCCCCGGATCGAGCGACTACCTCGACCGCGGGGTCGTCACCTACTCCAATGACGCCAAGCTCGACGCGCTCGCCGTCTCGCGCGAATCGCTCGACGCCCACGGGGCCGTCTCCGAGCCCGTCGCCCGGGAGATGGCACAGGGGGTGCGGGACACGGCCGAGACGACCTGGGGCGTCTCGACGACGGGCATCGCCGGGCCGACCGGCGGAACAGCGGAGAAACCGGTCGGCCTCGTCTTCCTCGGCGTCGCCTACGCCGCACCGTGGGGGAGCGACGACTCGTTCGCTCGGGCCGAGCGGTACGTCTTCGAGGGGAGCCGAGCGGAGGTGAAGTCACAGAGTGCGACGCGGGCGCTCTCGGAGCTGCTGGAAGCCGTCGAGGAAGTCGCGGACGCCGAGGCGGACCCCGACACCGCCAGCGGGGGGTAGTTACGCTCCGATCACGACTCGCTCGGCGCTCGCACGACGTGTGGTTCGCCCGTCGCGCGGTCGACGTAGACGGTTACGTGTCGGTCCACGACCCTCCCCTCGAACACCCACGCGTGCGGTTCGCGGTACGCCCCCGGGTCGAGAGTGACGTCGCTTTGCTCGACCGGGAACGCGTCGAACACGGCCTCGCGAGCGACCGTGCGCGCCTCCTCCTCGGAGGTGACGTGGTCGGACGTCCCGCGGAGGTTGAGGGTCACGACCGGAACCGACGCGGCGCGGACGACCTGTTCCGCGACGCTCCCGAGCAGGTGTCGCTCGATGCCGGTCCGTCCGTGCGTCCCCATCACCACGAGGTCGATGCCGATCGTCTCGACGTAGCGGAGGATCTCCGACGCCGGATCGCCCCGGCGGAGGTCGGCGACCAGCGGGACCGTCGTGTCCGCGGCCTGTTCGCGGACGAGGTCGATGGCCTGCTTGCCCCGCTCGGTGAGTTCGTCGTCCCCCTCGTCGGGATTCGCGCCCGCGTCGGTCTCGTCGTCGTCGACGACGTACAGCGCGTGGAGTGTGGCGTCGTACGTCTCGGCGAAGTCGACGGCGTGTCGAACCGCGCGTTCGGAGCCCGGGCTACCGTCGGTCGGAACGAGAACAGCGTCGTACATCTCTCTTCACACCCGTATCGACCCCCCGACTATTCAAGTAACCGACAGCAGGTTCCAGTAGAGTGAGAACCGGATCAGCTCGTCGTGACCAGCTCCACCACGTCGCGGTGGGCGAGTTCGTGGTCGCCGCCGATCTGCCGCCCCGACCGGCAGTCGATGCCGTGGAGGAGTCCGTCGCCGATGTCGGAGTGGATGTGGTACGCGAAGTCCTCGGTGGTCGCGCCCTCGGGGAGGACGAAGCAGTCGCGGAAGACGCCCTGCGTGTCCGAGCGCCCGTTGGCGCTCCCGGGGAAGACCGCGAGCGCGCCGAAGACGTCGAACAGCGCGGTTTCGAGCGTCCGCTGGACGCCCGTCCCCCCGTACTCGGAGACGAACGCGCGGACCCGTTCGAGACCCGCCTCCTGTTCCTCGGAGAGGTCACCCCGGATGGTGAACGAGTCGTCGCCGGCCCGGTAGTCGACGACGCCCGCCTCCGCACCCCCCTTCAGCGCCTTCTCGGCGTGTGCCGACGCGGGGACGACGGTGAGGTGGTCGTAGTCGGGGTCCGACGTGATCTCGTCGTAGTTCTCCTGAGCCGCGGGCGTGTCCATCTTGTTGGCGACGACGACCATCGGCTTCGTTCTGGTTCGAAGCTCGCGGGCGACCCCGAGTTTGTCCGCCTCGCTCCAGGTGGCGGGGTCGAGGGCGAGGCCGAGCCCGAGGATGACCTGTTTGATCTCCTCCTCGGAGGTGCGAAAGGCGTCCATCTGCGTCGCGAGGTCCTCTTCGACGTCCCCCTCGGTGCCGTGGTAGCCCGAACGGTAGCGTTCGAGGCCCTTCTCCAGGACGTCGAGGTACCACTGGTCGAGTTCCTCCTCCAAGAAGGCGATGTCCTCGCGGGGGTCGTGGCCCTCGGTCGGTTCGCCCTCGATGTCGGTCTCTCCGGAGAAGTCGACGACGTGGACGAGGACGTCGGCCTCGTTGAGGTCGGTGAGGAACTGGTTTCCGAGCCCCTTTCCCTCGTGAGCGCCGGGGATGAGGCCGGCGACGTCGACCAGTTTCACTGGGACGAAGCGGGTGCCGTCGTCGCAGAAGCCGACCGAGGGCGTGCACGTCTCGTCGAACTCCGGGGCTGCACACGGGACGCGGACGTACGCCTCGCCGATCGACGGGTCGATGGTCGTAAACGGGTACGCTCCCTCGGGGACGTCGTTCATCGTCGCAGCGTTGAAGAACGTCGACTTGCCCACCGAGGGCTTGCCGACGAGACCGATGCGGTAGCTCATTACGTTCCGCTCGCCGGTCGCCGGGCAAAAACACCGCTATCCGGGACGGCAGTGCCACGCCGTTCCCTGCCACACCGACGACGCGGTGCGGTTCGGCCTCGACGCCGACTGCTTGCGTTCGACGCGGACTCCCGCGGAGTTGGTCGCTGTCGACGCGGGTACCACGGAGTATTTGTCGCGTGCGCCCGGAGTGTACGGCATGAGCGACGCCGACCCGGACCCCGAGGAAGGAGCATCCGGGGTGACGGAGGAGGCGAGAGAGGGGAGCGCGGAGGCGCGCGGAGATGGAGCGCTCGCCCCCTCGGCCCTCTGGATCGTCGACTCGACCCCCGAGGCGCGGGAGCCGTCGGGGAGCGCGTGGGAGA
>JBEPYA010000222.1:0-6673 GCA_041641615.1 Salinigranum sp. | reverse complement strand
CTCGTCTTCGACTTGAACGTCCTCGTCCGCGACGTCAACCGCGCGGGCCAGGCGTTCACCGGCTACACCCGCGAGGAACTGGTCGACGAACCCGTCTCGGTCATCGCCGGCGACGACGCTGTCGTCGACGAGATCGTCGAGACGCTCATCCGCGGGGATCCCTGGGGAGGCGAGTTCGCCCTGCAGACCAAATCCGGCACGCGCGTGTACGGTCGGGGGTCGACGGCACCGATCGTGGTCAATGGAAAGACGAAGGGGTACGTCGCCATCTTCGTCGACACGACGAAACAGCGCCGGTACGCGAGCACCTCGCGCGTGCTGAGCCGGCTCCTCCGACACGACCTCCGCAACGAACTGAACATCCTGTACGGCTACATCGACCGGGCCGCGGCGAACGCCGACGACACCGAGGTACTCGAGGCGCTCGAACAGGCCCGGTCGCAGGTGATGCAGATCGTCGGCCGCGCGGACCGCGTCCGAAAGCTGCGCGACCTCCTCGAGCAGTCGTACGACGCCGAGAGCGATCCGGTCCGCCTCGCCGAGGTGCTCGAAGAGCGCGTGAAGGCGGTCCAGAAGCAGTTCCCCGACGCCGACATCTCGCTCGGGTCGGTGCCGGGGGTTCGGGTGTACGCCGACGACCTCCTCCCCGCCGCGCTCGATGCGCTCTTGGAGAACGCGGTCGTCCACAACGACAAGGCGGTCCCCGAGGTGGAGGTCGACGTCATCGACCGGCAGACCGACGTCATCATCCGTATCTGTGACAACGGCCCGGGCGTTCCCTACGAACAGCGTGACCTCATCTTCGGCCGCGAGGACACCGACGTGGTCCACCACGGAACGGGGATCGGGCTGTTCCTCGTCGACAACATCATCGACAACTACGACGGGGCCGTCTGGGTCGAGAAGAACGATCCGGAGGGCGCGGTGTTCGCCGTTCGCCTCCAGCACGCGTCGGAGGCCGTAATCGGACCGGACGCCGCAGGGTCGTGCGTCGACGGCTGATTCGACTGATTCCTCTCCTTCACCGCGCTTCGGCGTCCCTTCCTCCGCGTTCGTCCTCCTCGCTCCCGTCGTCGCTTCGCGAGACGACGCGCGCGGGGACGCCCGCGACGGTCGCTCCCGACGGGACGTCTCTGTCCACCAGTGAGTTCGCGGCCACCTGCGCGTCCGCTCCGATGCGTACGCCCGGGAGGACCACCGCGCCAGCACCGATCATCGCCCGCTCGCCCACGTGAATCTCGCCCGTCCGATACTCCTCCTGGAGAAACTCGTGGCAGAGCAGCGTCGCGTCGTACCCGATGATGGCGTCGTCGTCGACGGTGATGAGCTCGGGCCAGAAGACGTCCGGCGTCGACTCCAGCCCCCACGCGACGCCCTGCCCGACGGTCATTCCGAGCGCCCGGAAGAGGTGATTCTTCAGTCGGAGGCTCGGCGACGCGCGGGCGACGAGGACGGCCGCGTAGTTCCGCGAGACGACGAGCGGAGACTTCGCCTCGGTCCACCGCATCAGGGAGTTACCCTCTCCCTGCGCGGGGTGGCGAGTGAGACGGTCGTGGCGGCGTCCCGTGGTCGACGTTTCGTCTTGATCGTCCTCGTCGTGGGCGTCTGTCACGGCACGGAGTTCGGCAGCAGTGAGTAAAAGGCTCTGTCTCCGATCTCGGTGGCGGAAGGTTCGATAGCTGGAGACGAGTCGGGCTTCACGATGCTAGTGAGAGCACGGACACGATGGTCGCCAGCACACGGGCGCGGTGGGACGCCTCACACACCGGGGCGGCAGAGCCGTTCGCTCGTGGTGCTCGTGCACGAAGCGTCGCGCGTGAGGCGCGCCGTCACGCGCCACCGCCCCGCCTTGTGGCGGTCGGCGCGCGGACGTGAACGAACGAAGTGAGTGAACGACTCGCGTGAGGGCCCCGACCGGGCTCCGTCCCGGTCGGACCGGCTGGGGAGGGTGAGGCTGCGTGTTTCACCGCGCCCGTGCACCACGCGTTTTCCTATTCCACCAGTTCTCCCGACACCTCTGCGCGCAGCTACTGAGGAGTACATCACCTGTACTCATCTCGTCCACACAGCACCGCCCGTCACAACAGCCTCATCGATCGGGATGCGTCCGGTTGTCAGCATCGCCGCAGCGTGGTACTATGCAACGAACGCGAAAGCGCCGCCCCGTGTCACTCGCCGCGCAGTTCGTCCATGTGGTCGATCCGCTGGCGGAGGAGGTCGCGTTTGCCGATGTCGTGCCGGACGCGGAGCCCCTCGCCCGCGGCCGCGAGCGCGCCGTCGGCGATGTCCTCGGCCCTCTCGATGGTGTCGCCGAGGCCGACGACGGCGAACGACCGCGACGTGGTGGTGTAGATGCCGTCCTCGCGCTGGTCGACGGAGGCGTAGAAGAGCAGCGCGTTCCCGACGCTCTCCTCGTCGACCTCGATTCGCGCGCCTGCGACGGGGTCGGTGGGGTACCCGTCGGGGACGGCGTACTTGCAGACGGTCGCCCGTTTCTCGAAGTGCAGTTCGGGGAGCGACTCGCCGTCGCGTGCGGCGGTCAACACCTCGACGAACGGGGTACGAAGCACGGGAAGCGTGTTCATCGCCTCGGGGTCGCCGAAGCGGGCGTTGAACTCCACGACCTTCGGCCCCTCGGCGGTGAGCATGAACTGTCCGTACAGGACGCCCTTGTAGTCGGGGAGCGCGTCGACGACGCTTTCGATGACCTCGACGGCCGCGGCGTAGTCGCCCTCCTCCATGAACGGCAGGTCGAGCGAAGCGTCGGAGTACGACCCCATCCCGCCCGTGTTCGGCCCCTCGTCGCCCTCGTACGCGCGCTTGTGGTCCTGCACGGCGGGCGTCACGCGCACGTCCCCGTTCGCGACCAGCGCCTGAACGGTGAACTCCTCGCCGACCAGCCGTTCTTCGAGGACGACGCGGTCGTACTGCTCCTCGCGGAGGTACGCCTTCGCCTCCTCGTCGGTGACCTGATCGCCGATGACCTTCACGCCCTTGCCGCCGGTCAGCCCCGCAGGCTTCACCGCGAGGTCCCCGTCGAAGGAGTCGATGTAGTCGCAGGCGGCCTCGGTGTCGTCGAACACCTCGAACGCCGGACAGCCGGGCACGTCGTTCTCTCTCATAAACCGGCGCTGGTACGCCTTGTCCGTCTCGATGCGCGCCTCTTCGGCTCGTGGCCCGAAAGTGTACACCCCCGCGTCGTCGAGTCCGTCCGCGACGCCGGCTTCGAGCGCCGACTCGGGGCCAACCACGGCCAGCGTCGCGCCGACCTCGTTGGCGTAGGCGACGATCTCGTCGACGGCAGTCTCGTCGATGGTCTCGACCGACTCAGCGAGCCGGGCGATGCCCGGATTCCGGTTCGACGCGCACGCGTACAGTTCACAGTCGCCGGCGACGGCCCGAGCGATGGCGTGTTCGCGGCCGCCTCCTCCCACCAAGAGTACGGTCTCCGTCATTATCGGAGGAGTTTAGCACGAGAGTGTAAAGGTTGTCGTTCTGTCCCCGCGTCCTGTACACAGATGTGGGTAGTCGTTTCCCGCGACTACCGCGACCGCCGCCGGTCGCCGAGCCGTCCGGACGGTTCAGCGGTCGCTCCGGACGTTTATGTGGCCGGGACCGAACCGTCGACCATGTTCGAGTCGAGTCGCGTCCTCATCGCAATCGCTCTCCTCTCGACTCCCGGCGTCCTGATGACGGCCGTGGTCCTCGGCATCCATCACCGACTCGGCGCGTGGTGTGACCCGAGCACCGCACGGACGGTTCTCGTGACGTGGCTCGCCGCCGCCGTCTGCCTCCTCGTGGCTCCCGCGTACGCTTGGTTTCTTCTGACGCAGGTCGGGGACTGTATCGACGGGACGGTTCCGTGTGGGCTCGGCCCTCGACTGGCCGTCGGCACGTACCTCGGTGGTCTGGTGCTGGTCGGAGTCGGAGCCGGTCTCGTCGTCGTAGATCGGCGGCTGCGTCGCGGGTGACCCCGGGCGGCCGTCGCGAACCGCTCGCTTTTGAGCCTCCGTCTGTAACGTCGACGTATGACCGAGCCCGCGGGTCGCAACCGTCTCGACGAGGAGGAGAGCCCCTACCTCCGCCAGCACGCCGACAACCCCGTCCACTGGCAGCCGTGGGACGAGCAGGCGTTGGCGGAGGCACGCGAGCGGGACGTCCCCATCTTCCTCTCGATCGGCTACTCGGCCTGTCACTGGTGTCACGTCATGGAGGAGGAGTCGTTCGCCGACGAGTCGGTCGCGGAGTTCCTCAACGACAACTTCGTCCCGATCAAGGTCGACCGCGAGGAGCGACCCGACATCGACTCGGTCTACATGACCATCTGCCAGCGGACCACCGGACGCGGCGGCTGGCCGCTGTCGGTGTGGCTCACGCCCGACGGCCGCCCGTTCTTCGTCGGGACGTACTTCCCTCCGACGGCGCGACAGGGGATGCCCGGGTTCGTCGACGTGCTCGAACGACTCGCCGACTCGTGGGAACAGGACCGAGAGGAGATCGAGAACCGCGCCGACCAGTGGAGTTCGTTACTCAGAAACGAACTGGAGGAGACCCCCGACGCGGGAGGAGAGGTCTCCTCGGAGGCGCTGTCGAACGCGACGAGCGCCGCGCTCCGGAGCGCCGACCGCGAGTACGGTGGTTTCGGCTCCTCCGGGCCGAAGTTCCCCCAGCCCTCGCGGCTGGAACTCCTCCTGCGCTCGTACGTCCGCACCGGTCGGGAGGAGCCCCTGCAGGTCGCCACGCGCACACTGGACGCGATGGCCGACGGGGGGATGTACGACCACCTCGGCGGCGGCTTTCACCGCTACGCGACCGATCGGAAGTGGGTCGTCCCGCACTTCGAGAAGATGCTCTACGACAACGCGTTGCTCCCGCGCGTGTACCTCGGCGCGTACCAGCTCACGGGAACGGAGCGGTACGCCCAGGTGGCGAGAGAGACGTTCGCGTTCCTCGACCGCGAACTCTCTCATCCTCAGGGTGGCTTCTTCAGCACGCTCGACGCCCGGAGCGGGGGCGAGGAGGGGACGTTCTACGTCTGGACGCCCGAGGAGGTCTCAGACGTGTTGGACGACGGGGAACTGGTCGACCTCGTCTGCGACCGGTACGGCATCACCCCCGGTGGGAACTTCGAGGGGGGGTCGACCGTCCTGACGCTCGCGACGAGCCTCTCGGACCTCGCGGACGAGTACGACCGCCCGGTCGAAGACGTGCGCGAGCGGCTCGACGACGCCCGCGAGCGTCTGTTCGAAGCCCGCACGGAGCGCGTCCGGCCCGCACGGGACGAGAAGGTGCTCGCCTCGTGGAACGGGATGGTCGTCTCCGCGCTCGCGACGGGCGGTCGCGTCCTCGACGACTCGTACGCCGAGCGCGCCGGAGAGGCGCTCTCGTTCGTCCGGAGGGAGCTGTGGGACCCCGAGGAGGGGCGGCTCGCCCACCGCTACAAGGACGGCGACGTGAAGGGACCGGGTTTCCTCGAGGACTACGCCTTCCTCGCTCGGGGTGCGTTCGACCTCTACCAGGTCACGGGCGACGTCGACCACCTCGCGTTCGCGGTCGACCTCGTGCGGGTCGTCAGGGAAGAATTCTGGGACCCCGAGGCGAAAACGCTGTACTTCACGCCCGCGAGCGGCGAGGGGCTGGTGACGCGGCCGCAGGAACTGTCGGACCAGTCGACGCCGTCGTCGCTCGGTGTGACGGTCGACCTCCTCCTCGCCCTCGACGGGTTCGTCCCCGACGCCGACTGTTCGGAGATGGCTCGACAGGTGCTGGAGACGCACGCGAACCGCATCCAGGGCAACCCGATGGAGCACGTCACGCTCGCGCTCGCGGCCGACACGTACCACCAGGGGGTGCTCGAACTTACGCTGGCGGCCGACAACGTCCCCGAGGCGTGGCGCGAGACGCTCGCCGCGCGCTACCTTCCGGCGGCCGTCGTGACCCGGCGACCGGCCACCGACGCGGAGTTAGCGCCGTGGCTCGAACGGCTCGACGTCGACGAGGCCCCGCCGATCTGGGCCGGTCGAGAGGCGCGCGGCGGGCCGACGGTGTACGCCTGCGAGGGGTTCACCTGCTCGCCGCCGAAGTCGTCGGTCCAAGAGGCTCTCGCGTGGTTCGACGGCGGCGAAAGCGAGTAGCGCAACTCTTTGTCCGACCGGAAGGTCCCACTCGCCGTCGACTCGCGATTTCCGAGAATCCGATCAGGGCGCGGGATCGCGACCCACATCATAGTGGCTCTCGAACACCTCGACAGCCACCTTGAAGAGGCCGACGAGGATGGGGCCGACGAACAGCCCCATCACCCCCAGCAGGTACGTCCCGCCCGCTACGCCGATGAAGACGATTGCCTCGTGGATGCTGGTCTCCCCGCCGATGAGCCACGCGCGGAGGTAGTCGTCCGTGACGGCTACCGCCGTGAAACCCCAGACGACGACGAACGCGGCCGACAGCACCTGTCCGTGTAAGACGAGATAGAGCACCGCCCCGCCAAGGATCGGCGAGACGCCGATCACGGGGATGATCGCCAGGAACATCATCGCGACGGTGAGGCTGAACGGGTTGGGGACGCCGGTGACGAAGAGGGCGATCCCCGCGACGGCCCCCTGGACGACGGCGACGGCGACGTGGCCTTTGAGGACCGCCCAGATCATCTCGTTGGTCGACTCGAACAGCTCGT
>JBEPYA010000221.1:0-6720 GCA_041641615.1 Salinigranum sp. | reverse complement strand
CTTCGAGGAGTACTCGATCACCATCGACGACCCGCTCGGGGACTTCCGGACGCGGACCATCCCGAGCGCACCCTCGACCCCCGAGAAGCTCGACGCCCCCGAACATCCCCACGCGGAGGGCGGCTTCGCCGACGACGTCTACGTCGAGGACGAGGAGGGCAACCTCCACGTCGGCGACGCCATCACCCCCGACGACGACGAGGTCGACGTCACCGCTGCACCGGGACTGCAGGACGTAGACGCCGACGACGCCGACGACGCGAAAGCCGACTGAACCGGCTCCTCGGTGGTCGAAGCAGAACCGTTTCGAGACGAGATGAGACCGGTCCGGTCTCGGTTCGGATCCGAAACGCGTCCGTCGGCGTCCTCGACCCACTCGGTCGTGACGCCCACACTCCGCTCGCGGTTCCGACCGGGTGGACGAGACGCCCGACCGTTATCGGTCGGTGCTCGCGTCCTCGGACGTGTCCGCGTCGTCCTGATCCGGCGCGTCCTCGACGGAGATCGGTTGCGGGGACGTCCGATGGACCTCGTCAGAGCCGCTGCCCCTCGTCCGTCCGCGGCCCTCGCCGCCCTGTCCGAGGTTGACCGGGAGCTTCTGGCGGACCTCGTCGGCGATCGACTCCACGCGACGACGGATGGTCTTGATCTCCTCTTCGAACTCCTGGACGCTTCGCTCGACGTAGTGGACGCGCGTGTGCGGCACTCGTCGCACCAGATCGTTGCCGTTCTCGTCTGTCCCCGAGGTGAACGCCCAGTGATCCTGGACGTAGACGATCTGTTCGTTCGCGACGGTCTGCTCGATCGTCCCCTCCTCGGGGTGGTCGTAGACGATGGTCGCCGTTCCGGTCTCCCGGTCGATCTGGAGGTCGGTGTCGTCCTGGCCGTTCGTCTCTGTCCGGTCGTGCTCGTGGTCGTGTTCAGGTTCGCTCATGCAGACCCCGGCTAGCAGTCCGACGCTTGTGTATCCTGGGACACCACAACCGGACTGTCAACGGCGCGTGACCGTCACCGCGAGGCGACCGCCCGACGTCCCGGCGAGCTACGGTCCCCCGCCGGTCACGACCCGGTCGACGTCCCCGCCGGTGGTCCCGTCCGCCACGTCTCCGGACGGGCCCGCGGACGCCTTCGCGTCGATGCGGTCGGCGCACTCGAAGCCGGCGACGATGCCGCCGTTGAGCGAGCGCTCGGGGTACTGCGCGCGGGAGGCCATCCCCGCGTAGTAGAGCCCCTCGGCCACCTCGCGCAGGTCGTACGGGACGACCTGTTCGAGGTAGCCACGCTCGTAGACGGGGGCGGCACGGGGGTTGCGCGCGAGGCGGAACCGGGTCACCGTGTCGCGGGAGAAGTCCGGGAACATCTCCTCGAGGTGGGAGAGCCACCGGTCTTCGATCTTCTCGTCGGAGGCCTGCCACAGGGGTTCGTCGTACGACTGAATGTAACTCGCGACGTAGAGGAGGTGCTGGCCGCCGTACCGGTCGGGAGACACGAAGTTGGTGTGTTCGATGAGCGCGCCGAACGGCGCGTCGTGAGCGATGTTCAACCAGTAGGTGTCCGTCAGGGGAGCATCCATCGTGACGACCGCACACACGGCGCCCTGGAAGTCGATGTCGCACTCGTAGCCACAGAGCGCTTCGAGGACGTTCGGCATGGCCGCGACGACGACGCCGTCGGTATCGTGGGTTTCGCGCCCCCCGTCGCGCTCGACGGTCAGTGTCGAGACGGCTCCTCTCTCGGTGCCGAGGTCGGTCACGCGCGCGCCCAGGGTGATGTTCCCCCGGCCGACCGCGTCGACGAGGGCGTCGATGAACGGCGCGAACCCGCCGTCGAAGTACCCCAGCACCTCGCCGCGGAGGAGGTCGCGCTCGCCGCGGAACTTGATCCTCCCCAGCAACCAGGCCGCGCTCACGTCGTCCTTCCGCGAGCCGAACTTCGCGTCGAGCAGCGGCTCGAAGAAGTTCTCGTAGACGCCCTCGGTGGTGTGGTCGACGATGAACTCGCGGATGGGGACGTCCTCGTACGCTTCGAGCGACTCGTACGAGTCGAAGGCGGGGGGAAACTCACGGAAATCGACCCCGAGCGTGAGCATCCCCAGGCGGAACTTGTCGTACAGCGACAGGTGGGGGTACGCGAGGATCTCCCAGGGGGTGTCGAGCGGGTGGACGACGCCGTCGACGTAGTAGGCGTTCTTCCCGACGAGCCACTCGAGGCGGTCGTCGACGCCGAGCTCCTCCGCGAGGTCGACGATGGTCTCCTCGGACTTGGAGAGGTGGTGGTAGAACTGCTCGATCCTGTCGCCAGCGGTCTCGTACGTCGCGGCGAGGCCCCCCAGATCATCAGAGGCCTCGAAGACGTGGACGTCGTGTCCCAGGCGTTGCAGACGATAGGCGGCGGCGAGGCCGGCGATGCCCCCGCCAACGACGTGTTTCATTGCCCGGGCTTGGAGGTAGAGGTGTTAGGACTTTGTGGTTCCCGAGGCCCATCGTGAGACGCTCTGGCGGTCACCGCTCCGAGATAGCGATGACCGGGACGCAGTCGCCACGGCTCGACCGCGGTTCGAACCGAGAGCGTTCCGTTCGACAAGAGCCGTGAGACGGCGCGAATCGGCCGTCCACGCGTCTCTCGGGCGAATCCTCTTCGCTACCTTTTTACTCGCCGTTCGTAAAAATCGGGGCATGCTGTCGGTCAGGGCACCCGCGACGAGCGCGAACCTCGGGAGTGGCTTCGACGTGTTCGGCGTCGCCCTCGACCGCCCCGCCGACGTCGTCCGCGTCGAGAAGGCCGACGAGACGACCATCGAGGTGACCGGCGTCGGCGCGACGTACATTCCGACCGACCCCGACGGCAACACCGTCGGTGCCGTCGCCGAGGCGCTCGACGCCCCGGCGCACATCCACATCAACAAGGGCGTCCGCCCCTCGTCGGGGCTAGGCTCGTCGGCGGCCTCGGCGGCGGCGGCCGCCCTCGCCCTGAACGAACTGTACGACAGGGGGCTGTCGAAAGAGGAACTGGTACCCGTCGCAGCAAAGGGCGAAGCGGTGGTGTCGGGCGAACCGCACGCCGACAACGTCGCCCCCTCCCTCCTCGGGGGCTTCACCATCGCCTCCGGGGGAAGCATCACGTCCGTCGACGCCGACATTCCGCTGGTGGCCTGCCTGCCGGAGATCGCCGTCTCCACGCGTGACGCGCGGCGGGTCGTCCCCTCGACGGCCGACATGACCGACCTCGTCGACACCGTGGGTCACGCCGCCACGCTCACCGTCGGGATGTGTCGGTCGGACCCCGACCTCGTCGGTGAGGGGATGACAGACGAGATCGTCACCCCCGCCCGGGCGGGCCTCATCTCGGGGTACACGCAGGTCCGCACCGCCGCGTTCGACGCCGGCGCGACCGGCGTCACCGTCTCGGGTGCCGGCCCGTCCGTCATCGCCGCCTGCCACGACGGGGACCGCCGAGCGGTCGCGGGGGCGATGGTCGACGCATTCTCCGACGTCGGAATCGACGCCCGCGCGTACCAGACGCGCATCGGCCGCGGTGCCGAGGTGCTGGAGTAACGATGTAGGCGGGGGAGAGTACGAAGCAAGGTCGGAGGCGTTCGAGGACAGCTTCGAGAGAGGATCGACAGACAGCTTCGAGAGAGGATCGACAGACAGCTTCGAGAGAGGATCGACAGACAGCTTCGAGAGAGGATCGACAGACTGAGACCGCGCAGTGCACGGGCGCAGTGAGACCGCAACCACACCCTCCCCAGCCGACTCCTTCGCTCACTCGTTTCACTCGTTCGCTCGGTCGTCCCTCACGCGTTCGCTCGCGTTGCTCGCTCTCACGCGCCACCGCACCGCGTTATCGCAGTCGGCGCGCGGGAGCGAACGAGCCCAGTGAGTGAGCGCCTCCGTGCGCGAGCGGCCGGGGAGGGAAGTCTGCGTGAGGGAACCGAACGAAGTCTCGAAGCGGCAGGACGGCTCCGGTAGGTGAAGCTGCGTGTCACCGCGTCCGTGTGTCGCGCGTTCCTCCGTGCTCGGCGGCTCCGCTCCCAGCGAACCGTCAAGAGGTCATAAACAAATAGATGCGCTACTGAGTCCCAACCATTATTGCCGACAAACCACAACCCCGAGAGTGCGGAGTGGTCAAGCATGCCGATCGCACCGCACTACCCGTCGGACGAACCTGCGGACGAGGAGAAGCCGGACTTCGGTGAGATCGTCGACCGCATCCTCAACGGCGGTGACGAACCGACCCCGGTCGTCTCCGCCACAGGCGCATAGCTCGCGAACTGCGCCGTCGTGGCTCTCCGACGTGTTTTTTTCCTGCCTACGGCCGGTCCCACTCGTAGAACCACCAGGCGATGCCGAGGAGCATGAGGCCGATTCCGAGAGTGGAGGTCGCCGGTTCGGGGATGACGAAGAGAACGAAACCGACGATGATGAGCGCGGCCGGTTCGAGTTCGTCCCAGTAGTCCGCGAACGAGAATCCCATAGCCGGGATTCGCCGGCCCGGATTATGTGTCTTGTCACCGCGCGGAGCGGGACCGACCGCCTATCGTCGACTCGACGGCCTCGACGTCACGGGGGAGAGAAGAGGAGAGAAGAGAAGGCGGGGCATCACACGTCGTCGAACGCGTCCTGCCAGTCGAGGACGGCCGAGCCGCCGACATCCACCTCGTCGAGCAGCGTGGCCGTCTCGCGGACGACCCGCTCGAAGAACGCTCTGTCGTCGTGCTCGACCGTCCGAACGCCGGTAACGATGCGCTCGAACTGGTCGTCGCCGGCCACGTCGAGCGCGTCCAGTTCGCGTCGACGGTGGTGAACCGCGAGCGCCGCGACCCGGGCGACGACGGCGACCTGTGCGTCGCGGTCACCGAAGGGGGAGTCGACGGTTCGAACGGTGCGGGCGAGCGCGTCGCCGACGAGCCACGGGAGCCAGGCCGGGTCACGGTTCGGCGCGGTCGTGATCGCCTCGGCACACGCGAGGTACCGGGCCACCGGGTCCGCGCCGGCGTCGGAGCGTGTGCGTCCGAGCAGTCGCTCGGCGCGAGCGGTGCCCTCGTCGGGGGTCGTGGAGGCGACGACCTCGCGGACCCGAACGGACACGTCGCAGTCGGCGTCGTCTTCGAACAAGACGGGACGTGACTAGACGCCGCGACCCTGTAGCTTCTCCTCGTCGGGCAGGTCGACGTTCGACTCGCCCTTCATCCCCTTGCCGATGTTCGCGGAGATTTCCGCGAGCGCCTCGGGGTCGTCCCAGTTGTTGACGGCCTCGACGACCGCTCGGCCCATCGCCTCGGGGTTCTCCGCGCCGAAGATGCCCGAACCGACGAAGATGCCGTCGCACTCGTGGTACATCATGAGCGCGGCGTCGGCGGGCGTCGCGATGCCGCCGGCGGCGAAGTTCACGACCGGGAGTCGCTCCATCTCGGACGTCTCGTGCACGAGGTCCGCGGGCGCCTCGTGCTCGCGGGCCCACTTCTCGCGCTCGTCGTACTGCATCCCGATGAGCGAGCGGATCTGGTGTTTGATCGTCCGCTGGTGAGTGACCGCCTGGTTCACGTCGCCGGTGCCGGCCTCGCCCTTGGTGCGGATCATCGCCGCGCCCTCGTCGATACGGCGCAGTGCCTCGGGGAGGTCGCGCGCGCCGCAGACGAACGGCGCGGTGAAGTCGCGCTTGTCGATGTGGTACTCGTTGTCCGCCGGCGTCAGGACCTCGCTCTCGTCGACCATGTCGACCCCCAGCGCTTCGAGGATCTGCGCCTCGGTGTAGTGACCGATGCGGGCCTTGCCCATGACCGGAATCGAGACGGCGTCGATGATCTCCGACACCTTCTCGGGGTCCGGCATGCGTGAGACGCCGCCGCGCTTGCGGATGTCGGCGGGGACGGCCTCCAGCGCCATGACCGCGACGGCACCGGCCTCCTCGGCGATGCGGGCCTGCTCGGCGTTCACCACGTCCATGATGACGCCCCCCTTCTGCATCTGGGCGAACCCGCGCTTGACCAGGTCGGTCCCGCGTCGAAGCTCCTTCAGATCGGTCTCTTCAGCCATATCGGATGCTTGGACTGAACGCACTTAAGGCGTGCTTTCGGGGTCGTCGAGGGGGTGAGACGCCCGACGGCGGGGAGACGTGTACCCGGGGTCGACGGTGGACGGCGCGTTCCCCACCGTGTAGAGACGGCGAACACGAAAAACGACGGGACCGCCACCGCTTTGTCACCCCCCTCCCTTCCGCAGGTATGGCCACGGCTCGACGTCGCCTCGCCGACCTGTTCGACGACGATGGCCTCCCCGCCCCGGCGGACCTCCCCCGATGGCTCGCTCCCCTCCCCCGGAGCGTGGAGAACCTCGGGCTCAACCTCGTCCCCCTCGTCGTCGTCACCAACCTGGTCGGGACGGTGTTCGGCTTCTGGTACTACCGCTACCAGTTCTCCATCGAACCGACCGTGATGTGGCCGTTCGTCCCCGACTCGCCCGTGGCGACGCTCTTCATCGCGCTGGCGTTCGGGTCGTGGTATCTCGGGCGGACCAACGAGTACCTCAACGCTTTGGCCTTCTTCGGCTGTCTCAAGCTCGGCGCGTGGACGCCGTACGTCCTCCTCGTGTTCAGCGAGGACTTCTCGTACCTCCACCCGGCGATGTACAACTTCCTCTTCTGGAGCCACCTCGCGATGGTCGTCGAGGCGTTCGTCATCCACCGGTTCTCGAACTTCCCGATCAAGGCAGTTCTCGT
>JBEPYA010000220.1:0-6772 GCA_041641615.1 Salinigranum sp. | reverse complement strand
TCGAGGTCCTCGACGGTCGGCTAGAGACGCTGGCCGACGAGCGCCCGGACGAGGTGGAGGCAGCGATGGCGGCGGCGTTACCGGGCGTCCTCGCCTTCGTCGGCCCCGCCGAGTTCGACGAGGAGACCGACCCGCTCGTCGCGGCCGGGTTCACCGACCGACCCGCGTCGGTCCTCCGGTCGTCGTTCCGGACGAAGTACGACGAACTGCTCGCCGGGACCGCCGTCTCCCTCGGCGACCTCGACGTGGACTGGGACGCCCCGACGGTCGAATCGTGGGACGAGCGTCGTCGCCGCGTCGGCGAGGGGACGGTGAACGAGGAGGACGTGACCTCCCTCAGCGGCGTCCGCAACGCCGAGTTCGCCATGGACTGACGACATGACACCGATGCCACCCAAGACCGAAGACCTCACCCCCGAGTGTCCGTACTGCGGCTCGACCGAGACCGAACTCCACTCGGCGTTCGGCTCCGAGATCTCGAAGAGCCAGTACTACTGTCGGGGCTGCCGGACCGTGTTCGAGCGGATCAAGTACGACGGGAACGTCCCTGACACGGGACGCTGAGCGCACTCTCCCCACATCCGCCGAAACTCCCGATACCGGCAGGTACAGGCCTCGATGGCCCCGTTCACGGTCGGTAATTATTTATATATCCCTCACGTCGGGCCGAGTGCAATGGACACCTTCGACGACCTCGACTTGGAGAACTTCGAGACCGAACGCGACGGCCACGTGGGCATCGTCCGCCTCGACAAACCGCCGGCGAACGCCCACGACGTGGACATGGTGCTGCAGTTCCAGACGATGGTCGAGACCATCCGGTTCGACGAGACCATCCGCGCCGCCGTGCTCTCCTCGACGAGTGATAAGTTCTTCTCGTCGGGCTACGACATCCAGGCGTTGCAGGACGAGAGCGCCGAGCACATCGGCTACGCGAGCCAGACGAGCAAGGAGGCCATCCTCAAGATGCGGTCGACGGACACGGTTTTCGTCGCCGCCATCGACGGTCACTGTATGGGAGGCGGCCTGGAATTCGCGCTCGCGACCGACCTCCGGTACGCCGGCGACGACGACAGCTACAACCTCGGCGTCCCCGAGGTAAAGCTGGGGCTCATCCCCGGCGAAGCGGGGACACAACTCCTCCCCCGGTACGTGGGCCGCGCGAAGGCGCTGAAGATGATGCTCAAGGACGAGCGGCTCACCCCGAGCGAGGCCGCCGACGTGGGCATCGTCGACGAGCTCGTCGAGCCCGGCACCGCCGAGGAAGAGGCGGTCGCCTTCGCGAAGGAGGTGTCGAGCCTCCCGAACAAGGCCGTCGGCCACATCAAGCTCGCCGTCAACGAGGGGATGGAGATGTCGCTGTACGACGCGCTCACCCACGAGCGGGAACTCCAGAACCAGCTGTTCGATACGCCCGGTGCCGACGAGGGGATTGCCGCCTTCTTGGAGAAGCGCGAACCCGACTTCGTGAAGGCCGAACTCGGCGAGGACGCGATCGACGACTGAGCCGTCGCAACCGCGCGCTGTTCGCTCTCGATCCGTTCTTTCTCGCAGCGTCGACCAGTCAGTCCAGGGGCGTGTCAGAGGTCGAGCGTCTCGCGGGCGATGGTCGTCCGCTGAATCTCGGAGGTCCCCCCGATGAGACTCAGGATCTTCGCGTCGCGGAAGTAGCGTTCGAGCGGTTCGTCCGTCCGGTAGCCCTTTCCGCCGTATATCTGGATAGCGTTGCGCGTGACGAACTCCCCGGCCTCGCTCCCGGCGAGTTTCGCGGCGCTCGAAGCGCGGGTCTCCGCCGTTCCTTCGGCGATGCGGTTCGCCGACGAGTAGACCAGGTGTCGCGCGCTCTCCAGCTGGGAGTACATGTCGGCGAGGATAACCTGCACGGCCTGGTACTCGCCGATGGCGCTCCCACCCTGCTCGCGAGCGGAGGCGTAGTCGACCGCCAGGTCGAACGCGCCGCGGGCGAGGCCGGTTCCGATGGCACCGAGGCCCGTCCGGGCCATATCGATAGTGCCCATCGCGATGCGAAAGCCCTGGCCGACCTCGCCGAGCAGCGCGTCGGCCGGAACCGAGACGTCGTCGAGGGTCGAGTCGCCGGTGACGTGGCCGCGCATACCCATGTACTCGATCCGCTCGAAGTCGAAACCGGCCGCCTCGTCGACGCTCGGCACGAGGAAGACGCTGACGCCGTGGGAGTCCTCCGGCTGGGGGCGTCGGCGGGCGACGACCAGATGAACGTCCGCGACCCCGGCGTTCGTCCCGAACGCTTTCTCCCCCGAGAGCCGGTAGCCGTCGTCGGTCGCTTCGGCCACTGTGGACAGCTGTGACGGCGAACTCCCCGCGTCCGGTTCCGTGAGCAACATCGCGCCGACGGCCTCGCCGCTCGCCATCCGGGCGAGATACTGCTCGTGCTGAGCATCCGTACCGAACCGCGCGATGGGCAGAGCGGCGAAAGTGTGACCCTGGATCGACTCGGCGACCGCGCCGCTCTCCCGGGCGATCCGCTCGACGGCGAGACAGTAACCGAGGAAGTCGGAGGAGAGGTCGCCGTATTCGGGGGGGAGGAGGAGCCCGAGCAGGCCCATCTCCCCCGCCGCTTCCATCACGTCGCGAGGGAATTCGTCGGTCGCTTCGATCGCTTCGGCTCGCGGGCGGACGACGTCGGTCGCGAACTCGTCCGCGCGGTCTCGAATCTCACGGTGCTCGTCGCTGAGGGCGGCCTCGATGAGGTCCATCGTCACACACCTCGTCCGGTCGAACCTTAAACGTGAGCAACGTTACCCCGTCCGCGGAGCGTCGAACCGCTCGACCGGGAGGACGTGTTCGGACGTCGCTCTCCGAAACTATCCGTTTTAGTTTATACCTCTAATTTGTATGTGTTTCATCTTATATTTTTTCGGTCGTGAACACCTATAGGACTCGCTACGAGTCGAATGACGTCGATAACGTCGTCTGACCCGGTTTCGTCGAAGGATTACCGGGACGAGTGAAGAGAGGCGCTTCGTCAGAGCGGGAGCCTGTGAGAACAATCGAGAGGAGATATTCTGGACTTTACAGGGTTTTTAGTGAGTCTGAGGGATTCGTTCGAGACGAAACGGACGGTGTCTCGATCGACGACGTTCCTGTTTATGTTCGATAACTAGACCAATTGTGACTGAATTTTTATATAATGGCCGCCGAAAGAGCGGCTCCCTCACGCGGCACGACGTTCGCCGGTCGAGAGAACGGTTCGACGCTCGTCCTCGATCCGCCTCAGTTCAGAAGCGTCGGACCGAAGATGAGCAGGACGAGCGAGGCGAGCATGACGAGGCCGACGCTCGTCGTCACAGTCCGGACGAGCGCGTGGGGGCTCTCGACGGGAAGTCGGGAGACCACAGCCTCAGTACCGGTGCGGAGGATGCGCCCCCCGTCGAGCGGATAGCCGGGGATGCAGTTGAAGAGCCCCAGTTGGAGGTTGATCCACGCCGTCCAGAAGAGGAGGTTCGCGAGGACGAACACGCCGTCGCCGAGAGCCGACAGCGGTCCCTGGACGGTGTAGAAGTTCGTCACCGTGGGAGTGAAGCCGGGGAAGTTAGGGATGCCGAGGATGACGGAGGCGAGCGGGAGAATGAGCGCGACGTAGACGAGACCGAGAGGAGAGTCGACGACGTTCACCGGGGAGGCGCCACCCTCGCCGCCGAGGAGCGAGAGATACGTTCCCGCGGGGTACGACCGCGCACCGAAGTCGGTGAGTACTAATCCACTGGTCCCGGGGAAGATGTTCACCCCGAGGAAGCCGTTGCCGTCGCGGGGATTCTCGCCGAGCGTGACCGTGTACACCTCGTCGTCGCCGTCGACTCTCGCTCGGACTTCGACTTCCTGTCCCGGGTCGGTCCGGTCGAGCAGCGCGTTGAGGTCCGTCGATGAGGTGACGCGCTCGCCGCCGAACCCGGTGACGATGAGGGTGTCGTTCGTCGGCGCGCCGGCCTCGGCGAGCGGGCCGTCGGGGGCGACCTGGGTGATGTACGCGCCGATGGGGATGGTGACGGCACCGCGACTGGTCGAGAGGCGGGCCATCGTCGAGTCCTCGGCGGCCGCCTGGAAGCCCGCTCGCGTGAACACCTGCGTTCCGTTGACCGCGGAGACAGTGATGGGTTCGTCGTCGTTCGAGACGGTCAGGTTCGCCGGGTTCCCGCCGACCGAGCCGACGACGACCAGTCGTCGGTCGACGGAGACGGTCGTCGGCCCGTCGCCGCGGTCGACCCTCGCCTCGACGGTCCGGGCGTCCGTCCCCGACAGGACCGCGTCGAGTTCGGCCTCGGAGGAGACGTTCTCCCCCGCCACGCTCAGGACGCGGTCGCCGCTCCCGATACCCGCGGCGGAGGCGGGCGAGCCGTCGAACGTCCCCTGGACGGCCATCCCGGGGGCGACGCCGATGGCACCGATGACGGGGCCGAACAGGAGGGCGAAGGCGACGACGGTGACGGCGAAGTTGTTGGTCACGCCGGCGGCGAACATCCGCGTCCGGCCGCCGCGGTCAGCCGTGCGCTGGCTCTCCTCGTCGGGTTCGACGAACGCCCCGACGGGGATGATCGTGAGGAAGACCAGCCCCATCGACTCGATGTCGATGCCCTCGACGCGACAGAGGAGGCCGTGGCCCCCCTCGTGGACGACGAGTCCCACGAGCAGACCGAAGACGATCTCGGGGGCGACCGAGAGCGGGAGGAAGTCGTTCACGCCCGGGATGACGAGGAAGTTCCGTGGCTGATTCACCTGTGTCGGCGCGGGCGGGTTCTGGAGGATGCTGAGCCCCTGAAAGAGGAGAAGGGCGAACGTGCCGACCATCACGACGAGCGTGATACCGACGCCGACGTTGCTCCACGCCCGCCAGAACCGCTTCGGTCTCGCGAGCCAGTTGAGGAAGTCACGCCCGCGCTTCGTGTGGAGAGTAGTGAGCGGTCCCTGGACGCGGACGGAGGAGGGCAAGATTCCCCGCGACTTCAGGAAGAACGCGACGAACGAGTACGCGAAGACGCCGACGAGAACCCAGACCAGCGTGTTCATCAGACGTGGGGAGGGGAGCGACGCCCAAAGACGTTCGGATTGCGTGTACGCAGTGCTCACGCTCCACGCGGCGGGAACGGGTGATCACGAAACGACGCGGAGTGATCGGGTGACGAGAGGGGGCGACGAGCCGGCGCGTTCCCGTCGACTCCCCTGCTCGGTACGACTCGTGTGTGCTCCGTAGCCACCCGTTACCGATACGAACCCACCCCAATCCGGTAGCTTTTCCGATATGTATTTGTGTCTGACGCGCGCAAGACGAGACGATGGTCGTCACCACAACCGTCCGGATCTGCCTCGACTGCGGTCGAGACGACCTCGCCAGTCGGCGCGAGGAAATCGACCGCTGTCCCGACTGCGACTCGATGGCGATCTGCTAACGACCTCCGGTCGACGTTCGCCCCGAAGTTCGAGGTCCCCCTGCGCGTTCTCCCGGCGAGACCACATCGCTGCCACCCAGCGCCCGACGGCGTACCACACGCTCACGTCTCCGTGAGCGCCGACAGAAGGGAGCGACACGCGCCTCTCTCGTCGTCCGCTGGGTCGGGTCTGTATTCAGTCTCGTATGCCGACTGTGAGACGGACTCACTCTGTGAGACGGACTCACGCCGTCAGACGGACGCGGGACTCGCCGGTGTCTCGCGTCACTCCGTCGAGGCGGACTCCGATTCCGACTCCGTTGGTTCGAGTTCGATCTCGGTGAACTCGGCTTCGCGGGTGGCGCGCTTCCGCGAGACGAGGTACGCGACGCCCACGACGGCGACGAGGCCGACGAGGACGAGCCACCGTCGGCTCCCGCCGCGTGTGTGTTCCTCCTCGGGGTCGGCCGCCTCGACGTCACTGTCGGGTGCTCGGTCGCCGTCCGTCTCGCGTCCGCGTGCGATATCGAGAATGCCCATCTCCTGGGTGATGGACGGCGACCCTCTTGAGCGTGTCCCTCACCGACGAAGCCCGGGGTTGATATACCGTGCCGACGCCCACTGTTCCTGTCTAGCATGTTCGACGCCACCCGCTACGAGGTCCGTCAGAAGTTCGGCATCAGGACGCGGTACAACGTCTACGAGGACGACTCTCCGGACCCGATCCTCACCGCGAAGAAGAAGAAACTCAAGCTGAAAGAGGACTTCCGCTTCACCACGCCCGACGGTGAGGAGGCATTTCGGGTGAAGGCGGACAGCGTCCTCGACATCGCCGCCGCGTACGACATCGTCGACTCCCGGTCGGGTACCAGAGTCGGGAGCGTCAAGCGGGAGGTCGCCTCGATGTTCAAACACGAGTACACCCTGCTGGACGCCGACGGGACGCCCGTCGCCGTCCTCCGCGAGGACAACCACCTGATGGCCGCGCTCAGGCGACTGGTGACGACCATCATCCCCTTCTCGTACGACATCGTCACCCCGTCCGGTGAGAAAGTGGGCGACGTGGGTGAGCAGTTCTCGCTCCGCGACAAGTACACCATCGACCTCTACGACGACACCGTCGACCCGCGACTCGTCGTCGTCGGGACGGTCGTCGTCGATGCCATCGAGGGGAACTGAGGAGCGTCGCCGAGTCGGTCGTCTCCGAGTCGAGTGTCGTACTCGGTCGAGGGTCGCCGGCCCTTCGGTTGGCTACGACACACCCTTCGGGCGGTCGAAGCAGGAGGGGGCTATCCCTCTCGGCGGAGCCGCCGCACCACGAACTCCCGGTCGAGTTCGCCGAGGAACTCTCCCAGTCGAGGGCCGGAGTC
>JBEPYA010000219.1:0-6786 GCA_041641615.1 Salinigranum sp. | reverse complement strand
CAGCGCGACCCGCCGGCGCGGAGGTGCCGCTCGTCGTCGACGGTAAACGAGAGCGTCCGCCCGCCGACCCGCCGCTCGTACGCCACCAGCGAGTTTCCCGGGGCGACGGTGACGACGACGGGAACCCCACCGACGGCATCGTTGACGACCCGTTCCTCGAAGACGACCGGGAGCGGGTAGGCGTTCGACTCGCCCCCTCGGGTGACCCCGAGGACGTGGGTGAACGCTCCGCGGTTGAAGTCTCGCGCCTCGGGCGCGTCCGGGAGTCGTGTCCCCGGTTCGAGGTAGAGGCCAGTCGCGTTCATCCCCGGCTGGCCGAAGTACAGCGGCTTCGACAGCGGCGGCGGCAAGAGGACGACCGTCTCGGGGTACTCCTCGCGCCAGGGCCCCCACTTCGTGAGCGTCGACGGGACGACCTCGAGGCGGTCGCCGGTCCGCTCGCCCCAGATGGCCGTCACCGCCGCCTGCGACCAGAGGCTCCGCGTCGCCCCGTCGTACATCACCAGGTTCAACTTCCAGAGCAGGCCGCTGACGCCGAACACCGTCTCCCGCCCGGCGACCTCGCGGACCGCGACCATGCTCGACGCACAGACCGGGCAGTACGTCACGAGCAGCGGTCCGTGGAAGAAGTCGTTGACGATCTCGTGACCGGCGAGAATCCGCAGCGGGTAGGCCCGGGCCTCGCCGCCGCGGACGACGCCGACGACCGCATCGCGGTCGGTGAGCCGCGGTTCGGTCACGAACTCCCTGTCGGTGCCGGGGAAGTGGGTGATTCGTATCCCCTCCCAGTCGGGACCGAACGCGGGATGGGTGATCGACCGGATGGCGTCCTGCGGAAGCCCGGTGATCATCTCGTCGAGCGGGATCGGGAGGTCCTCCCCGGCGACCTGCTCAACCGGCTGAGACGAGACGGGAGGTGTCGCCTGTGGTGTCCGGGCCTCCGCTCCGGAGGCGGTGGTGGCTGTGACCCCAGTCGGCCCGGACGCCTCCCGAGACGACCAGGGGCGAGCCAGATACCCCACCGCGCCACCGACGGCGCCCGCTCCGGCCAGCGTCGTGAGGAGCCGTCGCCGGTTCATACAACCCCGACGACCCCGCCGTCGATAGCGCTGTCGCGGTCTGACACGGTCGGTGCCGGCGCGGTCGACCGACAGACGTCGACCACCTTTATACCCCGTGGGTGCGAACCCCTGCCACTATCGCCGTGTCGCCGCTCGAAGCGCGACGTGAGCGAGCACGCAACAGCACCAGCCATGTCAGATTCAATCACTGTGCGGCCGCTCGACGGGGTCACCGTCATCGAGGCCGGTTCGATGATCTCCGGGCCGACCGTCGGTCGGATCCTCGCCGACTTCGGCGCGAGCGTCATCAAGATCGAGCATCCGGAGTTCGGCGACCACCTCCGAAACTTCGGCCCCCAGAAGGACGGTGCCGGCCTCTGGTGGAAGTACCTCGGCCGGAACAAGCAGTCGGTGACGCTGAACCTCGGGAGCGAGCGGGGGCAGGTGGTGTTCGAGGACCTCGTGAGCGAGGCGGACGTCCTCGTCGAGAACTTCCGGCCCGGGACGTTCGAGAAGTGGAACCTCGGCTACGAGCGGCTGCGCGAGGTGAACTCCGGGCTGGTGATGCTCCGCCTCTCGGGGTTCGGTCAGGACGGCCCCTACGCCGAGCGACCGGGCTTCGGGACCCTCGCCGAGGCGATGAGCGGCTTCGCGTACCTCAACGGCTTCCCCGACCGGCCGCCGCTGTTGCCGCCGACGGGGCTGGCCGACAGCATCGCCGCGCTCTTCTCGACGTTCGCGGTCGCCTTCGCGCTCTACCACCGCGACGTCAACGGCGGGTCGGGACAGGTGATCGACACCAGCCTCATCGAACCCATCTTCAGCCTCCTCGGTCCCCAACCCCTCCGATACGACCTCCTCGGCGAGATCGAGGAGCGCTCGGGCAACCAGTCGAACTCCTCCGCGCCGCGAAACGTCTACCGGACGAAGGACGACCGGTGGGTCGCCATCTCCGCGAGCGCCCAGCCGCTGGCGATGCGGACGCTGGAGGCCATCGAGCGCCCCGACCTCAAGGACGACCCCCGGTTCGCGGACAACGCCGCTCGGGTCGAAAACCGCGACGAACTCGACGCCATCATCCAGGAGTGGATGGACTCACACACCAGAGAGGAGGTCATGGCCCGCTTCGAGGCGTGCGACGCCACGCTCGGCCCGGTGTACAACGTCGAGGACATCCTGCGCGACGAACACTACCGGGCGCGCGAGGCGTGCGTCACCGTCGACGACCCCGACGTGGGTGAGGTCCGCGTCCAGAACGCGTTCCCGCGGTTCAGCGACACTCCCGGTGGCATCGACTTCCTCGGTCCCGACCTGGGTGCGCACAACGAACGCGTCTACCGCGATCTCCTGGGGTACGACGACGAGACGCTCGCCGACCTCGACAGGGAGGGCGTGATATGAGTCGCTCCCCCGCGTTCTCGCTCGACCTCCCGGACGAGGTCCACCTCGTCGAGATGCTCCCCCGCGACGGCTTTCAGCGGCTGGGGGAGTTCGTCCCCACCGAAGAGAAGGTGGAGATCGTCGACGCGCTGTCGACCACCGGCGTCGACGAGATCGAGTTCACCTCCTTCACGCACCCGAAAGCCGTCCCCACGCTGCGGGACGCCGACGAGGTCGCCGAGCGAATCGACCGCGCCCCCGACGTGACCTACCGCGCGCTCGTCCCCAACCGGATCGGGACCGAACGGGCGGTCGAGGCCGCGGTCGACAAGGTGAACGCGCTGGTGACGGTCTCCGAGAGCTACTCGCGGAAGAACCAGTCGATGAGTGTCGAAGAGATCCTCGGCGAGGTCGAAGCGACGGTCGACCTCGCACACGACCACGGCATCGAGGTCGAAGCCGGCATCGGGACGAGCTTCTACTGCCCGTACGAGGGCCGCATCCCGATGGAGGACACCCTGACCGTCGTCGACCGCGTCGTCGAGGCGGGCGTCGACGAGGTGACGCTGGCGACGACGATGGGACTCGCGAACCCCCGCGAGGTGTACGAGACGTTTTCGACGGTGTTCGAGCGCCATCCGGGCCTCGATGTGGGCTTACACCTCCACGACACGAACGGGATGAGCCTCGCGAACACGCTCGTGGCGATGCAGTGCGGCGTCGACCGGTTCGACGCTTCGGTGTGTGGGCTCGGCGGCGGCGTCGTCCTCCCGGGCGGCATGGGTGGCGTCGGCAACACGCCCACGGAAGACCTCGTCCGGTTGCTCGACGGGGTCGGGGTCGACATCTCGGCCGACGTCGAGCGGATCGAGGCGGTCGCCCGCGACGTCTCCGACCGACTCGACCTCGGCGCGACGAGCCACGTCCTCATGGGCGGTACCGTCGAGCGCGTCCTGGAGACGGTGTCGGCTGCCGGTGACGGCGCGGGCGAGAGAGGTGGCGGGAGCGGGGAAGGGGGTGGTCACGAATGACCGCCGCGTTCGACGAGACGAAGACGTTCGCGGAGAACCTCCTCTCGGCGAAGTCGGGCGTGGACGTCCGCGCGGGCGAGTACGTCGAGGCGCAGGTCGACGTCGCGATGGCCCACGACATCACCGGACCGCTGGCGTTCGACACCTTCGAGGAGGTAACCGGCGGCGACGGCGAGCTGTTCGCGCCCGACCGGATCGTGTTCACCATCGACCACCACGCGCCCGCCGACGGCGTGCAGGCGGCGAACAACCACAACCGTCTGCGGGAGTTCGCGAGGGAACACGGCGCACACCAGTACGACGTCGGCGACGGCATCTGTCACCAGGTCCTTCTCGAAGAGGGGTTCGTCGGCCCCGGCGACCTCGTCATCGGCGCGGACTCGCACTCGACGACCTACGGCGGCGTCGGCGGCTTCGGGACCGGCGTCGGCTCCTCCGACCTGGGCACGGCGCTCGCGACCGGCGAGCTGTGGTTCCGCGTCCCGAACACCCTCAAATTCGAGGTCGACGGTGAACTCACGGCGGGCGTGTACGCGAAGGACCTCGTCCTGAAGTTCATCGGCGACGTCGGCTTCGACGGCTGTACGTACCGGGCCGCCGAGTACGCGGGGTCGACCGTCGAGGCGCTGCCGATCTACGAACGGCTCGTCCTCGCGAACATGGCCATCGAGATGGGCGGCAAGGCGGGCATCGTCGAGGCGGACGACCTGACGGTACGGTTCCTCGAGGCCCAGACCGGAGAGGAGTTCGAGGTTCCCGAGTACGCTCACACGGGCGAGGAAGCGACGTACGAGTCGGTCCACACCTACGACGGGTCGGAGATCGCCCCGCAGGTGTCGAAGCCGTCGAACCCCGAGAACGCCGTCGACGTGACCGCCGTCGAGGGCGTCCCGATCGACCAGCTGTTCGTCGGGACGTGTACGAACGGGCGGTACGAGGACATCAAACTCGTCGCCGACATCCTGGCGGGGGAGGAACTCGCCCCGAACGTCCGGATGGTCGTCGTTCCCGCGTCGGGGTCGGTCTACCGGGAGATGCTCACGACGGGAGTCACGGAGACGCTCGTCGACGCCGGCGCCGTCGTCCAGGCCGCCGGGTGCGGCCCCTGTGCGGGCTACCACCAGGGCGTGCTCGGCGACGGCGACGTCTGCCTCGCGACGGCGAACAGGAACTTCCCGGGGCGGGAAGGGTCGATGGAGTCGAAGGTCTACCTCGCGAGCCCCGCGACGGTCGGCGTCTCCGCGCTGTACGGCGAGATCACCGACCCGCGCGACCACCCGATGGAGCGGTACGACGACCACGCGGTCTCTTCGGCCTCTGCCAGGGGGGTGAAGTCGTGAGCGCGCGCCCCGACCCGACGAACCCGGGACGAGCCTGGCGATTCGGCGACGACGTCGACACCGACCAGATCACGCCGTCGCGCTTCATCGTCTCCTCGGACGCCGCGGAACTCGCTCAACACGCGTTCAACGACCTCCGGCCCGCCTTCGCCGACGAGGTCCGGGTCGGCGACTTCGTCGTCGCGGGGACGAACTTCGGGAGCGGCTCCTCCCGGGAGCAGGCACCGCTCGCGCTCCTCGGTGCGGGCGTCGCGGGCGTCGTCGCTCAGTCGTTCGCGCGCATCTTCTTCCGGAACGCAATCAACCTCGGGCTGCCGGTGCTCATCTGTCCCGGCGCCGGCTCCATCGAGGACAGAGACGAGGTGTCGATGGACCTGGACGCGGGCATCGTCGTCAACCACACCCGGGAGGAGGAGTACGAGGCGGAGCCGTTGCCTGTGTTCCTCCAAGAGATCGTTTCTCGTGGCGGCCTGAAGGCGTACACGAAAGCAAAGCTCGCCGAAGAGTGACGTTCGTCCCCTGATACGACCGTCTCGACACACGGGTACGCTTCGAAAGACGGAGTGTTACTCGCCGGCGTGCCTGCGGGACTCCGGACCGACGACGACGTCTCGTCGTGTCTCTCCTCGTGCTCGTCGGTTACGGTTTTCGTCTCCGAAGTTTCGCGTGAGCATCGCAGCCAGCGAGTCTCTGCCCGACCTCCGTGTTTCGGGTTGCTCGAGAGGCGGCCGTATTTCGGCTGTGCGAACCGGGTCAGGTGGCTCCCGCCGGTGGAACGGCCGGTCTCACCATCCCACGTAAACTGCATGCAGCTATACTGAATCTCGCGGTCGAGGCGTCGGAGACCACGGTCGCACAGACCCGTGGGATCGAGCCGTCAGGGACTCTCCGTGAGCCTCGTCGGAGAGAATGCGGTGAGTACTGTGGTCTGCGTCCGGTGAGCCGGCTTTCGGGGGCGGCCACGGTTCGAACGACGCTCGCGGTCTGTTTTCTCGTACGATGCCGACCGACTCACTCGACGTTGCCCCGTGCGAACTGTTCACACTGATTTCTCGCTCGGCTCCCTCGCGGACAGTCGACCACGTCCGGGGGCGGTCAGGACTCTCACCAGAGGGTCCTCGACCTCTTTACCAGTGAGACTCTGTCTCCGTTCGGCTCCGGTCGTCCGAGAGGCGACCGAACCGACGATTCCGACTACCTGGGTCCGGTCGACGGACCAGCCCCTCCCGTGTTCGGTCCCTGGCTTGTCGGTTCGCTGCATGTTGTCTTCGCTGTGTCCCCCTCTCTCTCTCTCGTTTGGCTGCTACAGCGGTGGTACACGCGGTGTCCTCCACGCTCCGAAGCGTCCCCCCCGGCACGATCGACCCGTGGTCTGGCGACTCTGTCGTTTACGTCAGTCCTCTCCATCTCTCCCTCTCTGAGGCTTCTGTTTGATACTTGACGCCACTCATTGATCTCTTCCTTTGTTTGTGTTCTAAGAGCATGTTCATTATGTGTGTTCATTGACTGTGTTCATTGACTGTGTTCATGGTGTACATCACTCTGATGAATTAATTAATCACGTGTGTTTGTTCCATTCATTGCCCAGATTTTATCATGAGCTGAGATCATGTGTTCATGTACTGCACTTCATACGTGGCCTGGTCCTCTGACACAACCGACACGGAATCATGAGTTGTCTGACGAAGGTTCATAACGGTGGTCGCGTGATGAACACACATGCTCGCGTACTCGACGTACAGTGAGGCGGGAGGTGTGGGGAAGACCACGACCGCAGCGAATCTCGCGGTCGCGCACGCGCGCGCCGGATTGAAACCGCTCGTCGTCCCGCTCGACCCGCAGGACGGCGACCTCTCGCGGCTGTTCGGCGTCGACGACCAGCGGACCGAACCCGTCGACAACCTCGTCCGCCACCTCATTCGACGACCGAAGGGCGGGTTCGACGACTTGATCCGCACCGTGGAGGGCGTCGAT
>JBEPYA010000218.1:0-6830 GCA_041641615.1 Salinigranum sp. | reverse complement strand
CGATGCCGCGTACGTCGGCGGTGACCTCGACCACCACGAGGAGTTCACCGTCGCCACGACCGCTATCGGTCGTCGCGGGGACCACGACCCGGTGCTCCGATCGGGGGCGACGCCGGGCGACGTCGTCTGCGTGACCGGCACCCTCGGGAGGAGCGCCGCGGGACTCCGCGCGTTCGAGGCGGGTGATTCTGACCTCGGCAACGACCTCTTCCGGTTCGCTCCCAGGGTCGGAGCCGGCGAGCGGCTCGCGCCCCACGCGACCGCGATGATGGACTCCAGCGACGGGCTCGCCCGCTCGCTCCACCAGCTCGCGGAGGCCTCCGAGTGCGGGTTCGCGGTCGACGCCGACCGCGTCCCGCTCGCCGGGGAGCTGACGTCGACCCTGGACGCCGCGGAGGCGTGGGACCTGGGCGCGTACTTCGGCGAGGACTTCGAGCTCGTCTGTACCCTGCCGGCACACGCTGTCGACGACGCGACTGCGGCCCTTTCGGACTGCGAGGTGTCGCTCACTCGCGTGGGCCGCGCCGTCGACGCCGAGTCGGGCGTCACCGTCGACGACGACCCGCTCCCCGACCGCGGGTACACCCACGGGAGCGAGTGAGACGCACGCCGGTGCGGGTCCCGGCGTTCGTCGACAGAGCGGAGTCGCTTCCCCTCGCCGACGCAGCGGAACCTACCCGCCGGCGATACGGACCGACGTCCACTCGTCGCCGCCGGGCCAGAGCAGTTCGTACTGGAGGTCCGCCTCCTCGTCTCCGACCTGCTCGGACCAGTCTTCCTCCGGGAGGGTTATCTCCTCGCCTGTGACCTCCCACGTGACGGTCTCGCTGGGCGGAATCCGTCGTGAGATACGCGCGACGGGCCGGTGCGGATACCACCCCTCTCCGTTGATCGCCCCGACGAACCGCCCGGCCTGGTCTCCCTCGTTTCTGACCGTCAGCTCGAACGCCGTGGCCCCGTCGAGGGGCACGGTCTCCGGCCCTCCCCACTCCACCAGAGACAGCGGGGGCAGCGGTGCTGCCAGCCGTCTCTTCATCTGGTCGTCGGGACGCCATTCCCCGCCCGGCCAGGCGAGCGCGGCGTCGCTCGCGTCGCCGGTCTCCGGTAGGTCGAAGACGACCCACCCGGCTCCGTTCTCCTCGGAGTACTGCTCACCGCCCGACTCGTTGGACTGGCGTGCCGGGATTCGCTCCCACGTTCTCGGCGCGTACTCGGTGCCGTCGAACCGGAAGGTGAGGTCCGATCGCTCGGGTGACGGTCCCGAGACCACGTCGACGGCCAGACCGAGGTACTGGCGGGCGTCTTCCGTCACCAGTCGGTAGTAGTCGACGTCCAGTTCGACGAGCGCCGGCTGGAGCGCGTCGAGTTCGACTGTTAGTTCCGTCTCGAGGGGCGTCGGCGTCGCAGTCGCTGTGGGTGAAGCGCTCGTATCACCCGTCGGGTCTCCGCCCCGCTGTTCCGAGGAACAGCCTGCGAGGGCAGCGAGCCCAGCACCACAGAGCGTGAGGACCGCTCGTCGGCGCATATCCGTTTCGGGTCCCCGGCATCCTGAATACTTTGTGTGGGCCGGGGGTCACACCCTGTGGCGGGCACCCGACCGTCAGAGGCTGACGATCTGGATCGGGACGTGGAGGAAACAGAGCGCGCCGAGGGCGAACGTCAGGACGCCGATGGCCTGCCGGCGGCGGTCGAGCGGCGTCTCGTCGATGGGGTCCGCCGGCCCGTTGTAGGCGATGACGGTGGCGAACAGCCCCCAGAACGCCCACAGCCCGACCGACTCGTTGAGGCCGAGGCCGCGCGCGTAGTAGAGGTATCCCGCGAGGGCGAAGAGCGCGAGCGGGACCACGGCGGCGACGGTCTCCTGGCGTTCGCCGAGCATCGCTCGGAGCATGTGTCCGCCGTCCAACTGGCCGACCGGTAGGAGGTTGAGGACGGTGAAGAACATCCCGACCCACCCGCCGATGATGACCGGGTGGACGGTCTTCGCGGGGTCGGTGTAGCTCGTCGGCTGGCCGATGGCGGTGGCGATGAGATCGAGGAGCGGGGGATTGTTGAAGACGATGACTTCGCCGCTCTGTTCGAGCACCCTCGGGGGGACGGTCAACGGGTCGAGCGAGAGGCCGACGACCGTGACGACGACGGTCGCGGCGAGCCCGGCGAGCGGACCGGCGACGCCGATGTCGAACAGCGTCCGGCGGTCGGGCATCTGTCCGCGCATCCGGATGATCGCGCCGAGCGTCCCGAACGGGAAGATGAAGGGGATGAGGTAGGGGAGGGAGACGTCGACGCCGTGGTACCGCCCGAGCAGGTAGTGGCCGAGTTCGTGCGCCGAGAGCACGCCGAGGACGGCGGCGGTGAAGGGCCACGCCCGCAGCATGGTCAGGGGGTCGCGCTGGAGCTGTTCGAGCGGGACGTAGTACCATGCGACGCTCCCGACGAACAGCGTCGAGAGGACCGTTGCGACGAACAGCCCGAGGTTCTTCCACGGGATTCCTTCCGGTCCGTTCGCGATCGGTTCGGCGACGACGACGTCTTCCCGTCCCGACCGCGTCGAGGCGAGGCGCGCGTCGTATCCCGCCTCGCGGAACGCCGGCCAGACCTCCTCGACGAGCCTGCTCCGCGGGACGAGCGCCTCGCCGTAGAAGAGGATCCGATCGCCGTCTCGATACGTCTCGCGGAGGTGAAAGACCGACCGGAGGGTCTCCCATGGCACGTCCGACTCGACCGAATCCATCACTCGCGGTAGGGGTGACGTGGGCATAAATCCTATCCGCCAGTGTCGCCGCTCTCCGTCGATAGGAACAACCGTAGAAGGGGGGACCGCGGGGACGCGTGTGGGCGGTCCGGTGACGCGTCTCGACTCGGCTCGTGAGCGGCGCGTCTCAGGCCGTGAGCGCGTCGCGGCGTTCGATCCGCCACGTGGTTGCGGACGTGTACGACCACTTCTCGATTTCCAGTTCCGACGCGGAGTCGCGGAGCTTGACCATCAGGGCGCCGATCTCTTTGGGCGACAGCCCGACGTCGTCCGCGATGAACTTGCTCTTGAAGTACATCTCGCCGTCCTGTGCCTTCTCGAGCAGGTACTGCTTCAGACGTTCTTCCTTCGAGCTGCCGTCGGTGGAGGGGGGCACGGTTGCGCTCATTGTCTTGACCTCGATTCTTGGATGGCCCTGGGATAGTATATAAACGGAGGAACGTTCGGGGCAGTTCGGATGGTTTTAGCCCCTCACGACGTTTTACGAACGATTCAGAACTCTTCGAGAAACGTTTAGACGTTTTATTCCAGGAGTAGGGGTTTTCAATCGCACCGCACCCTGTACGAATTTAATACGGCGTGAAAGACGCATATCGCGTCTGAGCCCCGACGTATCTCGGCAACATTTGCTCACTCTGTCGGGGTTCGAGCCGTCACACGCACCTCCATCGGACGCGCTTGGACGGGGCCGATAGAGGTTCGTCGCCGGCGGTCGGGCGCTCTTCGGTCATCGCGTGTGGCGCCAGAACGTGTCCTCGACCGTCACCTCCTTCTTGAACAGCGGCACCTCGTCCTTGAGGCGGTTGATGCCGTCTTCGACGGTCCGGAACGCCTCTTCGCGGTGGCCGGCCAGAACGACGACGAAGACGATGTCTTCGCCGTCGGGGATGAGCCCCGTCCGGTGGTGCATCTCGACGTCGAGGACGCCCGCTCGCTCTTCGAGTTCGCGGCAGATGGTCGCCATCCGCTCGTCGGCGACGCCCTCGTACTTCTCGAACTCCAGGGCCGTCGTCCGTGGGTCGTCGTCCCCGTCCTTCGCGCGGACGCGTCCGGTAAACGTGGCGATAGCACCCGAGCGTTCGGCTCGCGGCGACGACTTGACCCGTTCGACGAGCGTCCCGAGCGTCACGTACGGCTCGACCCCGTCGAGCGCGTCGAGAACCGCGTCGACGTCGGCCGTCTCGGCGTCGTCGGCGTCGTAGAGGACGTCGCCCTCGACATCGCCCGCATCCCCCACGACGACCGTCGGGACGTCGCCCGCGTCGACGCCGAGACAGAGGGCGTACGCGTACCGCGGGGCGACGTCATCGAGGAGTCCGTCCAGTGAGCGGCCGGTTCCCCGTGCCTCCCACGCGCCGTCCGTTCCCAGCCGGTACGTGGCGCTCGCTCCCTCGGGGTCGTGCGTGAGGGACCCGTCCGTCCGGACCATCGCGACGGGACCGTCGAGGCGGGGGGCGAGTCGCGTAGCCAGGTCGTCCGCACCGGGGCCGACGATACCGAATACTCGCATACTCTTCCCGCGGAGACGGACCGGCTTTAGGGTGTCGCCTGTGACGGTCGGAGTTGCTGGTCGGTCGTTTCGGCCCCCGCGAGTGGTGCGCAACGCTCCGCTCCTGCGGACTTGATAACTCTTAAGCCCCGCTCTCGGCAATCCCGAGCCAATGAGAGTCGTGGTTTCTATCGGTGGGAGTGTCCTCGCACCGCAACTCGACCCCCAACGCGTCGAGCGGCACGCAGCCGTCATCGAGTCCCTCGCGACGGAGGGCTGTGAACTCGGCATCGTCGTCGGCGGGGGAGGCGTCGCCCGCGATTACATCAACGCCGCGCGCGACCTCGGTGCGAACGAGGTTCAGCTCGACCAGCTCGGCATCGACGTGACGCGCATCAACGCACGTCTCCTCATCGCGGCGCTCGGCCCGCGCGTCGACCCGAAGCCGGCGCACACCTACGAGGACGCCGGTGACTCCATCAGGCGAGGAGACGTCTCGATCATGGGTGGGGTCTCACCCGGCCAGACCACCGACGCCGTGGCCGCGGCGCTCGCCGAATACGTCAACGCCGATCTGCTGGTCTACGCGACGAGCGTCGACGGCGTCTACAGCACCGACCCGAACAAGGAGTCCACGGCGGAGAAGTACGCGAACCTCTCGGCGAGCGAACTGGTCGACGTCATCGGCGACATCGAGATGAACGCGGGCGCTTCCGCCCCGGTGGACCTCCTCGCCGCGAAGCTCATCGAGCGCTCGAAGATGCGGACCATCGTCCTCGACGGGACCGACCCCGACCGCATCGAGGCCGCGGCGCTCCACGGCGAGCACTCGGGGACCGACATCGTTCCCGAGGGGACCGACGAGGACCCGAGCTACTGGGCACAGCGATGAGCGACACCGACGACCCCGCTCTCGATGTCGAATCCGACCACCACGCCTTCTGGGCCGACGACGTGGCCGACGAGATCGAGGCCCGCAACCCGACCGACCCCATCGTCATCAAGGGCGGGGTGTCGCCCTCTGGCATCCCTCACCTCGGGCACTTCAACGAGATCATGCGTGGCTACTACGTCGCAGAGGTGCTCCGTGAGCGTGGCCACGAGGTCCGGCAGGTATTTACGTCCGATGACCGCGACGCCCTCCGAAAAGTGCCGAGGACGCTCGCCGACGCCGACTGGAACCTCGTGGGACTCGGCGACGTCGACGCCGGCGTGCTCGGCCGCAACCTCGGAGTGCCCTACACCGACATCCCCGACCCGTTCGACGACTGCGACCACGACTCCTACGGCGAGCACTTCACGACTCTCCTGGCAGAGAGCGCAGAGCGCATCGGCGTCCCCGTCGAGATGCTCTCGAACACCGAGATGTACGAGACGGGCGCGTTCGACGACGCCGTCCACCACGTCCTCTCGCACGCCGACCGGGCCCGGGAGGTCCTGAGCGCGTACCAGGGCGGCGTCGACGACGCGTACGTCCCGTTCATGGCGCAGTGTTCGGAGTGCGGGCGGCTCACGACCGACGTTCGAGACATTGACCTCGACGCCCGCACCGTCGACTACGTCTGTTCCGGGCTGGAGGCCGGCGGCCAGCAGATCGACGGCTGCGGGCACGAGGGGACGGCGACGTTCAGGGAGGGGAAGCTCCCGTGGCGGTTCGAGTGGCCGGCGCAGTGGCAGGTGCTCGGCGTCGACTTCGAGCCCTTCGGCAAGGACCACGCCGAGGGGTCGTGGCCGTCGGGAGAGGACATCGCCGAGAACGTCCTCGACATCCAGCCGCCGGTCCCGATGACGTACGAGTGGTTCACGCTCAACGGCGAGCCGCTCTCTTCCTCGTCGGGGAACGTCGTCACCGTCGACGAGGTGCTCGAACTCCTGGAGCCCGAAGTCCTCCGGTACTTCTTCGCCCGAAACCCGAAGAAGGCGAAGGACTTCGACCTCTCGCGGCTGGACCAGCTCGTCGACGAGTTCGACCGCTTCGAGCGCGTCTACTTCGGCGAAGTCGAGGACGAAACCATTCGGGAGTTCGCCGAGCGGGCCTACCCGTTCGTCGTGGACGACGTTCGGGAAGAGCGGGTGCGCATCCCGTTCACCTTCGCGGCCGTCCTCGGGATGACGGACGACGGGGAACTCAGAGAACGGATGGCGCGCAACGAGGGCCACCTCACCGACGACACGCCCGAGTGGGCGGTCGAGGCCGCCCTCGCACGGGTCGAGCGGGCCCGCGCGTGGGCTGAACGCATGGACAACGAGTACAACTACCGCCTGCAGGCAGACCTGCCCGAGACCGACTTCGACTCCGACGTCGAGGCGGCCCTCGACGACCTCGCCGATTTCGTCGCCGCGGACCACTCCGGCGAGGAGATCCAGGGGCAGATGTACGAACTCCCCGACGACTACGGGGTGGACACCGGCGAGTTCTTCAACGCTGGCTATCGGCTCTTCTTCGACGCCGACTCCGGTCCTCGACTGGGAGAGTTCCTCGGCGAACTCGACCGGGAGTTCGTGGTGCGGCGGCTCCGCCGAGAGGGATAGCCCCCTCCTGCTTCGACCGCCCGAAGGGTGTGTCGTAGCCAACCGAAGGGCCGG
>JBEPYA010000217.1:0-6853 GCA_041641615.1 Salinigranum sp. | reverse complement strand
GGGCGTTCGCGAAGCGGTTCATGCCCGCGCGGAGGTCCGCGTACGTCCGCTCGACCCGTGTGCCCTCCTCGCTCAGAAAGCGGACCGCGACCCGGTCGCCGAAGGCGTCGGCGTGCGATTCGATCACGCCGGGGAGGGTGTACCCCTCGGGGATGTCCCACTCGAACGACTCGCATGCGGCGTCGTAATCCAGTGCCATGGCTCACACATCGAAAACACGATGAATAATAATTTGGGTCGATGGTCGATCCCGACTTCGGTCGTCGGACCGACACGAGTGAGGCGTTCACACCACCGTCGAGTCGTCGCGGGGGGCGCCGAAGACGAAGCCGCCCTCCTCGCCGGTGCGGACGCCCCGAACCGCGAGGACGAAGGCCCCGAGCCCTACGAGCAGCACGAGGAACTCGACGATGCCACCGACGAAGGGGACGAAGCCGACGAGTGTGACGGAGACGAGACCGACGCCGAGGGAGAGCCAGCGACCCTCCCTGTCGACCAGCGAGAGGAGCCACGTCCCGGTGACCAAGGTACCGTAGACGAACGCGACCCAGAGGAGGAGCGCGAACGCGACGGCGCCGGCGAGTGACAGCGGGATGCCGACGACGGTCAGCGCGACGAGGACGAGCGCGACGGGCACGCCGACGAGGGCGAGCAGGCCGACGCCGCCACTCCGGAGCGCCCTCTCGGTCCCGACGGCCGTCACGGCGCTCGTGAACCGCGGGACTGCGAGGAGCAGCATCGCGCCGAGCAGGAGGTTCGCCAGCAGACCGTAAACTGCGCCGACACCGCGCGGGATCGCCGGCGGCGTAACAGTGGGTTCGTCGGCGATGATACCCTCTTCGGCGCGTACCGCGCCGGCGACGCTCGCCTCGGGCGACGCCGTGAACGTCTCGGCGTCGTACAGGAGGTCGCCGCCGACGGCGGCGGTCGGGCCGACGGTCACCGTCTCGCCCGCGAGCCGGGCGTCACCCGCCACCTGGCCGTCGAGTCTGACGGACCCGGCTGCGGCTTCGAGCGCGCCGCCGACGCTGGCGGAGTCACGGACGAGGACCGACCCCCCGAACGCCTCCGCGTCACCCTCGATTGTGCCCTCGACGAGAACCGATCCGCCGATGGCAGCCAGGTTCCCCTCGACGACCCCCGTCGGCGCGACGACGACCGACCCGCCCGTCACCTCGACGTCGCCGGTCACGGTCCCGGCGATCACTACTGTTCCACCGACGGCGCTGAGGTCGCCGGTGACCGTCTCTCCGTCGGCGACCTCGACGAGGCCGCCGACCCGTTCGGTCCCACTCACCTGCGCCGCCGCGACGCCGGGGACGACCCCGACGACGACGATCAGCGCGAGGACGAGTGCGAGGACGTTTGTCTTCATGGTAACCACTGACGGAGACATCGCTCGCGTCACGTATCTATAGGTGAGGTGATCAAATAAACCGCGCTCGTGGGTCCCGTTACCCGGGAATCGGTCGCGCGCACGCACCGTCTCGGTCGGGCGATGTCGGCCCGGGCTCCGACTCCGAAAACCCACCGACGCCCCGGTCACTTTTGTCCCCTCGTCGAGAGCAGAGAGCATGGAGTACACCACCCTCGGTGACACCGGCATGGAGGTCTCCCGCATCTGCCTCGGCTGCATGAGCTTCGGCACCTCGGAGTGGCGCGACTGGGTGCTCGACGAGGAGGAGGGGCTCGAACTCGTCGACCGCGCCCTGGAGTTGGGCATCAACTTCTTCGACACCGCCAACATGTACTCGCAGGGCGAGTCCGAACGCGTGCTGGGGAAGGCTCTGGAGGGAAGACGCGACGAGAGCGTCGTCGCCACCAAGGTGTACTTCCAGATGGACGAGTCGAACCCCAACTCCGGGGGGCTCTCGCGAAAGGCCATCGAGCAGGAGGTCGACAAGTCGCTCTCGCGACTCGGGATGGACACCGTCGACCTCCTCCAGACCCACCGCTTCGACGACGACACGCCGCTGGAGACCACGCTCGGTGCCCTCGACGACGTGGTCCGGCGGGGACAGGCGCGGTACGTCGGCGCGTCGTCGATGTGGGCCCACCAGTTCGCCGAGGCGCTCCACCTCTCGGACTCGCTGGGGCTGGAGCGGTTCGCGACGATGCAGAACCACTACAACCTCCTCTACCGCGAGGAGGAACGCGAGATGCTCCCGCTCTGTGCGAAGGAGAACGTCGGCGTGATCCCGTGGTCGCCGCTGGCGCGCGGGTACCTCGCCCGCCCCCACGAGGAGTTCGACGCCACGGTGCGAGGCGAGAGCGACGACTACGCCCGCGAGCACCCCTACTTCGAGGGCGGGGGCAAAGAGGTGAACGAGCGGGTGCAGGAGTTGGCGGACGAGAAGGACGCGAAGATGGCACAGATCGCCCTGTCGTGGCTCCTCAACAAGGAGTGGGTCGACGCGCCCATCGTCGGCACGACGAGCATCGAACATCTCGAAGACGCCGTCGAGGCGGTCGACATCTCGCTGTCGGACTCCGACATCGAGTGGCTCGAAGAGCCCTACGAACCGGTGAGGGTGGCTGGCCACGAGTAACATCTGTCAGTCGAAGTACTCTTGAGGGTCTGCATCGGTTCCGCGAGTCCCGACCGAACCGGTTTCTCGTCGCCCTGTCCCTGGCCACCGATTCGGTCGAGTCGAAGTGCGAGTTCCAGCGCTCGTGATCGTTGCTTGGGGCCGTCCAGACGACTGGCACCCGGGAAAGGACGTGACAGATGGAGTTAATCACTAATAATTATTGGTAATGTATATATAAACGTAAAGCGAGTAACATGTGTGGCAGATTACCAATACTGGGTCCATGGTAGCGACGTGAACATCTGGTCTCGAGAGAACACCATCAGGATTCAACGAGGGGGAGCCTACACGCTCGTGCAGCAGGAATCGGGGACGAGTAACACGTTCTTCTTCGCGATTCCGACCCCGACCGAGATCAGTGACAACCGGAGCATTGAGGTGGAAGAGGTGTACCTCCACGCACGGCTTGACGATGCGGAGCTCGAATCGGTGACCGTCCATGAAGGAACCACACAGATCTTTACCGAAATTCTGGACGGGACACATACACAGGGAGAGGACATGATCCTGACGTTCGATCTCAAGGACAAGGTGGTCCAGTCCGCGATCAACTTCGGAGTTTCGATCGATTTCCTCGAAACAAGCGATATTGAGGGGGTTCCGGCTGTGAGGCTCATCGCTGCCGGTGCGCGGTTCGACACGTTTGGGATACCTCTCCCTCCCGACGCCGACGAGAAGGTCGTCAAAGAGACGTTCTTCTTCCGGCCGGGGCGGAGTGACTGACCAACCTGTCGGAGCGGTCGTCGCCCGTCTCAGCACCGTCCCATGACACACCGCACACGAGCGAGTCAGTCGTCTACCGCCCCCCTCTCGCGCTCGAACGGTTGCAGCGACCGGACGGCCCGGAGCGCGACGAGGGCGATGGCGACCTCCATGCCGCCGACGATGAGGAAGGCGGGGAGGAAGCCGAGCGACTCGGCGGAGAGGCCGCCGACGAGAAAGCCCGTGAGGAATCCAAGCGACCCGGCGACGTTGAAGCCGCCGAGGGCGACGCCGCGTTCGTCGTCCGGGACGACGTCGGTCGCCAGCGCCATCGTCGCGGGGGCGACGAGCGCGCCGAAGACGCCGACCACGACCATCAACCCTGCGGCCGGGACGAGCGACGGCGCGAGGCCGACACCGACGATGGCGACGCCGTAGGCGACCGAGCCGACGACGACGGGGTAGAAGCGCCCGATCCGGTCGGAGACGACGCCGAGAGGGTACTGCAGGAGGGCGAAGGGGAGGAAGAAGAGCGCGAGCACCACGCCCGCGCCGGCGGCGTCGAGGCCGAACCGGGTCCGGAAGTAGAAGACGCCGACGAGCGCGAAGAAGCCGGCGGTGAGGCGGTCGACGAAGCCGAAGGCGTAGGGGACGGCGAGCGCCGGCCGGGCGCGGAGGCCGCGGACGATGGCGCCGACGCCTAATTCCCGTCCCGTTGGGGCGCGCTCCGTCACCGTCAGCGAGAGGAGGGCGACGACGAGGAGCAGTCCCGCGGCGGCGACGACGGGGGCGAGGGGGTCCACAGTGGAAAGCCGCCCGCCGACGACGGCCCCGAGCGCGGCACCGAGGCCGATGGCGAGGCCCGCCGCGCCCATGTTCCGGCCGTTCCCGCCCCCGAGGTCGGCGAGCGTCGTCACGGCCAACGAGAACGCCCCGATGGTGAACGCGCCGCCGACGACGCGGACGGCGAGCGCGCCGCCGAAGCCGACACCGAGCGTGGGGAGAGAGGCGAGGAGGAGATACGAGGCGGCCCCGCCGAGTGCCCCGACGACGATCCATCGAATCCGGCGTCCGGTCGCGTCCGAGAGCGCGCCCCAGACGGAGGCGAAGACGACGAACGCCGCCACCTCGGCGACGAGGAAGGCGGTGGCCGCGTCGAGGCCCGTCCCCCCGAGGACGGGCACGAGATCCGCCAGTCCCGGGTAGAGGAGCACCTGCGAGACGAGGACGCTCCAGACCACGAGGGCGAGGACGATCCGGTCGCGGCGTTCGGAACCCATTGGAGGAGAGAAGTCGGCGGACGGACGAAAGGGTTGTCGTCCGTCCGTTAGGTCGAGAGCGTCACCGTGCCGGTTTCGAGGAAGGCCGTCTCGTACCCCTCGTGGCGGGCGACCTGCGGCGGAATCTCGACGGTGAGTTCGAGGGCTCCGACGTCGCCGGAGACGGAGACGGGCGCGCCGTAGTGGAAGCCGAGGCCGGGGTCGAGCGCGGGGTCGAGTCCCCCCGAGAACGCCGCGTCGCCGTCACCGGGGACGCGAGCCGAGAGCGCCATGCCCGGGACGACGAGGTCGTTGTACGGCGTCGCGGCGGTGACCGCGAGGTACGGGTCGTCGCCGAACCGCTCCGCGTCGACCACGTGGCCCCGGAGGACGAGGTCGCCGATGGTCGCCTCGCCGAGCGCCGTGCCCGGGACGGAGTCTGGGACCTGCCCGACGGGCATCATCTCCATCGACATCGGAGCGACGGCGTCGCGCTGGCCCCGGCGGGACTCCTCGAAGACGGTGTAGTCGATCTCGTTGCGGGCACCCTCGCGGTAGTCGAAGGAGACGGTCGCGGTCGCCGGTTCGGTGAAGCGCTCTGCGAGCGAGCCGAACCGCTCCACGTTGGGCGCGCCGACGCTGACGGTGACGTCGTAGACGTCGTTACCATCGAGGGGGAAGTTCGCGCCGTAGTGAAAGCCCATCTGCTGGGAGAGCATGGGGTAGACGACCTCCTGGCTCACGAGGCCAGCGTCGGTTCTGATCTCCATCGACAGCCCCGTGTTCGGGAGGACGACGCCCGTCTCGGGGTCCCAGACGTTCGCCATCAGGTGGACCGTGTCGTCGTCGGCGATGTCGACCCGCTGGGTCGTGAACTCCTGTCCGTTCTGTTCGACGGTCCAGAACCGGTGCGGATAGCTATAGGTGACGGCCACCCGCGCGTCGCCGGCCATGCCCATCCCGACCATCTCCATCCCCTCGATGTGGGAGGGCATGTAGACGCCGTCGGGCGGGTTCTCGACCAGCGGCGGCTCCGAACTGTACGTCGTGGTCGAGAAGCCCGCACAGCCCGCGAGACCGGCGACGCCCGCAGCGCCGACGGTACCGAGGAAGCGGCGGCGGTTCATCCGACTCATGCGTTCCGCACCTTCCGGAGGTCCGCGATGATCTGCCCTTCGTCCGTCTGCTGGCCCCGGTACGCGCGCTCGACGTAGCCGTCGGCGTTCACGAGGAGGATCAGGCTGAGGTGAACGAACATGTACGGTCCCTCGTCGACCTCCTGTTTCTGGAAGGTGACGCCGAACTGGTCGGTGATTACCTCCTTCGCCCTCGCTTCGGTTTCGGGGCGGAGGAACTGCCAGTTCTCCACTGAGGAATCGACGTTGAACTGCTGCAGTTCGGCACGGAGCGCCTCGGCATTGTCCCGCGCTGGGTCGAACGTCATCGGGTAGAAGGCCACCTCGTCGGCGTACCCCTCCTGGACGGAGTGGACCTGCACTTCCCGGAGCGTCGAGAGCAACACCGGGCAGGCCGTCATACAGTTCGTGAAGACGAACGTCGTCAGGAAGGGTCGGTCGACCTCGCGCAGGGAGACGTCCTGCTCCGAAAGCGGGGCGGGGAGGGTCACGTCGGGGACGCGCTGGCCCCACGCGGGGTACGGGAGGTCCTCGCTGGACACGTCGGCGGTCCGGTCGGGCGCGCCGAGCGCGACGTTCGGGTTCGGGTCGCCGAATCCCACGGCTCCCAGACAGCCGGCCGTCGCGGCCACGCCGAGGGCGGTGCCGCTCGCGAGAAACGAACGTCTGTTCATCGGGCGTGGTTACGGGTCACCGGGTAAAGACGCTTGTCTCCTTCCTCGGGCGTGAAAATCGGCGACAACGGTTTATTTCGTCCTTCCCAACCATCTGCGTGTTCGACCGCGACCTGTCCCGCCGGGACGCACTGAAACTCGCGGTGGCGACCGGCGGGGCGACGGCGCTCTCGGCGTGTCTGAGCGAAGCCGAAGAGCCCGTGCCCCGCGGGAGCCCGTCCGAGGAACTGCCCGAGGGACAGCACCGCTGGAACGACTTCCTGAACACCGACGACGCCGGCAATCACGAACTCCCGCGACACCACGCGTTCCTCTCGCTCTCGCTCGACCACGACGGTCCTCCGACCGAGGACGACCGGGCGGCCGTCGAGTCGGCGATGGGGACGCTCGACCGCGCCTACCAATGGAGCCACGCCGGCCTCCTCTCCTCGCTCGCGTACACTCCCGCGTACTTCGGACGGTTCGACGCCGACCTGATGTACCCGTTGCCC
>JBEPYA010000216.1:0-6872 GCA_041641615.1 Salinigranum sp. | reverse complement strand
GCTCCGGTCCAGAATTCAGTCTTCAGAAACCGCTAGCCGAGGATGCTTTGTGAGGTACTGACTCTAGCTCCTCGATCGGAGCAGTGAAGGAGAGAAACGACGCAATCGGCAGCATCAGCCACTCCAGGTCGCTGACTGGGATAAACGTCGAAGTCAAGTAGCTACGGTCCGTCACATCCGCTCATCTCAACTCATGTCAAACGGATGTTAGCCGGGCGGGTCGCCGCGGTCTATCGGTTCCCGTCGGTTGATACTCCCGCTGTGTGAACCGGGCTGAACGCCGCCATAGCAACGGCCATGTCGGGAGTGTCAGGCGTCTCGCCACACCCGCTGAGCTCCAACTCGTTTTTATCGATTTCCCCTGGTCGGGATGCTCTCGTCTCCCGAGCCATCCCCCACTGTCGGGGTCATAACCGGCTGTTAACTATGCCGATAGTCTCCTCAGTACGGGTAAATATATGACCGGAGTGTTCGGTGGCGCAACCGAGACCGCGTCGCTCCGTCGGCTCGCCGACGCCAGTTGGACGGAGCCGTGGTACGTCGAGGAGCGGTGTGAACGCGGTCCGTTCGGACTCGTCGCCGTCCACCATGGTTCCCGGGACCCCGCCGGCTGCGACGTGTGGCGCGACGACAGACGCATGGGCGTCCTCTTCGGTGCGGTCACCAACCGCGCGGCGCTCGGACTGGAGGGGGACGCCCTCTTCGAGCAGGTCCTATCGGAGCCGGCGTCGACGCTCGCGCGGCTCGACGGTCCGTTCGCGCTCGTCTGTGTCGACGCCGCCGCCGACCACGTCGTCCTCGCCGTCGACAAGCTCGGCGCTCGACAGCTGTTCTACACCGCGTCGGATCCGTTCGTGTTCGGGACCGCGGTCAGCCCGCTTCTCACCCACGTCGACGACCCCTCCGTCGACCACCGGGGCGTCTCGGACCTCCTGACCATCGGCCAGGTGTGGGGGGACCGGACGCTCGTCGAGGAGGTTCGGTCGCTCCCGTCGGGAAGCGTCCTCGAGTACCGCGACGGGGACGTCTCCGTCGAACCGTACCGGACGTTCTCCTTCGACCGGACCGGAGCGGCGTACTACGTGGAGGGAGTCGTCGACCGCTACCGCGAGGCGGTCAAACGCACGGCCGAAACCGTCGAGGGCGACGTGGGGCTCTGGCTCTCCGGCGGGGCCGACAGCCGGGCGCTCGGCGGAGCGCTCGACGAGGTGGACTCGCTGGCGGCCACCTACACGTACGACGCCAATCCACCGAAACGGAACTGTTCGAGCGCGGCCGAGACCGCGTCCCGCCTCGGCGTTCCGAACCGACAGCTCCCCATAGACGGCGTCACCGTCGCCGACCGGCTCGACGACATCGTCTCGCTCGTCGATGGACTCGTCCCGTGGAACTCCGGGTGCAACCTCGTGCCCACGTTCGATATCGACGACGACCTGGCGGTGGTTCTGGAGGCGAGCGGTCAGGGCGTCCTGCTGGGTTCGGGCATCTGGCAGGCGGACGCGCGGATGGGAACCGACGCCGCCGACATCCTCTACCGGGGGGAACACCATCTCGGGGCCGAGACGACCCGTCGACTGCTCGACATCGACGTCGATCCGATGGCGTCGTACCGCGAGGCCGTCGCCGACGCGAACGGTCACGACGACCTCTCGCGCGCGCTGGCCGCACTGCATCGGTACTACCTCCAGCGCGGTGACTTCACGAGCAACCGAATCTCGCGCACGCGAACCGGGACCCGCGTCCCGTACGTCGACGAGGCGCTCGTCTCCCACCTCGAGCGGATGCCGACGCGCCTGCGCGAGCGGACCTTCCCGTTCACGAAAGGCGCCGTCCCCTACGGCTGTGCGCCACTGAAGCTGGAACTCGTTCGACGGATCTCGCCGGAGCTGGCCGACATTCCCTACAGCCGCTCTGGAATCCCGATGTCGCGGCCGCTCTGGATGCACGCCGCCGGCTTCGTGCTCACGACGGCGAACGCGTTCGTCCGCTCGCGCCCGACGCACGGCTCGAAGACCCTCGTCGACGTCTGGTACCGGACGACGCCCGACCTCCGCGAGTACGTCGACGGCCTCCTCGACGACGCGAAGTCACGGGCAATCTTCGACGCGGAGGCGCTGGAGCAACTCCGAACGGAACAGCTCGCGGGCGACGCCCACAACGCACCGGAACTGGCCTGTGTGACCACGGCCGAACGGTGGCTTCAACGTCACGTTAAGGGGTACTGACTCGATGCGAACGCTCCCGCCGACCGTCCACTCGCGGTCGTCACGCTCTCCCCCCTCGAACGGATGAAGGGACGACTCAAGCGAGCGCTCGACCGAATCCTCCCCGGCGACAGCCTCCTCGATCGCGCCGTCACGGGGGGGCTCTGGGAGGGGGCGACGAACGTCGTCGACCGGAGTATCCACCTCGCGACGCTCGTCGTGCTCGCGCGCCTCCTGGACCCCGAAGCGTTCGGTCTGATGGGGATGACGCTGCTCGTCCTCCACGGGGTGAACCGGTTCACCCGCCTCGGTATCGACGAGTCGCTCATCCAGCACCAGGCCGACTCCATCGACGAGTACCTCGACACCGCGTGGACGCTCAACGTCGCCCGGGGGGTGCTCCTCTGTGCGTTCATCGTCCTCGTCGCCCCGCTGTTCGCGGCGTTCTTCGACCGACCCGACCTCGTCGACCTCGTCCGGGTCATCGCGATCGCCCCGCTCGTGGCCGGATTCGGCAACCCCGGCATCGTCTACCTCGACCGGGAACTCGCGTTCCACCGCTACTTCGTCTATCGCGTCGGGACGCGGATCGCCGCGTCGGCCGTCGGCGTCGGGTACGCGCTCACCTTCGGGACGGTGTGGGCGCTCGTCGCCGCCGTGGTCGTGAACCGGGTCGTCGCGCTCCCGCTCTCGTATCTCGTCCACAGCTACCGACCCGCCCTCGCGTACGACCACGACCGCGCCCGCGAGATGCTCGGCTACGGTCGCTGGATTCTCGCCTCGACCCTGCTGGCGTTTCTCGCCGCCTGGGGCGACGACGCCTTCCTCGGCTGGTACCTCGGTGCCGCCGCCCTCGGCGTCTACCAGCTGGCGTACCGTCTCTCGAACGCGCCCGCGACCGAGATCAGCCACACCGTCTCGCGGGCGGTGTTCCCCGCGTACGCCAAACTGCAGGACGACCCCGAGACGCTCCGGCGCGGCTATCTCCTCACACTCAATCTCGTCGCGCTCGTGACCGTTCCGGCGACGGTCGGTATCGTGACCACCGCGCCCGTGTTCGTCTCGGCCGCGCTGGGACCGCAGTGGGGTGACGTCGTCGTCCCGTTGCAAGTGCTCGCCGTCTACGGTCTGATCCGTTCGATCAGGACGACGACGGTCCCACTGTTCCGTGCGGTCGACCAGCCGCAGCGCGAGACCCAGGTCCGCGTCGCCAAGCTGGTCGCGGTCGTGGTGTTCATCTACCCCGCCACCGCGGCGTACGGCGCTGTCGGGACGGGACTCGCCATCATCGCCAGCGGACTGGTGGCGCTCCCGTTGTCGGGGTACCTCGCGATGGGAGTCGCCGACCTCCGACTCGGTCAGCTCGGCCGTCGCCTCGCGTTCCCGGTCGCCGGGAGCGCGCTCATGGCCGGCTGTGTGCTGGCGCTCCGCCGGGCGTTCTCGTTCGCCCCGCCCGTCGAGTTCGTTCTCCTCGTCGTCGCCGGCGTGGTCACGTACGCGGGGGCGATGCTCTCGATGGAGCGACGGTACGAGGTCGGCCTCGACCGGCTCTTCAGCGCGGTCCGGGAGGGGGTCGGATGACCGACGCCGACGCCGGCGGCCGTCCGTCGACCGGCAGCGGGCGTGTCCTCGTCCTCGACGCGCACAAACGGCAGGCGCTCGTCGCCGCCCGTTCGCTCGGCCGCCGGGGATGCTCGGTCACGGCCGCGGCCTCGAAGCGCCTCGCGACGGCGGGCTACTCGCGGCACGTCGACCGTCGGTTCCGGTATCCCCACCCTCGGGCAGAGCGCTCGGCGTTCGTCGACCGGCTCCTCGCAGAGCTCCGACAGCGGGAGTACGACCTGTTGCTCCCGACGTCGAACGCGACGCTCGAAGCGGTGCTCGACGCACGCAGACCGGTGGAGAGACGGACGACGCTCGTCCTCCCCTCGTCGGGACGCGTCGCCGTCGGACTGGACAAGTGGCGAACCGCCGAAGTGGCGCGAGAGCTTGGGGTCTCTCATCCCCGGACGCTGTTCCCGCGGACGCTCGACGCAGCGCGGGTCGAGCGGGAGCTCGGATACCCGGTCGTGGTGAAACAGCGGTGCGGGGCCGGACGACAGGGTGTCGCCGTCTGCGCCGACCGCGCGGAACTCGAACGCGAGTACGCCCGGATTCGAGCCCAGCGCGGGCGACCGCTCGTCCAGGAGTACGTTCCGCTGCGGGACGAACTGGGCGTGTACACCCTCTACAACCGCGAGGGCGACCTCCGGGCGGCGACGGTCCAGCGTCGACTCCGGACGCACCCGCCCGAGGGGGGGTCGAGCACGCTCCGCGAGACGGTTCCCGACCCCGGCGTCGTCGCGACGGCGGACCGGTTCCTCTCCGCGCTCGACTGGGAAGGCGTCGCGATGGTCGAGTTCCGCGTCGACGACCGGACCGGCCAGCCCGTGCTGCTGGAGGTCAACCCGCGGTTCTGGGGGAGTCTCGCGCTCGGCGTCGCCGCCGGCGTCGACTTCCCCTCGTTGCTGTACGACGTCGCGACGACCGGCGACTGCGAGCCGACGCTCACCTATCGGACGGACGTGGAAGCTCGACACCTCCTCGGCGACGTCGCCCACCTGCTCGCACGCGATGACCCACTTCCCGCCCTCGCGTCGTTCCTCCGTCCGACCTCCCGTCGCCGCCGGTACGACGTGGCCTCGCTGTCGGACCCGATCCCGATGGTCGTCCACGCGGCGTCTGAGCTCCGGTCGTTCCTCGGCTGACACGCCGGAAGCGACCGCCCTGAGCGGCCTCGTCCGGCAGAAAACATATACCGCACTCTTCTCTTCTCCCGACCATGCCCCGCGAACGAACGCTGGCGGCGGGGGCGGTCTGCCTCGTCGCCGTGGCCCTCCTCGTCGCCGCGGCGGTACCCGGCGTCCTCGCCGACCCCACGGACGACGGCCCAACCCGTCCCGGCCCCGTCCGCATCGCCGAGACGAGCATCGCACCCGGGACGGTCTCGGGTCAGACGACCGTCCTCCACGTCCAGACCCGACTCGACCACCGCGGTAACCCGACGCCGAACGTCACGGTGCGCTTCCGCGCGACCGACGCCGAGTCGGGCTTCGTCAGGGCGACGGAGACGGTCGACGTCGGCACGCTCGAAGACGACGGCGAGACGCTCGTCCAGACGAACCTCACCGTCGAGCGCGAGGGCGGCTACCGCATCGAGGCGACGGTGTTCCGGGACGGCGAACGCGTCGGCTCCGGCGGCAAGACCGTCTCAGGCCTCGAAGCGCTCACGCCCGAATACGCCCGGACGAGCGTCGCCTTCACCGACTCGGCGGCGCTCCCGCCCGTCTCGTTCTCGGTCGCCTCCGTGAGCCAGAACCGGACGACGCTGGACCTCGCGGCGACGCTGACCAACCGCGGTGACGAGGACTCGGAGAACCTCCGCGTGACGGTCGTGCTCCGGCAGGCCGACTCGAACATCGTCGCCGCGCGCTCCGAAGCGCAGGTGGGGACCATTCGGCCCGGCCGGACCGAGACGGTCGAGACGCAGGTCACGGTCCCCAGCGAGTACAACTACTACATCGACGCCGTGCTCTGGAAGGACGGCGTCGTGGTCGACACCGCCCGCTCGGCGGCGAACCTCGACCCCACCGAGCGCATCAGCGTCAACGAGACCGAACGCGAGGTGGAGCTCCGCGTCGAGGACTTCTCGGGAGGCGACGGCAGAACTGAACAGCCCCGTGCCGAGGCGACCGAAGCCCGAACCGTCTCGACCAGCGCGCCCGGCTTCGGCGTCGGAGTCGCCGTGATCGCCCTGCTCTCGCTCGCCCTCGTCGTCCGGAGGTGGGGCCGATGAGCGCGAACGACGCTGAAAGCGGGTCCGACGGCAAAACCGCCGCCCGCGTCCGTCGCGGCCTCGACTACGCGCTCCTGGCCGGACTGTCCCTCCTCGGCCTCATCGCCGCCATCCAGTTCTACCTCGCGGCGGACCAGACGATCAACGTCTGGGTGACGCGGGAGTTCCGCCCGCCGTTCAAGATGCTGTTCAACCTCGTCGTCCTCCTCGTGGTCGGTGTCGGTCTCTCGCGGCAGTTACGGCGGCTGACGGGGACGGACGACGGGGACGCGAGCGAGACGAGCCCCGATACGACCGCCGACGGAGGGGTCGACGGGCGCTCTTCGGAGACGGCATCTGCCCCGGGGACGGCATCCGAATCAGAGCCGGCATCGTCCACGGGGACGACCGAGACCGAGACGGGACGAGGACGAGAGCGTGAGACTGGCGCGTCTTCCGACGCATCGACCGGCGACGCCGACCGATCCTGACACGCTCGCTCTCCCTCCGGGCTGTTCTCCTCGCCGCGCCACCGCCGACCGCGCGTCACCGGACGACCGTCACGGGCACCGGCGAGTGCCGCATCACCGCCTCGGCGGTACTGCCCATGACGAGTCGGGGGACGCCCGTCCGCCCGTGGCTCCCCATGACGACGTGGTCGACGCCGTACTCCTCGACGGCTTCGAGGATGCGTCGCTCCGGCTTCCCCGTCACGCTCGCCGTCGTCACGGTCCCGGCGTGATCGGTCGCGCTCGCCTCGGCCTCCCGGAGGAGTCGCTCCGACGCCGCGCCGACGTCGACCGACCACGTCTCGGCCTCGGCGGGTCCGGAGAACTCGGCCTCGTACACGGCAT
>JBEPYA010000215.1:0-6898 GCA_041641615.1 Salinigranum sp. | reverse complement strand
TCGACCTCGACGAGTCGGTCGTCGAGACGGTCAACGGCTGCGGCTGCCACATCGTCAACGAGTCTGGACTCCCGGAACTGGTCGCCGACCAGGTCGACCGGGGCCGCCTGCGCGCGACGACCGACGGCGAACGGGCCGCGGCCGACTCGACGGTCCACGTGGTGATCGTACCGACGCTGCTCGAAGCGGGCGAGGCGCCGGACCTGTCGAACGTCCGGGCGGTGGTGCGGCAAATCGCCACGGGGCTCGACCCCGGCGACGTCGTCTTCATCGAGAGCACCGTCCCGCCGGGGACGAGCCGGGACGTAGTCGAACCACTGTTGGCCTCGGAGTCTGGCCTCGACACCGACCAGTTCGGCGTCGCGTTCTGCCCGGAGCGCACATCGAGCGGCCGGGCGCTAGAGGACATCACGGGTGCGTACCCGAAAGTCGTCGGCGGGACCGACGACCGGGCGACGCGCGCCGCTCGACACTTCTACGAGGCACTCACCACGAACGAGGTCATCCCGGTCACCGATGCGACCACGGCCGAGTCGGTGAAGGTGTTCGAGGGCGTCTACCGCGACGTCAACATCGCGCTGGCGAACGAACTCGGGCGGCTGAGTTCGTCGCTCGGCGTCGACGCCCGGGAGGCGATCGCGGTGGCGAACACCCAGCCGTTCTGTGAGATACACGACCCCGGACCGGGCGTCGGCGGTCACTGCATCCCGTTCTACCCGCACTTCCTGATCCACCAGGCCAGCACGCAGACGCCGTTGCTCTGGACGGCCCGCAACGTCAACGAGTCGATGCCGGGCTACACCGCGGGACTGATGGCCGACCTTCTCGAGGCGGAGGGACAGTCGATCGACGGCGCGGACGTGGTCCTGTTCGGGGCGACGTACCGCCCGGAGGTCGCCGAGACGACTCACACACCGACCCGTCCGGTCGCGAATCACCTCACCCGGCTCGGCGCGTCGGTACACGTCGTCGATCCGCTGCTCGACGCGCACGAACTCGCCGAGTTCCCGGGCACCCCGCTCGCCCTCGACGAGGTACCCGACCTCGACCCCGACGCCGTGGTCGTCGTCACTCCTCACGCGGCGTTCGAGGAGTTCGACTGGGAGGTCCTGTCCGACGCCGTGATCCTCGACGCCCGTGACGGGATCGACGCCCTCGACGGCGTCCCGACGATCGGAGGGGGGGTGTTGTGACGTACCGCGACCGTACAGTCGGCGTCGTCATCCCCGCGTACAACGAGGAGCCGTTCGTAGGCGAGGTCATCCGGGACCTCCCGTCGTTCGTCGATCGGGTGTACGTGATCGACGACCGCTCGACAGACGGGACCTGGGAGGAGATCGTCCGGGCGGCTACGGAGGTGAACGGTGAGCGTCCGACGACCGACCCGTTCGACGAGACGGTCGTGCCGCTCCGCCACGATGTGAACCGCGGCGTCGGTGCCGCCATGATCACCGGGTACGAGGCGGCACTGGCCGACGACCTCGACTTGGTCGCGTCGATAGACGGCGACGGACAGATGGATCCCGGACTGTTACCACACCTCTTCGACCCGGTCGTCGAGGGGCGGGCAGCATACGCGAAGGGGGACCGACTCGCCCGACGCGAGTTCACCGATGACATGTCGCGCTGGCGGCTGTTCGGGAACCGCACACTCACTGTCCTCACCCGGATCACGACCGGCTACTGGGAGCTCCGTGACCCGCAGAACGGGTACACCGTCATCTCCGGCGAGGCGCTCCAAGCGATCGAACTCGACGATCTGTACGACGGCTACGGCTTCACGAACGATATCCTCGTCCAGTTGAACACGCACGGCTTCCGCGTCGCCGACGTCCCGCACCCGGCGGTGTACGGCGACGAGGAGAGCGATATCAGCTACAGCTCGTTCATTCCGCAGGTCTCGTGGCTGCTTCTCGAGCGGTGGTGGGGACGGATCAGGAAACAGTCGCAGGGCGGCGAATTGCTCACTATCGGCCTCGTCGCCGGAATCGTCGCGATCGTCGCGGGCGTTTGGGGAATCGCCCGCTGGTTGATCGGACCGACCGGACACGCCGTCGACACACCGCTCGTCCAGGGGGTGCTGCAGGGGCTCGTGACGGGCTCGCGCCCGGACTATGCGGGTGCTGCGCTCCTCTCGGGCCTCCTCCTCTGTGGGGTGAGCCTGTATGTCGACACGCGACGGAACAGTGGCTGCGTCGTCCGTGAACCCCAGCGTGACGTCGCTGCGGACCGACCGGACTCGACCGACCGTGGGACGGATCGTGTCCTCGGTTCCGAACTCACGTCCGTGTCGGCGTCCGCACCCGACTCCGACGATAGCGTCGGTTGTCCCGACCCCGAACCTGGCGCCGATCGCGGCCGGCCGCAGCCCAGCAGCCGTGACAGCGACCACTACTCCACCGACCCAGGGTCGGACCGCTGCGTCGATTCGGGCGGTCCGACATTCGTTGGCGACGTCCCTACTGACGGTGACGGACGGCCGACGTACTGTCTCGGAGCCGACGTGGGCGACCCGGACAGCCCCGAAACGTAGTTTTATCCCTCTGTAGGTCCGCGTTCCCGGCTCGACACTCGGTCGTTCGTTCCGCTCCGTAGTCCGTCGACGACGTGATCGACGGCGCGTACACGAACCGGGAGACGGTCGACTCGGTCTTCAGTTCCTCCGGAAACCCGGTCGTGCCCGAACATCGGCGGGCGAGAGTGACCGAGGGAACTGATGTTCACGGTCCGGGTGCTGTCGCGAGCGGGGACGAGGGCGTCGGGGGGAATCAGTTATTAGTCATTAGATTGTTAATTCGTGTTCGTATGAACGGCCTCGGAACTAAGGAGCGATTAACCAGGGGCTCGCGAGGTAACACGTCGCCGCTGTTCCGACCGCGGACACCACCGTCGGTGGGTGGAGCGACGGAACCGCCACGCCCGGGCGTCGTCGCTCCGGCATCGATGCAACTCACGCACGGTCTACGACGGGGGACGACCGGCCAGTCGACCCCATACCTCGTCTATAACAAAGCCCGTGTACCCGCTCCGTAGCGGTATAGGGACCCGCCTGCGGAGTCCGGTCAGGTGAGTAGGCCTTCGCGCACCACCGACGGGAGCCGCAGCGGGACCGAGACGTCGCTCGCCGCGCAGCGATCGGACACCGCTCCACTCCGACCGAGACGTATGAACGCCAACCGTTACCACACGACCGACCGGCTCGCACCGAGACCCGACAGTCACACAGCCGAGGCAAACGAAACGAATGACTGACAGGGACGTCCTGTGGATCACGCTCGAGAGTCTCAGATACGACCACACCTCGATGAGTGGCCACGAACGAGACACCACGCCGACACTCTCGAGGCTCGCCGTCGAAGGTGATTCGTTCGATTCGTGTCACTCACACGATATTTGGACCCGGTCGTCGAGCGCCTCGATCCTCACGGGGCTGGCAGCGTCCGCTCACCGAACGTGGTCGAACGAGGCGAAACTCCCCGTGGAAGTGACGACCATCCCCGAGACGTTCCGAGACGCGGGTTATCACACGGCCTGTATCTCGCCGAACGCCAATCTCACGTCGGGTACCGGACTCAGCCGCGGATTCGAGGACTTCCACTACCTGTCCAAGTCGACACTGCTGGAAGCGTCCGGGCTGCGGTCGTTGCTGCGGTGGGCGCTGAACCTCCGTCACCACTCCGGCGGCCTCACGCGCGACGGGAACCAGCACTGTTTAGGATACCTGAGCAACCAGATCGCGAAGCGCCACATCGACCGGGCCGCCGACGGTGACGGGCCGCTGTTCCTCTACCAACACCATGGTGACTCCCACCACGCGTACGTGCCGCCGATCGAGTGGCGCGACCGCTTCGCCGACGACCTGCCGATGCCGGTCGACGACGCGATCGACCTCGCGCTGGAGATGAGCCGGAACCTGCATCGGTACGTCGCCGAGGACGACCCCTTCACCGACGAGGAGTGGCAGACGCTCCGGGTTCTGTACGACACGGCCGTCGCGTACGTCGACGACCAAGTCGACGGCCTGGTGAGCTACGCACAGCACCGGCTCGACGACCCGATCGTCGTGGTGACCGGCGACCACGGCGAGTTCTTCGGCGAACACGGCCTCCTGGCACACATGCTGTCGACGGATACGGCTGTCTCGAACGTGCCGCTCGTGGTGACTGGCCTCGACGGACTGCCGCATGGCGGCCTCGTCCAGCACGCCGACGTCATGGAGATGATCTGCTCGGACTTGGGCATCGACCACGCCGTGCCCGTCGGCCGCGACGTCCGAACGCACCCGCGTGAGTTCACGGTCACACAACGCGGCGGGACCCGGACCCGCCATATCCTCGACCTGGTCCACGAGCACAACGCAGCGTTCCCGGACGACGCCTTCCACACCGACGACCTCACGAGCGTGCAGACGGAGCACTGGCGCTATCAGTCGTCGGGCGCACGATCGGAGCTGTTCGAGCTCCCGGACCAGACGACCGACGTCGAGGCCGAGCACGAGGCGGTCACAGAACGCCTCGACGACCGCCTTCAGCGGTGGCTCGAGGAGTTCGGCCAGCCCGTCGGGACGTCGGGAGAAGCCGAGTTCGACGCGGGGATGCAAGACCAGCTCCGCGACCTCGGCTATCTGTAGTCCGGAATCTGCGTGTTCGCGGACCGACGAAGAAATCGGAGACGTCGAAGACGACGACGACGTCGTCACACTCGCGCCGTCGTCGACCACGTCGAACGCGGAGACGCCAGTCAAAAGGTGGTTACCGACGGCGGTGGCTCCGGTGGCGTTCAGCGGGCCCGCGGCGGTGTTCTCTACGGCACGGAAACGGAACTCGAAACGGCGCTGCGAACCGTCCTCGATTCGAGCCTCGAGGCGAAGGGTGCAGCGGTCCGTGGAGCGATTACGTCGCTTCGGGTGGCTCGGACGCTTTGGGTGTCCCGGACGCTTCGGGTGTCCCGGACGCTTCGGATGGCTCGGACGCTTCGGATGGCTCGGACGCTTCGGATGGCTCGGACGCTTCGGGTGTCCCGGACGCTTCAGGTGGTTCGTCCGTGAGATACGACCCCTCGGGTGTCAACCGGACCACGACCGCACGATGTCGGTGCGAGTCGGCGAGGATGCCGACGACGAACGACGTGACCGCGACGAGGAACGCCGGGAGGAGCGTGGAGGCCCTGCTGGACGAGGGTGAGTGACGCGTCTCACCGTCAGTCTTGAGACCTTCTTGGGGGGGCGACCCGCCGAGCGTGTGCATGAGCATCTGGCTGACGCCGAAGGTTACTGCCAGCAGGGAGCCGACGAACGAGCCGAAGGCGAGCGCACCGACGCCGCGGTCGGCCTGTTGTCTGAGCCGCCACCACCAGCGAGAGAGGAGGAGCTGCGAGAGTCGTGGAACGAACGTCGTGTACTGGATACCGCTCTCCTCGTCGCCGTACACCGCCGGGTGTGCCACGTCTGCGACCTCGTGCTCGTCGGCGTTCAGGTGGATGAGCAGGTCGTTGCAGAAGCCGTAGTCGGCGAAGAGTTCGTCGAGGTCCAGCGAGGCGAGCGCCTCTCGCGTGATGACCGTGTATCCGTTCTGTGGGTCTCTGAGCCGCCAGTAGCCGCTGGCGATGCGAGTCAGACCGGTGAGGAGAACGTTCCCGAACAGCCGCCAGCTCGACATCTGGGCGACGTAGTCCGCCTGGGCGAGTCGGTCACCCTTCGCGTAGGACGCGCGCCCCTCGACGGGGGGATCGAGGAGGTGAGAGAGCATCTCGGGGTCCATCTGTCCGTCGCCGTCCATTCGGGCGATGAGGTCGATCTCGTCGTCCAGCGCCCGTCGGTAGCCGGTCAACGTCGTCGCGCCCGCACCCCGGTTCTGTTCGTGCTGAACGGGCTCGACCACTCGATCGAACGGGTCGGTTGCGCTCCGGCGTTCGTTCTCCCGCGCGGCAGTCTGGGTGATCTCCGCCCAGGTGTCGTCAGTCGAACAGTCGTCGATCGGGTAGATCCGGTCGACGTACGTCGGCAATGTCTCTATCACGTCCGCAATGAACGGTTCCTCGTTGTACGCGGGGACGACGACACCGACCGTGTGATCGCGATACGTCATAGTGGGTCCTCCATCCGGCGGGACGGACGTAGTCGAACACCAGAGACGCCGGCGGCTCGGACTCCGAGACACGTCGGAATTCCACCGATCGCCGGGGAACGGATAGTACTCGTCGACGGGAGCCCGTCTGGGGGCCCTCGTATCCACCAGCCTGGTACGGAGAGGCGTCCGACTGATAGCATCTGCATGTAGTATCCACCGCCATCTCTGGCAGCGGTTGGGACTTAGTCCGGTCAGGCTTCGTTATGGAAGTCATTAACCAGCATTGGTATCTCTGATTAAACAATCAGTTGCGTGGCGGTGGACGGCGATGCCAGTCAGGGCGTCCGCTGTCCGCTCGCGCTCCTAATATACATCGATTCCTCCGCGAAACACACGCTGAGCAGGTCTGCGAGCAGTAGCTCGAACAAGCTCGACGACTGCTCGTTCCTCAAACTGGTGGTTCACCGCACATTCTGGCAGTCGAGTGAATGGATTCTTCCAAAGTCTACTATAGGACTCCTGCCGTTCCGGCTGGTGTACGAGGACTCTTACTGAGCGAGTGAGCGGTTCCTTTCAAACGCTACTATTGAGTGCCCAGTGACTCCGGAGCGGCGAGCCCTCGGAAACGACTGGGGGCCCAAACGTCGCAACAGCGGCTGTGCCAGCGCCGCTTGACTGCGAGACCGTTACATACGGACCGTCTCTCGTCACTCGGCTGTGTTGAATCACTAGATGGCGTCGGGATAGGTCGCTAAATCGAAGGAGTTGAAGCGGGAGACTTCAGTTGTCTATGACCCAAATCTCCCGCTTCACTAGCGAAATCGTCCCGA
>JBEPYA010000214.1:0-7127 GCA_041641615.1 Salinigranum sp. | reverse complement strand
AGGCGTACACCGCCCTGGTGACCGCTCTATCTCCCTGTTCTCGCTCTCCCTGTTCTCGCTCTCCCTGTTCTCGCTCTCCCTGTTCTCGCTCTCCCTGTTCTCGCTCGTAGCCCCGGTCGCCGTCCTCGATCGACAGTCGATACTCACGACCGGTAGGACCGAAAGAAATCCAGTGCTCGACTCCCGCAGAGTCAGGCCAGGCCGACCTGTTCTTCGGCTTCCAGCAGTTCGTGGTAGCGGTTCCGGATCGTCACCTCGGAGATGTCGGCGACCTCGCTGACGGCGGCCTGGGTCGTCTTCTCGTTGGTGAGGAGGGAGGCGGCGTACACCGCGGCCGCGGCCAGTCCGACGGGGGACTTCCCCGAGTGGACGCCCTGCTCCTTCGCGTTCTGGAGGAGCTGGCGGGCGCGCATCTTCGACTCGTCCGAGAGGTCGAGTTCGCTCGCGAACCGCGGAACGTACTGCTCGGGGTCGGCGGGCTTCACTTCGAGGGAGAGCTCGCGGGAGACGTAGCGGTAGGTGCGGGCGACCTCGCTTTTCTCGACGCGGGAGACCTCGGCGATCTCGTCCAGCGAACGCGGCACGCCGGCCATCCGCGCGGCGGCGTACGTACAGGCGGTGGAGACGCCTTCGATACTCCTCCCGGGAAGGAGGTCCTCGCCCAGGGCGCGGCGGTAGATGACCGACGCGGTCTCGCGAACGTTGTCGGGAAGGCCCAGCGCCGACGCCATGCGGTCGATCTCGCCGAGCGCCTGCTTGAGGTTGCGCTCCTTGGAGTCGCGGGTTCGGAAGCGTTCGTTCCACTTGCGGAGGCGTTGCATCTTCTGGCGCTGGCGCGCGCCCAGCGAGTTGCCGTAGGCGTCCTTGTCGCGCCAGTCGATGTTCGTCGACAGCCCCTTGTCGTGCATCGTGTTCGTCGTCGGCGCGCCGACGCGGGACTTCTGGTCCTTCTCGCGGGAGTCGAACGCGCGCCACTCGGGGCCGCGATCAACCGAGTCGGCGGTGATGACGAGCCCACACTCCGAGCAGACGGTCTCGCCGTGCTCGTCGTCGGTCACGACGTTCCCCGAGCACTCGGGGCAGGTCAGTTCGTCTCCGGTGGTCTCGGCCTCGGCGTCGGTCGTTCGGTCGTCTCGTTCGCGCGGTGCGTCTCGCAGCCGTGTTCGTCCGTATGATTTCTCGCTCATTGATACGACGGCAGGTGCTCCCGGCGTCCGTGGCGTCCGCGAAAAGGCCGGAGCAGTCTGTTGCGTCCACGACGGAGCAGTAGTATATAAACATGTCGTATTTCGGGCGGGAGTGTTCGAGAATCGCTCCGATTCGGCCGATCACGACACGTGTTACCGAATCTTTATATATTACATTCGGCCGACGCGTTCGGCTCTTCGCGGACGCGGGTCGGCGAGCGAGCGGACCGGTTTTACGCCTCGCGGCCACAGCGTCGGACATGCGCATCGCGGTCGGCAGCGGGAACCCGGTGAAACGTGACGCGACGGGGCGGGTGTTCGACGCGGCGATGGTCGAGGCGCGGGTCGTCGACTCCGGCGTGAGCGAACAGCCGTTCGGCCACGTCGAGACGCGCCGAGGGGCGGTCACGCGGGCGCGACGAGCGCTGGCGGCCGACGGCGACGGACGCTACGACCTCGCCGTAGGCATCGAAGGGGGGGTGGCAGCGGTCGAGAGCGGCGTGGCGGCCGCCGAGGACGGGGCGGAGCGGTTCGACACGGACACCGACCCCCTCGCCCCCGACGTCGAGCTCGTCGGTGACGGCCTCTCGCTCGTCATGTGGGCGGCGGTCACCGACGGGGAGCGGCTCTCGTGTGGCGGCGGCCCGACGCTCCCGCTCCCCGACCACGTCGCCGCCCGACTCCGCGCCGGCGAGGAGCTCGGTCCCGTGATGGACGACGTGCTCGGGACCGACGACGTGGCGAAGAAAGAGGGCGCCGCCTGGGCGCTCACGGCCGGCAGACTGACGCGAACTGACGCGCTCGAAGCGGCCGTGGCCGCGGCGGCCGGGCCGTTTCTGAGCGACCACTACTAGCCGTCGAGCGGCGGTGTCGTCTCCGGAGGGACACGGGGGTCGGCGACCTGTTCGAAGGCGTAGGCGAGCGACAGCAACGTGGCCTCGCGGTACGGCTTGCCGATGAGCTCGACGCCGACCGGGTGGCCGTCCTCGGTCAATCCCGCCGGGACGGAGACCGCACACAGCCCCGCCTGCGAAGCGAGGATGGTGTTCGTGGGGAAGGTCAGCGTGTCGAGTTCGCCCGCTTCGATCGCTTCGGCGGTCGGCGGAACGACCTGGACGTCGGGACAGAGGAGGACGTCGAGGTCGTGGGCGGCGTAGACGTTCAGGACGGTCCGCTGGAACTGCATCTGGGCGGCGACGCTCTCCCAGTACCCGGGGGCGTCGGTCGGGTCCTCGGGGCCCTCTTCGGCGATCCCGACGAACAGGTCGAGGATCTCGTGGTACTGTCCCGACTCGTACAGCTCCGCCACGGAACCGACCGGCGCATCGTCGCGAGCGGCGAAGAACTCGTTCAGGTCTCGTTTGGACTGGAGGAGGTAGAGCGACGTCTTCTGGAGATGGGTGTCGAGGTCGGGCACCTCGACGGGGTCGACCAGGACGGCCCCGGCGTCGGCCATCGTCTCGAGCGCGTCGTCGACCAGTCGAGTGACCGGGCCACTCTCGGGGTCGTCCTCGGCGCCGAACGCGTCGCGGAGGACGCCGATACGAGCCCCCGACAGCGCGTGGGGGTCGAGCGAGTCGACGTAGTGTCCAGCGTTCTCGGCGAGTTCGTTCACCGCCGTGTACTCGTCGTCGTCGTCGTACCCGACGGTCACGTCGAGAACCTGTGCCAACTCTTTGGCCGTCCGTGCCATCGGCCCCGGCGTGTCCTGTGAGACGACGAGCGGTGACATCCCCGTCCGGCTCAACAACCCTGGTGTGACGCGGATACCGAAGAGGTTGTTGTACGCGGACGGCAGTCGAATCGATCCCCCGGTGTCCTCTCCGATTCCGACGGTCCCGAGGTTCGCCGCGACTGCGGCACCCGTCCCGCTCGACGACCCCCCGGGATCACGAGTGAGGTCGTAGGGGTTCTTGGTCCGACCGATCACCGACGAGTAGCCGAACCAGGAGGTGGCCCAGTCGGGGAGGTTCGTCTTCGCCAGAATGACTGCCCCGGCGTCTTCCAGACGCGTGACGAGGGTTGCGTTCGTCGCCGGCTGATACTCGGCGAACGCTTCGGACCCGAACGTCGTCCGGACGTCGGCGGTCTCGACTTGGTCCTTGACGACGATGGGAACGCCGTGGAGCGGTCCGACGAACCCGTCCTCGTCGAAGGCCGCGTCGAGTTCCTCCGCCCGCGCCGTCGCGTGCGGATTCACCGTGACGATGGAGTTGAGTTCGGGACCGTTCTCGTCGTACGCCTCGATCCGGTCGACGTACGCCCCGACGAGTTCCCGGCAGGTGAGTTCGCCAGCCTCGTACGCTGCGTGGATCTCGTCGATCGACGTCTCTGTTACCTCGAACATGTGTAGCTCACATAAAAATCTCAGACGTCCTATATAACAGTTCAGTCGTCCTGGACGGCGTCGACCTCGACGTCCCCGCCGCCCGGCCCCTGGTCGACAGCGGCCGTCAACGAGACGTTGAGCGCGAGCATCGACCCGACGCCGCCGACGACGGTGACGAGGTTCTTGACCGCGTGGTCCAACACCGCGGCACCGAGCGCGAGCGGGTAGCCGACGCCGGTGAGTCCGACCACGAGGAGGGTGAACGCGCCCTCGTAGAGGCCGACGCCGCCGGGCGACAGCGGGAGGACTTTAGCGAGGTTGCCGACGCTGACGGCGAAGAAGCCGACGGAGACGAGGGTCACGAGCCCCATCCCGGGGTCGAACGCCCTGAGGACCAACACGGCGGTGACGACGTCGAGCGTCCAGATACAGACGCTCGAGAGGCCGATTCGGCTGAACCCCGCGCGCGTGCCGGCGACGCGCTGGATGTCACCTACGAACTGCTCGACCACGTCGGCGACGTACTCGGCGTACGAGTCGGTCGAGATCCGGTGGACCGCTCGGCGGACGAAGTTCGTCCCCGACCGCGCGGACGCGACGATGGCGGCGACGGCGACGATCGCGCCGAAGCCGACGACCGTGGCGACGCCGACTGCCACGCGCCCGGCCCCCTCCGCGCCCGTCACGGTCCGGGCCAACTCCGCGGTCTGACCCGTCACCGTGTAGCCGATGAGGACCACCCCCGCGAGGAGGGTGATCGTCAGGAGGTCGAACACGCGCTCGACCGCGAGGGAGGCGAAGCCCGACGGGTACGGAATGCCCCGGCGCATCTTGACGACGTAGGCCCGGACGGCATCTCCCGCACGGGCGGGGAAGACGAGGTTCCCCGTCTGCGAGATGAACACCGCTCCGGTCAGGAAGCCGATGCTGGCCCGATACCCCTGTTCGGCGAGGATGTCTCGGTACCGGAGCCCTCGCACCGGCCACGAGAGTACGTAGACGAGCGCACCGGCGACGACGAGCGCCGGGTCGGCCTGCTGCATCTCGGTCACGACCGCCCCGAAGTCGATGTACTGTGTCATCAACACGAGTGCGAGGAGCGTCAGGAAGCCGCCGGCGGTGAGCGTCACGCGCCGGGTGACCCGCGGCTGGACCGACAGCTGCCACCACGTCCGGAGGATCTGCGAGCCCATGCCGAACACGTCGCGCACGAGGTCGACCTTCGTGTCCCCCCTCGGCGTCCACTCGACCGGGAACTCCGCGACGCGGAACCCCTCGCGCTGGGCGCGGACGAGCATCTCCGTGTCCCAGAACCAGTGACTGTCCTCGACCTGCGCCGAGAGGTGGTCGAACGCCTCTCGCGAGAAGGCTTTGAAGCCGCACTGGTGGTCCCTGAGATCGGAGCGGAGGAAGAGACGGACGAGCGCGTTGTACCCCCTGGAGGGAACACCCCGTTTCGCGGGACGGTCGGCGATCCGTTCGGGGAGCCATCGCGACCCCGTGACGACGTCGTACTCGCCGGAGCGGACCCGCTCGACGAGCTCTTCGAGGTGACTCAGGTCCGTCGCGAGGTCGGTGTCGAAGTAGACGAGCACTTCGCCGGCGGCGGCCGAGAACGCGCGTTCGAGCGCGCCACCACGACCCAGTCGCTCGTCGCTGTGGACGTGTCGGACTCGGGGGTCTTCCTCGGCGAGTCGACTCGCGATTTCGGGGGTCCGGTCGTCACAGCCGTCCTCGGCGACGATGACCTCGTACCCGCCGTCGAGGAAACTGTCGAGCGTCCGGAGCGTCCTCTCGACGGTCTCTTCGATGCTGCCCTCCTCATTGTACGCCGGGAGGACGACGCTCACCCCGACCGACACCGCGGACCCCATTTGCGCTCAATCACCCCCGCGCAGGCAAGAACTTTCTGACTCGATACGCTATCTCGACGCGTACTCTCCGACTTCGACGACTCTCTCGGCGGTGTGATGCTTGAGGGGCCGTGAGCGTTAGGCGACTGTACCCACACCCCCCTGACAGGCGGGAGTCATCCACCGCTCGTCGAAGAAAAACGCATGACTGCGGCGTGTTAACCGCGTGTACCAAACCCCCTATGACCTGCGAGTTCCATGAGGGGGTATGAGCACGACTCAGGCCGCGACCGACCTCTCGACAAAACAGCAGCGCATCCTCCAGTACCTCCGTACCAACGCCGGCGACCAGACGTACTTCAAGTCCCGACTCATCGCGAAGGACCTCGGCCTCTCGGCGAAGGAGGTCGGCGCGAACATGCGGGCGATCCTCGACGGCGACTTCGACGTCACCGTCGAGAAGTGGGGGTACTCCTCGGGGACGACGTGGAAGGTCACGCGGTAACGCCGTTCTCGGCCGACGAGAGCGACCGCTCACGTGCTCTTTTCGATTCGACGACGTGCTGACGAGCGACTGCTCCCGTTCGGGTCGCGTGTCGAGATGGGCCCGTGAATCGGGACCGACTCACGACAGACCGTATCAGTTCCGCGGCTCGAATCGGATGAAGCCGGCGGCCTCGCCGGCGAAGGCGACGGCGTCCTCGCCGAACGAGTCGGCGAACCGGATCAGGAGTGTGAGCACCGTCTCGGGGTTCCGAACCGCGTAACCGTCGGCTCGCGAGAGCAAGCCCGCGGCGTCGAGTTCCTTCGCCGTCGTGCTGACCGTCGCCCGCGAGACGTCGAGTGCCGCGGCGATGTCGCTCCCCGTCGCCGTCGGGTCGCGAAGGAGCGCGAGCAGGACGCCCCGGGCGGTCTCCCGTCGGAGGTAACCCAGCGCGATCTGCTCGAAGTCGGAGAACTGCCCGGCGGCGAAGTAGCGCCGGTAGTCGCCGTCCTTCCGGGTCTCGACCGCACCGACGTCGACCAGCCGCCGGAGGTGGTGCTGGGTCTCGCCCGTGCCGAGTTTGAGGTCGTCGCGGACCTTCGAGAAGTGCGCGCCGGGCGTCGTCGCGAGGTAGCCGCGGATGGCCGCGCGCGTCTCGCTCGTCCCGGTTTCGGCGTCGTTCCGACCGCCGAGACCGACCAGCGGCGTCGCCGTCCCGAGTGCAGCGAAACGACGGAGCGTCGCCCGCTTTTCTTCGTCGACGCCCGGTTGGTCGGCCATGGTTCGGGTACAGGTAGGCGAGTTCTCGATGAAAAGGCTTCGGGCTCGGCTCTCACCGGTGAGATTTTGTCTATCTGATTGACAAGAGATTCGGTTCTCCAGAACGGTCGGCACAGCGGGAGGCAGCGAGTCGAACACGTCGCGCTCGGTAGTTTCCCGGTACACACTTCCCTGTGTCGAACGTTCGAACATCGAAGTCCGAAAGGAGTACCGCGGTGTCGCCGACCGGGCTTACCGGTCTTCGACGTCCGTCTCGAACTCCATTTCGGACTCGTCGCCGCCGTCGGTGTCGACCTCGGTGATGGCTCCTTCCTCCTCGGTCGTCGCCGACTCCTCGTCGGCCTGGGCGACGACCTCGTCGGCGCTCTTTATCTCGGCGTCGACGTTGCCGGCCTTGATGGCCTCGGCTTCCTTCTCCATCTGCTCGACGTCCATCTCGGCGGCCTCGTCGATCTGGCCGAGGATCTCGTCGATGTCGTCGAGACCGAGCATCT
>JBEPYA010000213.1:0-7142 GCA_041641615.1 Salinigranum sp. | reverse complement strand
TCTGGTGCATCGTGTCGCGGGCGATGAGATATTCGAGCATCTCCTTCATCCCGCGGTCGTCGGTCATCTCGTACAGCCGGGTGGCGAGGAGCCGACCGGTCGACTCGGCCATGACGTTCGCGTACATGTCCGCGGCGAGGTTGCCGCTGGCGACGACGTAGTTACCGGTGAACGGGACACCGTTGCTGTCGACCGGCATCGCGTGGAGCCCTGCCGACAGCGCCTGTCGCGGCTGGCCGCCGTCCATCATCGCGGCGATGACGGAGTCGCTTCGCGCCTCCTCGCGGAGGTGCTCGGGGGCGCCTTCGAGGTTCTTCGTGACGGCCGTCGCGAGCATCTCGATGTGACCGAGTTCCTCGACCGCCGTCTCCATGAGCAGGGTGCGGTACTCCTTCTTGTCGGTCGGCACGGCGAACGCCTGGAACATGTACTGCAGCGCGACACGCATCTCCCCTTCGGCCCCGCCGATGGCCTGCTGGAGCATCTTCGCGAAGTACGGATCCGGCTCTTCGACTTCGACCTCGAACTGGAGTTCGTCGTCGTGATAGAACACGAGTAGTACCCGGACCACTAATGTCAAATCAGTGTTCCTTGCAGCTGCGAACCGTCGCTGTCTCCCACGCTGTCGGGCGTCGAGAAGTGGCGGCGACATCTATCGTAATCGGTTCACGTGGGGGCCGACCGACGCTCAGCGAACGCCCCGCGAGTGCGGGTAAACACCCTTATTTGGCTTCCGACTGAACGACGCATATGAAGATACTGCCGGACACGAGCGCGGTCGTCGACGGCCGCGTGTCCGAGCGCGTCGACGACGGGTCGTACGACGGAGCCACCGTCTACGTCCCCGAGGCGGTCGTCGGCGAGCTCGAGTCGCAGGCCAACGACGGCCACGACACCGGATGGGACGGACTGTCGGAACTGCAGCGACTCGCCGACCTCGCGGACGCTGGCGACATCGCTCTGGAGTACGTCGGCCGACGGCCGACCGCACAGGAACAGCGCGCCTCCTACGAGGGCGACATCGACGCTCTCATCCGCGACCTCGCCGCCGAACGTGGCGCGACGCTCCTCACCAGCGACGCTGTCCAGGCGGAGGTCGCCCGGGCGAAGCAGATCGACGTCGAATTCGTCGAGGCGCGCGTGCGCGGCTCCGGCGACCTGGTCATCGAGGAGTTCTTCGACGACGAGACGATGTCGGTCCACCTCAAGACCGACACCCGCCCGAAGGCGAAACGCGGCGCGCTCGGCGACATGCACTACGAGACCATCCGCGACGAGGTGAGCGACGAGGAGACGATGAAGGCGTGGGCCGACGACATCGTCAACTCGGCACGCTCCTCGCCGAACGGCTTCATCGAACTCGACGAGCCGGGGATGAAGATCGTTCAGTTCCGCGACTTCCGTATCGCCGTCGCACACCCCCCGTTCGCGGACGGCATCGAGATCACCGCCGTCAGACCGATCGCCAAGACCGACCTCGACGACTACGAGTTCGCCGACGAACTCCGGTCCCGCCTGAAGGAACGACAGCGCGGCGTCCTCATCTCCGGGTCGCCGGGCGCGGGGAAGTCGACGTTCGCCCAGGCCGTCGCGGAGTTCCTCAACGACTCCGACTACGCGGTGAAGACGATGGAGAAGCCGCGCGACCTCCAGGTCGGCCCCGAGATCACCCAGTACACCGCGCTGGACGGAGAGATGGAGAAGACGGCCGACTCCCTGCTCTTGGTCCGTCCGGACTACACCATCTACGACGAGGTGCGGAAGACGAACGACTTCTCGGTCTTCGCCGACATGCGCCTCGCGGGAGTGGGCATGGTCGGCGTCGTCCACGCCACCCGCGGCATCGACGCCCTCCAGCGCCTGGTGGGGCGAGTCGAACTCGGCATGATCCCCCAGGTCGTCGACACCGTGGTGTACATCGAAGCCGGGAAGGTCCACACGGTGTACGACGTCACCACCGAGGTGAAGGTGCCCGAGGGGCTCACCGCCGAGGACCTCGCCCGGCCGGTCATCCAGGTGACGGACTTCGAGACGGGCCGCCCCGAGTACGAGATCTACACGTTCAACCGCCAGGTGGTCACCGTCCCCCTCTCGGACGGGGGGGCCGACGAGTCCGGCGTCGACCGCCTCGCCCGCCAGGAGATCGAGCGCGAGATCCGCTCGATCGCCCGCGGTCACGTCGACGTCCAGTTACAGGGCCAGAACAAGGCCGTCGTCTACGTCGACGACGACGACATCTCCTACGTCATCGGGAAGGGCGGTGGCCGCATCTCCGACGTCGAGGACCGGTTGGGACTCGACATCGACGTCCGCACCCACGACGAGAAGCCCGCCGGGTCCACCTCGCCCACGAGCTCCGGTGGGTCGGTCGAGGGTGAAGTGGTCACGCCCGAGGTCACCTCGCGGCACGTCGTCATCCGGATGGACGAACACGTCGGTGAGACGGTCGAGGTACGCGCCGACGGCGACTACCTGTTCACCGCGACGGTGGGGAGGGGCGGCGACATCCAGGTCTCACGCGGGAGCGCCATCGCCGACGAACTGGAGCAGGCCATCGACCGCAAACAGCGCATCACGGTCGTCTCGGCCTGAATCCCCCGCGATCGACGCCGTGAAGTCGTCTTCTCGACTTCGTCTCCGGGCGACGGGCCGCCTCGAAACGCCGCATCGAGTACTCGACGAGCGATCCGCGCGCTCAGACTGGTTCGATACGGTACCAGACCCGCCACGCGTGCATGTCCTCGGGATCGACGTACTCGTCGTCGGGACGGTACGATCCGAACCAGTCACTCGCCGACCCGGCCAGCACCCGCGTGTAGCTACCGACGGTGTCGTCCGGGTCGAACGTGTCGGCTTCGACGCCGTCGATCCGCACGCGGAGTTCGTCGGTCGCGCGGCCCTCGAAGATCACTGTGTCCAGGTCGACCACCTCCCCCGACGCGATGGAGAACGTCCCCGACGCGGGGAGGGATGCGGTCTGTTCGACGCCGCCGTTGCTCGGCGAGTAGACCGTGGTCGTGAAGGAGAGTTCACCCGCACCCTTGAGCCACGTATCCTGATCGTCGAGTATCTGAATCTTCTCCAGCACCACACGGAGCTTCGGTCCCTCGAGCGAGACGGTTTCACCGGTCTCCGGATCGACTCGAACCGTGGGGTCGTCGAACGCGATACCTGCAGAGTCTGCGAGGGCGGCTGCACGGTCCCGAATCGTCTCCACGCGACGAGCGAGGACCGGATGCCAGATGTCGTCTGGTGGCGTGAGCGCGAGTCGTTCCGCCATCAGCGTGAGGAGGCGTATCTCGGCGTCTACGATGGCATCGGCCTCTGAAACCTGGATATCGAGCGTGAATCCACCCACCGACCGTTCCTCGCCGCCGCGGATGTGGGTCACGTTTACGACGTACTCCTGTCCCTTTCGCACGTCCTCGGGAAGGCTGACCGTGACGAGCCCCGCGATCCGGTCGCCGTCCGTCGGGGGGAGCGGAACGTACGTACTCCCCCCAGGGACCAACGAGAGCGTGTGGGAGTCCACGAGTCGCACGTCGTCGGGTGCGTGGCGGAGGTGACGGAGGTTGATGACGTGCTCGCAGTTCACCCGTGGGAGGTACAGTTCGACCTGCGCCTCGTCCGGGAGGGAACCCCAGTCGAACAGCAGCTCGTCGAACAACGCCCCGGTCGACCGCCAGTGAGCGGCGTCAAATCGGAGCGGCCGCTCGCGTCCGAGTTCGGCACGAGCCCGCTCTACGTGCTCTGGGTCGGGCTTCTCGAACCCGTCGAGACGACCCTCGCCGTAGTACGTGAGTTCGCCAGCGCGAACGTGGACCATCGACTCGAACTCGTCACCGGAGACGAACTCCATCCGCACAGACGGTGCGGGAACGAGAACGCCGTCAGTCCTCTCGGGGACGTGCGTAACGACCGGCTGTTCGAGGGCGGGGCGGAGGCGCTTACCCGTATCCAGCTCGAAGCTGTGCTGGACCTGGTGGGTCAGTTCGTGGCCCGGGTTGTCCGTCGTGAGGATGACGAGGTTTCGCTGTGCGAGGTTGTCCGAGTTCGCCGGGGTCGCGCTGGGCTGGGTCGGATCGCCGTCGTAGTTGATCTCGACGACCAGACACTGGTGTGCATCGCGCATCAGCGTTCGAATCGGCTGCACCTCTCCAGTGGAGAACCCGCCGTCGGGGTGTGCATCGATGTACGTCGCCGGGAGACGGGCGTCGCTCCGGTTGATGTCGAGATAGACGCCGAAGTAGTGGACCCGCTCTTCGTTCGGTACCGCCGAGAAGCTGTGAACGTTCCGCTGGTCTGACTGTCCCGTCATCGACTCCCCGCGCGCTTCACGCTCCGCCGCGAAGAACGGAATCGAGGTGAGTGGTGCGCCGTCGGTCTCGGACTCGAAGCCGAGTAACGGGACCTTCCGCCCGCCACCGTCGTAGGTCCGATACCCCCCGTTCGGGTCGAACACGAGGTTGCTTGCGGTGTACCGGAACAGGCGGAAGAACGCCCGGACCTGGTCAGCACCGCTGGCACCCTGGAGTCGAACCTTCGCCAGCGCGAAGTTGTGGACGTTCCGTGTCTCTCCCGTGGTTCGGTCCGTGATACTCTCGGAGTACTCGAGTGCCGACTCGTTCGCGTTCGTCGGGAGGCCGTCGAACGTCTCGACCGTCGAGCCGGTGTTGAGGTTGTCGAGCACCTCCAGCACGAACTGATTCGGCTGGCCCGCCTGCAGTGTCGCGCCGAACTTCTCTTCGTCCTCGTAGAGACGGAACACACGGGTGTCGATACTCAACCAGGAGGGGTCTCCGTCACGCATGAACGGGTTCGCCTCGTCGAAGAACGCAAGCTGGCCCGTCTCGATGGCTTCGTTCCCCGCCCGGTCGGCAGCCGTCACGCGCACCTGTGCCTCGAAGGGTCCGCCGCTGTCGGGGAGCTCCTCGAACACGTCCAGCGAGGTGAACACCACGTCGTACCGGTAGGTGTAGCGCTGGGGAAGGTTGTCGGCCAGAGTCGCCTCTTCGAGCGTCGGCCCGGACGCGAGTTCGAGTTCGACGCCGGATATCGAATCACCGGTGGTCGAGTCGACGAGTTCGAGTTCGGGCGCGTGGCTGGCGTCGCCGAACAGGCCCGCGGCGGGGACGCGCCCACGGATGAGCCCTTTCACCTCGTCGGCCACCTCGTCGGGCCAGTCGACCGGCGCGCGTTCACTCGTCCGGTCCTGGACTGCGACGATGAGGACGTTGTCGAACCGGCCGCTCCCGGCGGCCATCGCCGACTCGACCTGGTCTCTCCCGAAACTGCTGAGATCGAAGTAGAGATCTACCTCCGGAGCCTCCTTTTCGCCGACCAGGTGGACGGTCGTCCGTTCGTGGTGGACGAACCCACTGTCTGGGTCTGTGGGATCGGCGGACCGGAGCGTGCCGACGAAGTCGATCCGACTGTTCTCGAACCCGACTGCGGAGTTCGCCCTGCCGGGGTCGTCGGACGCGAACGCGGTGGCGAACGGGATGTCGACGGAGAACACCGACCCGGCGTCGAAATCGTCACCCGACGCCCTGTCGCCGACCGTGTACGTGTTGGTGATCAGTTCGACCACCGTGCCGTCCCCGACCATCGGGCTCGTCCCGTCGTACACCTCCGCCGTGAGTTCGAACTCGACCGGTCGATCGTAGGGATCCTCGACGGCGCACTGCAGCCGAAGCGTGCCCGACCCGGTGGTGAGGTCCACATCAGGGACGGCTCCTTCGGGGACGACTCGATCCGAGCTGCTGTCGGGGTCACGGACGACGGTGAGTACCTGCATCCCGGGATACGTCTCGTCGGTGTCGAGCACCGGTTCGAAGACCGAAACGATTCGTCTCTCCGTGGCGTCCCACGTTCCGAATCGGGGTTTGCGGAGGTCCCACTGGTTGTCGATCCAGCCGTGCCAGGCGTGGAACCGAGGTACGTAGTTGTTGTACTCGACCTCCCAGAGGTCCGTGTTCTTGTCGTGGCCGTCGCTGTGTACACGGACTCGCTCTCCGTCGATTTCTTCGGATAGGTTCGCTCTACCCAGCTCGTCGAGCGTCTCGAACCGCCTGAGCCGCTCCGCCTGTGGGGGGTCGTTCGCCCAGCCCGGCAGGTCGGGTTCGGTCCACGTGTTCGGGTTCTGATCCGCCTGCTCGGGCTGTGGCCACCCCTCGGCCATGTTTCTGGGCGTGACGGCCGGCTGGCCGGTTCGATCGAGCCACCGTCTGAACACACTGATGTGGTCCGTGTGGAACCTGACGAACTCTTCTCCGGGTCCCATCCCAACGCCGCCCAGACTGACGTGCTGTCCAACCGACGTCTCGAAGCCCGGCGTCGTCTCTACCGGCTGCGGTACCACGCTATCGCTACCCACACCGTGCCAGTTCCCGTGGAGTTGGTTGAACGTGTTCGTGAACGGAACCGGTGAGAGTCGAGTGCCGTCACGGTCGCGAACCTCGACCGGCGGCACGACGATTTCTCCTCGGAACGTGTCTCGCAGGACGCCCGCCCACTTCATATACCCCCAGTACCGGTAGCTAAATGGTGCCTTCTCGAGACCGTTCCGGAACGCACCGAACCCCATGTCTTCGTCGTGGTCGCTGAGTTCGTTGAAGCGCTGGCGAATCTCCTCGAATCGATCACGGAGTGCCGCACCGAGCGCGTCGAGACTCCCGATGCCGACGAAACTCCCGTTGAGAGCCGGACCGAGCGGCACTTCGTTCCCTACGCTCCATGGGGTCGAGTCTTCACCGGTCCAAGGGAGAACCGGTGGGAGGTTCTCCGACGCCAGCCAGTCCTCGTAGGCGGGCAGCATTCGGTCGACGTGATGTTCCAACCACTCTGTACCCGAGGGGCTCGGGTTGTCCCCGACCCAGGTCCTGTGGTTCGGCGTGATCTCCGCTTCGGTTCCCGTCGCGTAGATGAGCTGGGAAACCTTCTCGACGTACGATGTCAATTCTCATATCCTCCCGAATGATAACCATCAGACATGTAAGTATATATACTCGTACTGTGTCGATCATGACCTTCTTTCGACATTCACGAAACGTCGTCGTCTAAACTACGTCTCGAACGGTTTTCTGACTCTCCATGGAGAGTCCCCGATCGACCACGTTGTTCGCGTATTTTCACGTGCGACC
>JBEPYA010000212.1:5053-7147 GCA_041641615.1 Salinigranum sp. | reverse complement strand
GCTGTCGAGACCGACGACGCCGACGGGACGACCCGGGAGGCAGACGTCGAGTTCGGCGTCGGGCGAGAGGCGTTCGAGAGCGCGGCCAGGGAGGCACTGTCGTGAGACGAGCGACCGTTCGGACGACACACGCCACCCCCGAGTACGCCGCGCTCGTCGCCGGCGCCGTCGAACCGGACAACACCGACTCGATGGCGACGCACATCGACGGCCGCGTCGTCGAGACGACCATCGAGCGCGAGACCACCGGCGGTCTCCACTCGTCGGTCGACGACTACGTGGTGAACCTCACGGTGGCGGACCGACTCACCGGCGTCGACCGGACGGAGGAGGCGACGGGAGCGGAGACGGAGATGACGGTGGAGACTGAGACGGCGACGACGGACGAACCGACCGAACAGACAGCCGACCACACAGACACATCACACGACACCCATGAGTGAACGATCAGTTTCGAGACAGAAGCGCGGCAAGCGCTGGTACACCATCCTCGCCCCCGAGCAGTTCGACCGCGAGGAGCTGGGGACCACGTTCGCCGACGAACCGGAGAAAGTAGAGGGCCGAACCATCGACGTGACGCTCGGCGAGATCACCGGCGACTCCGGTGCCAACAACACCAAGCTCACGTTCAAGATCACCGAAGTGGCCTCCGATACGGCCTACACCGAGTTCATCAAGCACGAACTCACCCGTGACTACCTGCGGAGCCTCGTACGCCGCGGCGCGTCGAAGGTCGACGCCAGCATCACGGTCCTGACGACGGACGACTACCGCGTCCAGCTGCAGCCGGCCGCCTTCACGACGAAGAAAGCGGACCGAAGCCAGGAGAAGGCCATTCGCCGGGTCATGATCGACATCGTCGAGGAGGCCGCCCGCGAGCGGACGTACGAGCAGCTCGTCGACAGCGTCGTCGAGGGGCGCCTCTCCTCGGCCATCTACGGCGAGGCGAAGACCATATACCCGCTTCGGCGGGTGGAGGTCCAGAAGCTCACCCTCGAAGCCCGACCCGAAGAGGTCGAGGCCGAGGAGGAGGCCGCCGTCGACGTCGACGCCGACGAGGTGGCCGTCGACACCGACGAGGCCTGACGGCACGGGACGCGATTCGGCGCGACACACGATTTCGGTTTTTACTGGATCAGGTCGCGAGCGATGGCGACCGAGCGTTCTCCTCCCACCAACTGCAGAAACGCGCGCGTTCGTGCGCGAGTGTGCAACGTCGTCGATTACGATCAGAGAGAGGCGTTCGGGCGGTATACGGACGCGACGCGACTGCGGCCTCGCCCGCCGGAGCGACTCCGTTGCGGCGAGCCGCTCGCTCGACTCCCTCGCGAGACTGACACGGGAGTCACACGCGAGGGACGACCGAACGGAGTGAGAGAGTCGGCCGAGGAGGGTGAGGCTCACCGCCTCAGCGCTCGCGCAGGCCTCCGTGCTCGCACGGATAGACCAGCGCTGCACGCCCCGCACCCGACCGATCCCGTATCAACAGTACCGACTGCAGGAACCGGAACCGACTACTCCTCGACGATGACCGCCCCGACCATCCCGCCCGGTTCGTGTGGGAGGCAGACGTAGTCGTACCTCCCGGGGACCTCGAACGTGTGGCGGAACGACTCGCCCGAGTCGATCTTCCCACCCAGTCGGTCCCGCCACGCCTGGCGTGCTGCCGACTCACTCTCGAACCCGCCGCTGGCGAAGTAGTCTGCCTCCTCGGGGATGGCGTTCTCGTACGCCGTCACGGTGTGGCCGCGGGCGCTGGTGTTGTGCCAAACGACCTCCTCGCCCACCGTCACCGTGATCTGGGGTGGGTCGAACGCGGCCGCGGTCATGCCGACGTCGAACTCTCCGCCGCCCCCGCCGGTGACGAGCGCGGTACAGCCGGCGAGCGAAGAGATACCGGCCGCGCCGAGCGCGCCGAGGACCCGTCGCCGCGACGCCGCGTCGGTGAAACGGCTCATACCCGAGTGTGAGGACCCCGCGCGTAAATGTCGCGTGGTTCGAGGCTCGGTGACCCGGTCGACCCCGAACGTCCGACTGGACCGGCGTGCTACTACGGAAACCGAGTTCGGCAGGTGGCCGCTGCGAACGCTTCCG
>JBEPYA010000212.1:0-5043 GCA_041641615.1 Salinigranum sp. | reverse complement strand
GGGGCTTCCCTCTCGACGGACTCTCGGCGACGCTCCCGTCGCCTCTTCGGTCGAAAGTCGCCGGGCGGGCGGAGTCGGAGACTCTCTGGCTCGAACGGGGCGAGAGCGCGCCGACCGGTGCGCGCCGCGCGTTCGGCAACGGCCCCGAGAACGGTCGCCGGCCGGGTCACCGCGAAGTGGGGCGGGGGCCTATCTTATGCTGGTCGAAAGCCTCTGTCAGGCAATGTCGACCATCGTCACCGGCTCGATTCCGAGCGACGAGTTCGCTCTCCACCACACGCTCTCGACGGTTCCCGGTCTCGAGGTGGAGTGTGAGCGCGTCGTCAAGAGCGGCGAAAAGGCGGTGATGCCGCTGCTCTGGATGCGAGGGGCCTCCCGTGAGACTATCGATGACGCGCTGCGGGCGGACGAGACCGTCGAGGCGATCGAGTGCCTCTCGGCGTTCGACGAAGAGCTCTTCTACAGTATGGAGTGGCACGGCCACATTCGCCTCCTGCTTCACATGCTGACGAGCGCCGAAGCGACCGTCCTCGACGCCTACGGGTGGAGAGACCGCTGGCAGCTCCGGATCCTCTATCCCACCCGCGCCGATCTGGCGGAGACGCACGAGTTCGCCGAGGAGCACGGGATCACGTTCGACATCGCGTCCGTTCGGGAGATGGACGGCGAGCCCGCGGGCAGGTTCGGCCTCTCGGAGAGACAGTACGACGCGCTGTTGGAAGCAACCCGCAAGGGATACTTCAAGGTGCCGCGGGAGGCGAGCTTACAAGACATCGCCGAAGGGATGGACATCTCCCATCAGGCGCTGTCGGAGCGGCTCCGACGGGGCGTCGACGCGCTCGTCGAGGACACGCTGCTCGTTGGCGCAGTCCCCGAGACGGAAAAGAAAAAACGGGCCCGGTCCGAGGAGGGCGGACACCCGGAGCCCCGGTCGGTGTAGTCGTCTCCCGCGCAGGACCGCTCTGTCGTCTGCGTCCGGGGGTCATCGCCGCGTCCGTTGGTCGTCGACAGGGACGCAGCACGGGACTGGCGCTGGAATCGGAATCGGGTACGGGTGTTCGCGATAGAGACCTCGGTCGCACCGCCCTGCGAACGGCTTCGAACTCGTCTCGGCGAGAGGAGAGCGACCCGGCGCGAGAGTACCCACCGACGTGAGACGTACGCACTGTGTGGTCGGCGGAGCGGCCGACCGCTGTCGTCGGGGCATCGACAGGGGTCGGGGCCGGTGCCGTCAGGACGACTCGGCCCGGCTGGCGGCTCGGCGAAGGACAAGAGAACCACGGACGGCGCGGCGAGAGCGGATGTAAAGACGTAAAACCGCCCTCGTTCACGCGAGAGGTATGAAGCCGCGGTTCGTCGGCCGACTCGGCCTCGCGGACGCCGTGACCGTCGGGAACGCCGGGCTCGGTTTCCTCGCGGCGGTCGCGGCGACGGTCGACGTGACGCTCGCGGCACGGCTCATCCTGCTCGCGGCCATCGCCGACGCGCTCGACGGCGTCCTCGCCCGCAAGGTCGGGTCGACGCCCGCCGGCCCCTACCTCGACTCGCTGGCCGACGTCGCCTCGTTCGGCGTCGCCCCGGCGCTCCTCGTCGCGCTCGTCGTCCGGGAGACGTGGAGCGGGACGCCGCTACGGGTCGGCGTCGGCCTCGCGGCGACCGCGGGGTTCGTCGTGATGGCGGTGGTTCGCCTCGGTCTCTACACGGCGTACGACACCGAGGCGAGCGAGACGAAGGGCGTCCAGACGACGCTGGCGGCGACCCTCATCGCCGCCAGCGTCCTCGCGGGGTTCGCCTCCCCGACGACGCTCGTCCCCCTCACGTTCGTCCTGGCCGTGTTGATGGTGACGACCGTCACCTATCCCGACCTCCACGCGCAGGACGCGCTCGTGATGGGCGTCGTCCAATTCGCCGCCATCGTCGCTCCGGGGTGGTACGGCCGGGGGTTCGCCTACGCCCTGCTCTTTCTGGCGCTCGGCTATCTCATCTTGGGACCGGTCCTGTACTGGCGCGACGGGCTGTGACTCGCGGGACGCCCGCCCTCACATCCCCATGTCCGCGGCGTCGTCGGGTACCGGGAGCGAACGCGGGTCCACGTCCAGAAGCTCGCCGGCGTGGTCCAGCGCCATGTCGAAGCCGTAGTAGCGTTCGAGCTCGTCGCCGTCGGCGGTCGGTCGGACCTTCAACATCGCGTAACCCTCGCGGTTCTGCGCGATAGCGGCCGTTCGGCCGTCGCAGTCGAACTCCAAGAGGCGTTCGGTCTCCGTCTCGTAGTACCGGGCGGTCACGCCGTTTCCCTCCGCACGGGCGTTACTCATAGCTGTGGCTTGGCCTCACTGCACCCAAGCCTGTCGGTTCTCCGGCAACGGGCGGCAAGAAGGACGTCTACCCGTGAACGAGGGTGACGACTCGTGCGGCCCGTTGTCAGTCCCGACTATCGCCACCCTCCGGGCCCGGAGACGGCGGCGACCGGGACACAGTGCCCGCGGACCGTATCAGGAGTCCAGCACCTGGTCGCCGATGGTATTCCGAAGGACCTCGGAGGTCCCCTCGTAGATCTCGTTGAGCTTCGCGTCGCGGTAGAAGCGCTCGACCGGGAAGTCCTTCGTGTAGCCGTAGCCGCCGTGGATCTGGATGGCCTCGTTGGCCACCTCTCTGGAAATCTCCGACGCGTACAGCTTCGCCTGGGCGGCCTCCTTGATGTACGAGTCACCCCTGATCTTCCGGTCCGCGGCCTTGTGCATCAGGAGCTTCGCCGCCTGCACCTTCGTGTCCATATCGGCCAGCTTGTGTTTGATGGCCTGGAACTCGCCGATGGGCTGGCCGAACTGCTCGCGGTCGTTCGCGTACTTCCTCGCCTCGTCGAGCGCGGCGCGGGCGATGCCGACGCCGCGTGCGGCGATGGTGATGCGGCCGCCGTTGAGCGTCTTCAGCGCCTGGACGAACCCCCGCCCCTCCTCGCCGATGAGTCGGTCGGCGGGGATTCGCATGTCGTCGAACCGCAACTCGGCCGTGGGACAACCCTTGTCGCCGAGCTTGTGTTCGGTCCCTTCGACGTGGAAGCCGTCGTCCTCGTCGGGGCGGACGACGAACGAGGAGATGCCCCTGTTGCCGGCGTCCTCGTCGGTCTTGGCGAACAGCGTGACCGTGTCGGCGACCGACCCGTTGGAGATCCATAGCTTCGACCCGTCGACGACGTACTCGTCGCCTTCTCTCGTGGCCGTGGTCTCCATCGCGGGCACGTCGGAGCCCGCACCGGCCTCCGAGAGCGCAAACGCGCCGATGTCGGTGCCGAGGTTCAGCGGTTCGAGGTATTCGGCCTTCTGTGCGTCGCTCCCGAACTCGTAGAGCATGTTCCCCGCGAGCGAGGTGTGAGCGGCGACGACGGTGCCGAGGCCGCCGCTCCCCCGCGAGATCTCTTCGAGACCGATGGCGTACGAGTGGTAGTCGAGGCCCGCCCCGCCGTACTCCTCGGGGAAGGGCATCCCCATCAGGCCGAGGTCGGCCATCTCCTCGATGAGGTCGTGGGGGAACTCGTCGGTCTCGTCGACCTCGGCCGCACGCGGCACGATCTCCTCGTCGACGAACTCGGCGACCATGTCCCTGATCTGTCGCTGCTCCGTGGTGAGAGCGAAGTCCATACCCGCGCTTCGAAGCTCTGTGGCTTGAATGTTGGCGCGGACTCGGTCAAACCCGACGCTGACGACGTGTGAAACCACGTCGCCGCCGCGTTCCGTCGGCACAGCCGTCGAGCCATCGGAGCGGGAACACGAGCCGAGGTCCCACGAGCTTTTTACCCTCCTGTCCCTACAACCCGCTATCTCGAATGTCTAGACACGTAGACCGTCCGCCGGGAGTCGACGCCGACTTGGAGTGGTGTCACGAAGCGGTTCAGGGCGTCTCACGCACCTTTGCCCTGACCGTGGACGTGCTCGAAGAGCCCATGTCGTCGTACATCTGTGTCGGCTATCTCGTCTGCCGTATCGCCGACACCGTGGAGGACGCCGACGGGATCCCACCCGAAGAACAGGCGCGCCTCCTCCGTCTCTACGACGCGGCGCTCGACCCCGAGGACGAGACCACCATCGAGGCGTTCGTCGAGAGCGTCGAACCGTATCTCCCTCCCGAAGAAGAGCGCTCGGACGACTGGAGCGTCGTCGCCCACTCCCCACGCGTGGTCCGCACCTTCGAGGGGCTTCCCCACGACGTCCGCGAGGCGGTCACGCCGCCCGCGCGCGAACTGGTCCAGGGCATGGCGATGTTCGTCGAGCGCTACGCCGAGAAGGGTGGGCTCCGCATCCAGTCCCGGGAGGAACTGGAGGAGTACTGCTACTACGCCGCCGGCACCGTGGGCAACCTCATCACGAACCTCCTCACCCGCGGCGACGTCGCCTCCGAGCGCCGCGCGAAGCTGTACGAGACCGCAGAGGAGTTCGGCCTCCTCCTCCAGCTGGTGAACATCGCGAAGGACGTCCGCGACGACTACGAGGAGGAGAACAACGTCTACCTGCCGGCGGAGTGGCTCGCCGAGGAGGGCATCGCCCAGGAGGCCGTCCTCGAACCGGATAACGCGCCGGGTACCGCCGCGGTCGTCGAGCGCACCGCCGACCACGCCACGGACTATCTCGACGACGCCCAGGCGTACCTCGAGACGGTCCCGCTCACCGACGGCAACACGCTCGCCGCGTGGGCCATCCCGTTCCTCCTCGCCGTGGGGACCCTCCGCGAACTGCTCGCCCGCCCCGAGGACGCCGTCTCGTCGAAGGGAGTGAAGATCTCCCGACAGGAGGTGTTCGCCGTCGTCAGCGCGATGACGAGCAACGCCGGCCGGGAGTCGCTCGCCGACCTGAAGGAACTCATCTACCGCCAGCCGTACCACGTCGCGCGGACCAGCGCGGACTGAACCGAAGCCAGGGTAGTCGACTGCAGGCCGGCCCGACACTCGTCACGTCACCGCGGCGAAGACGAACAGGAAGCCGAAGTACAGGAGCACCAAGATTCCGAGTGCGACGATGCGGAACCGCCGGAGCGACGGCAACCAGAAGG
>JBEPYA010000211.1:0-7242 GCA_041641615.1 Salinigranum sp. | reverse complement strand
GTCATCCACATCGGCGACGACTGACCGGTTCGGCGGGTGCCGTCGGCCACCCGACGCTCGGTGTTCTTCACGGTAGTCGACCGAAGAGGAAGCATTAACGGAGGGGCACCGCGTGGCCGGGATATGGAGTACCACGAGGCGGTGAACTTCCTCTTCGACCTGCGCCGGTTCCGGATGAAGCCCGGCACCGAAGCGGTTCGAGGCCTCCTCGAACACCTGGGCGACCCGCACGAGGACGTCGCGTTCGTCCAGATCGCCGGGTCGAACGGGAAGGGAAGCACTGCCCGGATGGTCGCCTCTCTGCTCCGGGAGTCGGACTGTTCTGTCGGCCTGTACACCTCTCCACATCTCGATAGCCTCCGCGAGCGCGTCACCGTCGACGGCCGCCAAATCCCGAAGCGTGCCGTCAGCGCGTTCGTCGAACGGGCGAAGCCGTATCTCGTCGACCGCGCCGCGGCAGGGGAGCCGCTCACGTTCTTCGAGACCGTGACCGCGCTCGCACTCTGGCAGTTCGGCCGCGTCGAGGTCGACGTTGCCGTCCTCGAAGTCGGCATGGGTGGGGCACTCGACGCGACGAGCGTCGTCGACCCGGTCGCCTCGGCGGTGACCAACGTGACGCTCGAACACACCCAGGTTCTGGGAGATACCGTCGAGGAGATCGCGGCGACGAAGGCGGCCGTCGCTCCCGGGGACGGTCCGCTCGTGACCGCGGCGACCGGGACCGCGCTGGCGACCATCCGTGAGCAGGTCTCTGACGTCGTTCGTGTCGGTGCCGCCGACGCGACCAGCGACGACCGCGCGGACGGAAAGCCGGACGTGACGACGACGTACCACGGACACGGGCGGGAGCAAGGCTCGACGCTGGAAGCCCGTGTGACTATCGAAGGCGACAGCTGGCGTGTCGAGTCGCCGCTCGCGCTCTTGGGCGCACATCAGGCACAGAACGCGGGCGTCGCCGTCGTCCTGGCTCGGCAGGTGGCCGACCGGTTCGACATCGACCTCACCGAACCGATGGTCGTCCGCGGCCTCAGGGGGGCTCACTGGCCGGGCCGGTTCGAGGTGATGTCGCGCGAGCCGCTCGTCGTACTCGACGGCGCGCACAACCCGGGCGCGTCAGCGCAGGTCGCGTCGGTCCTCGACGAGTTCGACTACGACCGCCTGCATCTGGTGTTCGCCGCGATGCACGACAAGGACCACCGTGGGATGGCGGCGGCGCTCCCGACGCCCGACACCGTGGTGACCTGTCGGCCGAACATCGAACGGGCGGAGACGCCGGAGATACTCGCTCGCGTCTTCGAATCGGTCGGCGTCGACGACGTTACCGCCGGAAACACGGTCGCGTCGGCGGTCGACGTCGCTCAGCGCCGTGCGGGCCCCGACGACTGCGTCCTCGTCACCGGCTCGCTCTTCTGTGTCGGTGAAGCCCGGACGACGTGGACGCGACGCGTCGTCGAGAAACGAGTCCGAGACCTCGACGACGCGGCAGCGGTGTTCGACCACGCGTCCGTCCCGGCCGAGTCGGCAGCGGAGGCGCGTGCGGACGCGGTTCATCGGGTGGTCGAGACCAGAGTCGAGCGACGACAGGCGGCGGTCATCCAGCGCGAGATGGCCCACGTGGGCGGCAACTGCGTCGTCTCCGGTCACGAGAGCGACGGCGAGCTCGCCTCGCTCGTCCTGATGGGGACGCTCGCACAGTTCTCGGCACTCCTCGACGCGCTCGACCCGGCACCGTACGGTCTCGACGACGTTCGAGAGCGGCTCCGCGCACGACTCGATCTCGACTCCGACGAGTCCTCGACCGGAACCGCGACGTCGGCCGAGTACCCCTGGTCGCAGGGGACGGCGGTCATGGGTATCCTCAACGTCACGCCGGACTCGTTCCACGACGGCGGCGAGTACCACGACCTCGACGACGCGGTCGACAGAGCGCGGGCGATGGTCGACGCCGGTGCCGACATCATCGACGTCGGTGGTGAGTCGACCCGGCCGGGAGCGGAAGCTGTGCCGGTCGAGGAGGAGATCGGTCGGATCGTCCCCGTCATCGAGGCGATCGCGTCGCTCGACGCGCTCGTCTCCGTCGACACCCGGAAAGCTCACGTCGCCGAGGCGGCGCTCGATGCTGGCGCGGGCATCATCAACGACGTGACCGGGCTGGACGACCCCGAGATGCGCTTTCTCGTCGCCGAGCGCGACGTACCGGTCGTCGTGATGCACTCCATCGACGCCCCGGTCGACCCGGATAACGTCGTCGAGTACGACGACGTCGTTGGCGACGTCGTCGCGGAGCTCACCGAGACAGTGCTCCGCGCGGAGTCGGCCGGCATCCCACGAGAGAACGTCATCGTCGACCCCGGCATCGGGTTCGGCAAGCGCGCCGGAGAGAACTTCGAACTCATCGACCGCATCGACGAGTTCCATGCGCTCGGCTGTCCGGTCCTCGTCGGCCACTCCCACAAATCGATGTACGGGCTCGTCGACCGCGACGCCGGCGAGCGTGGCCCCGCGACCGTCGCCGCGACCGCCCTCGCCGCCGACCGCGGCGCCGACATCGTCCGCGTTCACGACGTCGCCGAGAACGTCGCCGCCGTCCGCGTCGCCCAGGCGATGCGGGATGCGAGCGACGAGTCGAGATGAGCACGGCTCGCCGGCGAATAACAGGGGCGAACAGGCGACACGACCGCTCGGGCAGGCGGCGTGTCGCCGTTTCGCCGAGCGTCCACCCGCTCCTCCTACGTCACCCTCGTCGGTGGCCGCGGCATCGTATTTGAATTCGGGTCCAGCTCTTCCGTCCGGGAGCGGAGGCTTATGCGTGTCGCCCCCCTACGCCGTCGCGTGTGTACCCTTACCCTCGCGTGGCAGGCGTTCGCCGACGTCCCGGTGGTCGTTGCGGCGAACCGTGACGAGGCGCTGGACCGGCCGTCAGAGCCGCCGACCCGTCGACGCGGCTCGCCGAGCTTCGTCGCCCCGCGCGACGTGAAGGCAGGGGGGACGTGGATCGGCGTGAACGACGCCGGTCTCTTCGTCGGCATCACGAACCGATGGGTCGAGGTCGAGGGGGGTGGCGAGCGCTCACGCGGGCTGCTCGTCCGCGACGCGCTGGGGACGGAATCCGCCGAGGAGGCGGCCCGACTCGTCGAGCGCGCGGTCCGCGAGCACCGGTACGAGGGCTTCAACCTCGTCCTCGCCGATTCGAGTGCGGCGATCCTCCTCGAGTGGGACGGCCGACTCCGCGTCCGAAACCTCTCGCCCGGCGTCCACGTCGTCGTCAACGTCGGCGCGGACGGCGAGTTCTTCGAGCCGGAACGCCGTCCCGAGATGGGTCCCGAGCAGGGAGACAACGCCGCCCGCATCCTGGAGGCACTCTGGCCGGAGCCCGGCGAGGGACACGACGTCTGGCTCGACCGCGCGAAGGCGGTCCTCGCTGACCACAACTACGGCGTCTGCGTCCACGGCGAGGGTCCTGATGGGAACTACGGCACTCGGTCGTCGTCGCTGGTGACGGTGCTCGACGGCGGCCACGTCGGCTACCAGTTCGCCCCCGGCCCGCCGTGTGAGACCGCCTACGAGCCGGTCGGCACGGACGGAGTCGACACCGTCGAGGCCGACGAAGGTCAAGTTTAAACCGTCCGCGGGCCCTCCCCCTTGTATGAGCGCGGCCGAAGCCGAGGCGGAACTCGCTGACGACGAGCGCCAGGCACTCGAACTCATCCGTGAGGAAGGTGGGATTCACCAGAGTGACTTCTGGAAGGCACTGGACATCTCCTCGCGCAAGGGGAGCCGCATCGCAGAGAAGCTCGAAGGGCTCGGGCTCATCCAACGCTCCAGCACCGTCTACGACGGGCACAACACGTACTATCTCGAACCTGCTCCGCGCGACCTCGAGTTCTCCCTCCTGATGGCGGGTGACCTGCTCTCACCCTTCATCGGTGAGGAGGAGGTCAACCCGAACAGCGATGCGTTCTCACAGTGGCTGATGAACCTCGCGTACGAGGAGTACGACCTCTGAACCTCCGTCCCGCAACAGCACTCCCCGGACGAACGGACTGAATCGAATCGCGTCGAATCGAGCCAGATACTCGTTCCGTTCTATTCGCTTGGTGAGCTCGCGACAGCCTCAGGCGGCCTCGTCTCCCTCTTCGTCCTCGCTCGGGAGGAGATCGAGGTCGGCGAGGTGGCTCTCGACGTGGTCGTTCGAGAGTTCCTCGAAGGCGGGTTCCTCGACGGGAACCTTCGCGACGTCGACGCCCTCCGGTGCGAGTTCGTCGTCGTTCGTGGAGGCGATGGCCTTCAGCGCGAGCTCGACGCCCTCGTCGAGCGAGAGGTCGTCCGTGTACGACTCCTCGAGGTACTCCTGGAGGTCGCCGCGGTTGGCGCCGATGGAGACGGCCTTCCACTCGTAGGGTGTCCCCGAGGGGTCGGTCTCGTACAGTCGGGGCGTGCCGCTCTCGACGCCCGCGATGAGGAGGGCGACTCCGAAGGGTCGGGCGCCGCCGACCTGCGTGTACTGCTGAATGTGGTCGGTGATCTCCTTGGTGAGCGTCTCGATGCCGATGGGCTCACCGTACCGGAGCTGGTTGATCTGTGCCTGGCGACGCGCGAAGTCGATGAGCTGGCGCGCGTCCGCGACGTGACCGGCCGACGCGATGCCGATGTGGTCGTCGGCCTTGTGAATCTTCTCGACGCTCGTCGGCTCCATCAGCGGCGAGCGCGAGCGCTTGTCGGCGGCGAGGACGACCCCCTCCGGTGTCCGGATGCCGATGCTCGCTGTCCCCCGCTTTACGGCTTCGCGGGCGTACTCGACCTGATACAGACGGCCGTCAGGTGAGAAGATCGTGATTCCGCGGTCGTACGCCTGCTGTTGGGCTTGTCCCTGCATGGTGTCGTGTTGGGTGTTAGTACCGTCTCACTCGAAATCGAGTTCGGTCGCACCCGTGAAGCCGCCCGGGCCGGCCACGTCGACGACGGGTGGACGGGCGACGGCCGACCGGGCGTCTCCATCGGCTACGACGGTTCTCTCCTCGGGATTTCCGGGTCCGCGATTTAAATACCTTTCCTCAGCGGCACGGACCGTTCCGGACACCCCGCGGACGCGGACGCCGAGGGGGTGACCGTCCACCGATTCGACGCACGTGAGCACCGCACGCGCGGCGCCGACCTCGTCCCTGCGGGCTCGAACCAGCGTCTCGCCTCTGCCCTGCTGGAACTCGAAGCCGAGGACGGTGAGATCAGCGTCCGCGCTCGCGGCGTCGCCGACGAGGTTCTGTGCCGCGTACCACACCTCGCGCTGGAACGCTCCCCGAGAGACCGAGGCGTCCGGCCATCCCTCCAGTTCGACGGCGAGGTACCGCCATCTCGGTCGGAGGTGTTTCGGGAGGTGTCTCATCGGTTCGTCGCTCCGTCTGTCTCACTCCGTCGTTCGGTCCCCGGCGCGTTCTCCGACCAGGACGCCCACCTGGTCGTGGACGCGCTCGACGGCCGTCAGCGCGAAGCCACAGTCGGTGAAGATATCGGCCAGCGTCCCGACCGTCGCGGGGTCGTCCACCTCGGGGGAGTAGAAGGGGTCCTCCGGGTCGGCCTCACCGAAGAACATCACGTCCCCGAGCACCAGTCGACGCGGGCCGAGGGCGGCGATGGCCTCCACCGCCTCGCGCTTCTCCTCGTCCGAGAGGTGATGGAGCGCGAAGTTCGAGGTGACGACGTCCACTATCCCCTCCACGTCGGGGTTGCGGAACTCGCCGTAGCCGAACTCGACGTTCTCGATCCCCCGCTCGCGGGCTTTCTCTCGCGCCCGGTCGAGCATCCCTTCGCTGATGTCGCGTCCGACCACGCGCTTCGCCCGCGGGGCGAGCGTGAGCGCGATGGCACCCGTCCCGGTTCCGAGGTCGAGAACGACGTCGTCGGTGTCGGGCGCGGCGTGTTCGACGACGAGGTCACAGCAGGCGCGGTACTCGTCGGACGAGTTGTCGTCGTACTCCGCCGCCAGCTCGGAAAAGCGCGCGGCGTGTTCCTCAAGCGTCTTCTTCATACCGACCACGTTCGACGCCCGGGGCAATGAACGACTCGGACAGGCGGTGTCGGTTCCGTTCGGCGAGTCGACCCCACTCGCGAAGCCCGTCTTTCATCGCTCCGGCTTCGAACCCGAGGACCTCGCCGAGAGCATCGAGTTCGCGCGGCGAGCGCACCTGGAGGTGCGACCGCGGCGTCGCGCTGACGACGTACGGGGCGTCGTACGCCGCGACGAGTTCGCGGAGCTTTCTGAGCTTCCTGAGCGCTTTGACCCGCCGCCCCCCGTCGAGTCGGAGGACCGGCCCCAGGTCGAACTCGACCCGGACGCCGTTGTCGCGGGCGGCTTTCACGAGGACGTGGTTCACGTCTCCCCCACCACCGTTTCCGTCGAACGGGCGGGTGAGCACGTCGACCCGCTCCTGTTCCACGGCGAACCGGTTCAGCCGGTCCGTCCCACCGCGAACGAGGAGCAGCGTCCGCGACCCTCGCTGAGAGCCGACGGCCCCCGCCGCCGACTCCGGCGTGTCGGCGACGACTTCCACGCCGTCGACGACGTCAGCCCCGAACCGGTCTCGCACTCGCTGGTACTCTTCCTGGTACCCCTCGTCGGGCGTGCTCGTGGCGCGGACGACGACGCCGTCGTAACCGTATCGGTCGGCCGCGTGGGCGAACCGCGCGACGGTCGTCTCCCCGTCGGGCGTGGCGTAGACGGCCTCGTACATGCAGAGAGAGAGACCGCCCGTCGGTATCGGGCTTACGCTTCGTCCGACCCGGACGGCGACTGGGATGACGAACTCGGACGATCCGCTCGGGTGATAACGGATCGGGCGACGGAGAACCGACCGACGGGGAGGTGACCGATAGAGAACCCGTGTGATCGAGGAGCGGTCGTCGTGTCCGGTACGTGACAGTGCCGGAACGACGAGTCGGCGACAGCGGCGAGGGGCCCCTCGCGACGAAGGCCTACTCCCCGGAGACGAGCGTCGAGAGCGCCGACGTGAGCGCCTCGGCCGCCCGCTGCACGTCCCGAACGGGGACGTACTCCCGGTCGGCGTGCGCCACCGCGCCCTCGTCGTCCGCCAGCACGCCGGGCCCGAAGACGACCGTCGGCGCGGGGGCGAAGTACGACGCCTCCGTCGCGGCGGTGAACGGTCGCACCGCCCCGCTGCCCCCAGCATCTCTCGCCGCCGTCGACAGGGCCCGGACGAGTTCGTGGTCGGGGTCGGTCGCGAACGC
>JBEPYA010000210.1:0-7299 GCA_041641615.1 Salinigranum sp. | reverse complement strand
GCGTGTCGGCCGCGTCGTCGTAGGTGTGGATGGCGACGACGGTCGGCGAGAGGACGCTCCGGATCGTCGCCGTCGTGCGGTCGATGATCTCCCCCGTCTCGCCGTGGAGTAGGTCGTGACTCGACGCGGCGAGCGCCGAGAGCGCCTCCTCGTGCTGCTGGCGTCGGCTGTGGGCCCGGATCCGGTCGAGGTGGGCGTCGAGGAACGCGTCGGTGTCGGCCGACGGCGGCTCGGCGGCGAAGAACTCCTCGGGTGGGAGATACGCGAAGTTCTGGGTGACTGTGGCGTTGTACACCTGGTGTGGGTGCGCGTGGACGATGTCGTGGAGGAGGTCGGGGGAAAACCGCGTCCGGTCGTACTGACACAGCGCGATAGCCGGTTTGTCGGGGTAGAAGTCGTTGACTCTGGCCTCGTACTCGACCAGACGGTCGAGCGTCTCCGCGTCGTCACCGAGCGCCCACGTCATCTCGCCCGTGAGACGGATCCGGTCGTACTCGTCGCCGACGGCCACGTCACGGACGAGTTCGTCGAGGAGGTCGATCATGGCGTCGCCGTCGAACGACCCCGACGGGGTGTACGTGTCCGCCGCCGAGTGGAAGGTGAGTGCGCCCGAGTCGACGGCCGCCTCGACGTCGATGCCGGCACTGGTGAACGCAGCGCGGAGGTCGGCGACCGAACTCTCGTCCGCGATGTACATCACCCGCTCGTTCGCTTCGAGCCCCTGTCGGACGAACGGGACGATGGCCGAGAGCTGTTCGGCGGGCGTCTCGTAGATCAGTGCCAGGTGGTTCTCGGGGCCGGGCGACGATGCGTGCGGTGGCCCCTCGGTGTCGTGGTTCGCCGGCGGTCGGTCCCGAGAACGGGGAGACGTACCGTCCTCCTGGTGGTTGATGTTCGGCATGAGCGGGGGGTCGACTCTCTCTGCTCCCTCGTAGGGGCCTCGTCGGAATAAAAGACCGTGCCGGCATCGACGCCGAGGCGACGGGGATGCCGGTCGACGCCAGCGGCGTTCGACGGTCGTGCCCGGGACCAACACTGATAGGTGTGTCACCGGGCGGACTGAACACTGATAGGAACAAGCCGTATGCCCGGCGACGCCGTCGGATAAACCGTGATTTCGTTGAAGGACTCTGACATGCTGAACCGCGAAGACCGGACGGGGTTCGATCCCACGACCGGGACGTACCACCGCCGCTTCGACTCCGGCGACACGGGGTCCGTCTCGGTCACCGTCATCGAGGCGGTCGCCGTGGCGACGGGCCGTGAACCGACCTCGCTGCACCCGCTCTCCGAGGCTGCCGACGCAGACGCCCTCGACGCGCTGCTCGCACACCGAGACACCGAGTGTGAGGTCACGTTCGTCTACGAGGGGTGCGCCGTCACCGTCTCGAGCCGGGGCGACGTGACGATTCGGCGACTCCCCGACGGGGACCGGGACCCCGCGTGGTCGAACACGCCGTCGGAGTAACGGGACGGACGACGGATGCGGTGGGACCCAAAACCGAGACCGAACTGCACACGACACCGATTCACGTTCTCCGCGTCGACGACAACACCGCGTGTCTCGAACCGCTCGAACCGTTCGAGGCCGCCGGTGGACCGTGTCCCGAGTGATTACGACGCACCCAGGACGAACTGGATTTCTCGGAGTAGCGTTTGAAACTCTTCGTAGCCGATCGCGTCGTGCTGGCCGTCTCTGGGTGGTTCCTCGCAGGCGATGAGAACAACGTGAGGAGTCTCCTTCGAGCGCGACTGTAGAACGCGTGGGGGACGGCGATGCGGAGGTCCGGAGATGCGGTACCGCTGACCGCTTCCTCACGGTCGAGAACCGCATCAGGCGTCAGGAGGGAAGGGGCCCGCGGACGGACCGAACCGGGAGGGGGCCGACAGTGTGGGGCACAACTTGTATACAGACCCCCCGAGTGAGCGAGGGTATGGCTTCGCTCCCAGTCGAGGTGCTCTTCGGTCTCTACCTCGGACTCCTCACGGGGATCACCCGGCGCTGGTGTCGGGCGTCCTTGGCTTCCTCTTCAAGTACGTCACGGGCGTGACCATCCCGGGACTCGGCGTCGTCGTCCTCTCGCTCGCCATCGCGGGCGCGAACGGGGGCCTCATGGCGCTGAACGATCCGACCATCGTCGGCTCCGGCGAGCGGTTCGTCGTCGCGATCGTCGTCGTCCTGATGCTCTCGCTGTACGCACACAGCCAGGGCGACAAGCTTGGCGCGTCCGTGCCGCGACGGCTGAACCTCCGGAATCCCACGGCGCGGACAGGTCCGCGTCACCGTCTCCGGCGAGATCGGTGACATAGAGGGGTATCCCGCCCTCCCCGCGGACTTGCGGGCGAGCATCCGCGACGGCGAGTGGACCTTCCCCGTCGACGTCCCGCTGGTCGAACTCGAAGCCAGGTTCGCCGACCGCCTCCGGTCGGAGTTCGAGCTCGCCGACGTATCTGTGCGACTGGACGAGAACGCCCGCGCGACCGTGAACGCCGCGCCACCCGTCGGTGCGCTCTCGAAGCGCATCCCCGCGGGTAAACGCGCAGTATCGATCAGCGCCCTGTTGCCGACCGGCCTGGCCGCCGGCGACGAGGTCGACGTCGTCGTCGGCGACCGAACCGTCTCGGGGACCGTCCTCAGCGTCACGGGCGGGGCGAAAGCGGCAGGGAGAGAGACGGCCGAGACCGACGGCGGGGTCGACACGAAGCAACCGACCCCCGCGTCGACCTCGACCGCGCCGGGTGGTGACGGTCGCGTCACGCTCGCGGTCAGTCGGCGGGACGCGACCGCCCTCCTCGAAACGTCGACGGCCGAGCGACTCGTCTCGCTGCTCCGTCGCGGCGGTCGTCGGTTCCGCACGCTGACGGTGCGGGAAGGCGGTCTCCTCGACGGCGTCACGCTCGGCGAGGCGGCCGTCCGCGACAGCTACGACGTCTCTGTCTTCGCCGTCCGCCACGAGGGGGCGTGGCGAATCGCGCCACGAGGAGGACAGGCCGTCGCCGCCGGAGACAGCCTCGTCGTCGTCGGAACGCGCGAGGCGCTGGGCGCGTTCGAGGAAGCGACCGCGTGACCCGGTCGCTGGCCGCCTTCGGGGTGAGACGCTGGCCGCCCGACACCCGGCACGCGTCACTGCGGAACGCCCGGTGACGGGAGCGGAACAAGTATCCCCACAGCGCGAGTCGTTCGACTATGGCTTCGCTGCCTATCGAGGTGCTCTTCGGCATCTACCTGGGCATCCTCACGGGGATCATCCCCGCACTGGTATCGGGGATACTCGGATTCGTCTTCAAGTACGTCACGGGCGTCACCATCCCCGGGTTCGGCGTCATGGTCCTCGCGCTCGCCATCGCGGGCGCGAACGGGGGGCTGATGGCGCTGTCGGACCCCGCGATCCTCCTCGCCGGCGAGCGGTTCGTCGTCGCGGTCATCGTCGTCCTGATGCTCTCGCTGTACGCACACAGCCAGGGCGACAAGCTGGGCGCGTCCGTGCCGCGACGGCTGAACCTCCGGAATCTCACGGCGCGGACACTCAACACGGACGTGGTCGAACTCGTCGGTGGGCGCGGCCAGGTCCGTGTCACCGTCTCGGGTGAGGTCGGCGACATGGAGGGCTACCCCGCGCTGCCGGCGGACTTGCGGGCGAGCATCCGCGACGGCGAGTGGACCTTCCCCGTCGACGTCCCGCTGGTCGAACTCGAAACCAGGTTCGCCGACCGCCTCCGGTCGGAGTTCGAGCTCGCCGACGTATCTGTGCGACTGGACGAGAACGCCCGCGCGACCGTGAACGCCGCCCCGCCGAGCGGCGCGCTCTCGAAGCGCATCCCCGCCGGTAGACGCGCGGTGTCGGTGAACGCCCTGTTGCCGACCGGCCTGGCCGCCGGCGACGAGGTCGACGTCGTCGTCGGCGACCGAACCGTCTCGGGGACCGTCCTCAGCGCGAAGACGAACGAGGTGGCGACGGACGGCGGAGTCGACGCGACCGCGTCGGCAGCACCGGTGACCCCGATCAACCCGACGACGACGGGGGGAGACGGCCGTGTCACGCTCGCAGTCAGCCGACCGGATGCGACCGCCCTCCTCGACGTGTCGACGGTCGACCGCCTCGTCGTCAGCTCCCGCGGCGTCCGCCGCGAGTTCGAGCTCATCTCACTGCTCCGGCGGGGGGGACAGCGCTTCCGAAAGCTCACCGTCCGCGAGGGAGGTGCGCTCGACGGCGTCACGCTCGGGGAGGTGGCCGTCCGAGACAGCTACGACGTGTCCGTGCTCGCTCTCCGGCACGAGGGGACCTGGCAGATAACGCCCCGGGGGTCACAGTCGGTCACCGCGGGCGACGACATCTTCGCCGTGGGGCGGCCCACCGCGCTCGCCGCCTTCGCGGAGGTGGTCGCGTGAGCGGAAGTAGCCTCGTCGTCCTTCAGAGCGTCTCGCTCGACAGCCCGACGCTCGTCGAGGACGTCGCACGGCTCCTGGCGTTCGTCCTCGCCGCGGGCACCGTCTCGGGGCTCTCGGCGCTCGTCTTCCGGTGGTACACCCGCGAACCGGTCCCTCTCGGCGTGTCGACCGTCCTCGGGCTGTCGGTCGTCGCGCTGTATCTCAACACGGTGGGCCTGTTCAGCCAGCTCGTCGTCGGCCAGGCGTCGACCATCTTCGAGTTCGAGGCAGTCGTGATCAACGTCGTGACCCTCGGGCTCGCGGCGTTCGCGACGCCGGTCGGGCGGCGCGTGGGCGACCGCGTGGCGACCGACGTCTTCGCCGTCGCCGGCGCGAAGGAACTGGACGCGGAGGTGTCGCGCATCGTCCGAACCGTCGGGCGGGTCACGGCGGTGACGCTCCCCGAAGCCGAAGACATCGAAGACATGGAGAGCTACGACCCCCTCTCCGCCGAACTGAAAGAAGAGATCGGCGGGAAGACGTTGCTGTTCCCGAACCGGCTCACCGTCGAGGAGCTCCGCGACCGGCTCATCACCCGGCTGAAAGACGACCACCGGATCGGCTACGTCGACGTCGAACTCACCGAGCGGGGGGTCGTCGAGTACCTCGCGGTCGGGAGTCGGGCGGCAGGGCTCGGGCCGACGCTCGGACACGGGACGGTCGCCGTCTCGCTCCGCGCCGACCCGGCGAACACCGCGAGCCCGGGCGACCTGGTCCAGGTGTGGCGGCCCGGCGGAGTCGACCCCGAACCACCGGCTCCCGACGCCGGCAGCGACGGAGAGCGGGCGGAACCGTCGACCGAGGAGGGGACGCGCCGCCCACCTGAGCGACTGTTTACGGCGTAGCTCCGAGCGACGAGCGGCGACGTCGTCACGCTCGCCGTCGACGCCGCGGACGCCGCGCAGGTCGAGGCGACGTCGACCTACCGGCTCGTCTCGCTTCCGGCCGAACCGCGCGCGGACCGGGAGTTCGCCTCTCTGCTCCGCGTCGCCGACGAGACGATGGCCGCGGTCACCGTCCCCGAGGGCTCCGAGCTCGTGGGCGAGACGCTCGGGTCGCTCGACGTGACCGTCGCCGCGGTCCGCCCCGCGTCCGGGACGGTCGAGGCCATCCCGACACGCTCGCGCCCCGTCGAGCCCGGCGACACGCTCTACGTGGTCGCCCGCCCCGAGGTGCTCCGGCGGCTCGAAGCGCGGACCAACGTCGTCGTCGAGGCCCCCCCTGACGCGGTGGAGGCGATGGAGACCACCGCAGACTAACGCTCTTCCCCCGAGAAAGACGATCAGTCGGCAGCGCCGAGCCCCGGGCAAGGACTCGAACGCGGCACGCGGGTGAACGATTCTTCTCCAAGGCGAGTCCGAAAAAACGCTTTACGTCGACGGTGAGGAGTCGAAGACACGATGTCCTCACGTTCGGACTCGGTCCAGACGAACGACGACCGGCGACTCGCCGCGGGGGCAGAGCCCGTCGCGGAGTCCCGGCTCCAGACGGTCGGCCGCTGGCTCTGGACCAGCGGGTACCAGGGTCTCGCGCAGGTGTTTCTGCTCTCGGCACCGGTGCTGTGGCTGGTGTTCCGGTCGTCGCAGTCCGGTGAGGTGGTCAAACCGACCGCGTTGGTCCTCGTCGTCGCGACGCCGCTCGTCGTCGGCGCGTTCCGGGAGAACCTCCTCGCGGTGGACCGCCCGTGGCCGACCATCACGAGCGACCGACTCTCGTTCGCCGGTGGGTACTGGTCGGTGCTCCGGCGGGGCGTCCTCCTCAACCACGTCCTCGGCGTCGCCATCTACGCGGGCGGAGCCGTCGGCCTCCTCGCGGGGTCGCTCGCGGTCGCCGTCGGCGTGGGCCTGCTTCTCACCCTCGCTGGCGTCGCACTCGTCCCCTGGCTGACGCCCGAGACGCCGCGCGCGACGGTCGGGCGGGCCGGGTACGCCGCCGTCTCGCTGGCCCTCGCGTTCCTCGTCGGTGCTCCCTTTTCGGGTGACCCCCGCTTTCGGACCGCGCCCGCCGCGTTCGTCCTCCTCACGTTCGTCTCGGTGGTCGACCTCCGGCCGTGGCGACTGGTCGGCGAGCGACGGTGAGTTCGGTCGCCCCGGGGCGCAACTCTCTTTTCTCACCGAGGTCCGAGAGTGGGTATGGAACTCGAGTGGAAGCTGTTCGCCGACCTGAGAGAGTACGCCGGCAGCGACCGCGTGACCGTCGAGGTCGACGAGGACGCGACCGTCGACGACGCACTGTCCGCCCTCGTCACGGCGAACCCGGGGCTCGACGGGCGTGTGTTCGACGAGGACGGCGCGGTACACGACCACGTGAACGTCCTGCGGAACGGGGAAAACGTCGAGACGGCCGGCGACGGACTCGGCACCGAACTGAGAGAGGGAGACGAACTGGCGTTGTTCCCGCCCGTGAGTGGGGGGTGAGCCGACTCGTCGGAGGGCGAGATTACCTGAATTGAGGCGCTAAGGCCCCTTCCTCAACGAGCGACCGAAGGGAGCGAGTAGGGAGGGGATACAGCGCCGCACAAGTAGCAAACACGTTCGACGCTCGGCCCACAGGCCCACGCAATCGCAAACAACTATATGCATAGATGCGCATAGTGCGTATGTCTTGAGACGGAAGAACATCACCATCCGCGAAGACCAAGCCGAGTGGGTCGAGGAGAACCACCTCAACCTCTCGTCGTTCGTTCGCGGACAACTCGACGAACTCATCGAAGAACGCTCGTGAACTACAACTACAGGTATCGGCTCCGACCGTCCGACGCTCTCGAACAACAGTTAGCGTGGACTGTCGATACCTGTAGACACATCCGTCTTTAGCTAATCCAGAAACCACATGACAGCAGCGGCTTATCGAGTCTACTTTTCGAGAGG
>JBEPYA010000209.1:0-7304 GCA_041641615.1 Salinigranum sp. | reverse complement strand
GCCGCTGGCTCCCGAATCGATCTTCGACGACATCCGCGAACTCACCGCCGGGACGATGGCGGACCTCTCCGGCATCACCTACGACCGACTGGCCGACGAACTGGCCGTCCGCTGGCCGGCTCCGGACGCGGAGAGCGAGGGCGGCTACCGGTACTACGACGACGGAGAGTGGTCGTTCCACACCGACACGGGACGGGCGCAGTTCTCCACGGTCGCCCACAGCAGCGTCCCCGAACCGATCGACGACGAGTACCCGCTCACGTTGACGACTGGTCGGCTCTCCACCGTGTACAACACGGGCGTCCGGACACGAGACAGCGAGGGTGGACACTCACCGACTGCGCGGATGCATCCGGAGACCATCGCGAACCACCTGGACGTGCTCGACTGCGGTCAGACCGTGATCGAATCCCGTCGGTCGAGCGTGACGGTCGACGTCGCGCCCAACGACGGCGTTCCGCCCGGTGTCGTCTGGCTGCCCATCCACAACGCGGCGGCCAACGAACTGACGCTCGCCGAGGTCGACCCCGAATCGGCCGAACCGAACCTCAAGCAGTGTGCGGTCGGGCTCCGGGCCCCGGAGAAACCACGCACGGAACCCGATCCGCTCGTTCTGTCGAAATCGTAAGTGCCCGCGGGCGGGGGTGGAGACGTCCCGACCTGCGGACCGCCCGCTCGCCCGAACCACCGGCGTCCGAGCGACAGCCCGGCTCGAGTCATAAAACCATAACAATTGATGAGAGGAGAGGACCACCGAATGTGTTTTTCCACCACGAACCGAAAACAGCTCGCGATTTTTTATTTCTTTTTTCACACATAGAAATCAACCTCGTCAGGATTATTTTCGCCGATGGCACAATTACCCCTGTTTTATTTAGCTATTTGTCAATCGTATAGCTTATTAACTACCTGTCTATACCCATGATCCGTGCTGAAGTGTAAAAACGGAATAATCGGAGCACGTATCGTGCAGGAATCGAATCGTCGGTCGGTCCGCGGACGTCCGAACCGTAACTTCTCGGTCGGTTCGTCGGACGAACACGACGTGAGGAGCCGTCCGGACGACGAGAGCCGCCGGGTGGGGGGTGTCGAGGAATGAAGAGCCCCATCGAGATGACGAAGTATCGGACGCTGCTGCTCGCGACGGTCGGGTTCAACTTCTCGTTCCTGATCTGGTTCTCTTTCGCTCCGTTCACCGGACCGATGGCCGAGGAGTTCGGCCTCTCGCTCGCGGAGATCGGGGTTCTGGCGAGCGCGGCTATCTGGCTCGCGCCGTTCGGTCGCATCCTGACCGGGTGGCTCTCCGACAAGTTCGGCGCACCGGTCGTGTTCGCCATCGTCCTCACGTACGTCGGCGTCTTCTCCATCTGGAGCGCGTTCGCCGAGTCGTACGCCGTCTTCTTCGCGACGCGACTCATCGTCGCCACGGCGGGTATCACGTTCGTCATCGGTATCCAGCACGTCTCCGAGTGGTTCGACGAGGAGAAACTGGGGACCGCCGAAGGGATCTACGCCGGTATCGGAAACGCGGGCGCGGCGGGCGGCGCGCTCATCCTGCCCCGCGTGTTCGGCACCGGGTGGAGCGGGCCGCTGTTCGAGACGAACTGGCGGGCCGCCTTCTTCTACACCGGTGTCGTCGCCATCGGCCTGGCGGTCGTCTACTACGTCTTCGGCGAGGCGGCCAAGGACGAGAAGAAACGCCAGGCGACCGCGGAGAACGCGAGTTTCTCGGACTGGATTCACACCGCGACGAGGTACGGCACGGTCGTCCTCGCACTTGCGTACGTGATGACCTTCGGGCTCGAACTGTCGATGAACGGCTGGCTGGCCACCTACTACCGCGAGGGGTTCAACACCCAGAACCTCGTGTTGGCCTCGACGTTCGCGGCGACGTTCTCGGTCGCCGCCGGCCTCCTGCGTCCCATCGGCGGCTACGTGAGCGACCGGCTCGCGCGGGAGGAGAAGGACATCCTCCCGTTCTTCACGGGACGGTACCGCGAGCAGTGGACGTTCGTCTCGCTGTGCTTCGTCGTCCTGACGATGTTCGGGATGACCCTCGCGGGGCTGAGCGGCCAGGTGCTGCTCGCGGTCGCCGCCGGGTTCCTGGTCGGGATGGGCTGTGCGTTCGCCGAGGGGGCGATCTTCGCGCAGGTGCCCGCGATGTTCCCGAACAGTTCCGGGGCAGTCGCCGGCGTCGTCGGCGGCATCGGAACCGTCGGCGGCATCGTCTACCCGCTCGTGTACTCCGCGCCGTTCCTGGCGAGCCTCCACATCGGCTACTCGGTGGTGGCCGCCTCGATGATCCCCATCCTCGTCCTGGCCGCGTGGGTGTTCCAGCCGCACATCGCCAGCCGGGCCACCGACGACGGGTTCGTCTCCGGGGGGAACACGGCGGCGGTCACCGACGACTGAGGCGCGCGTTCGAAACAGGCCACGACCTTCCCGGGGTCGTTCCCAACATATTTCTTTACTCTCGTTCGAGTGAATAGTATGTCGAGCACTCGGGCCCGCGGAAAGGTCGCCGTCGTCGGCGTCGGAAGCGTCGGTGCGGCGACGGCCTTCTCGTTGATGAGCAGCGGGGTCGCGAACGAACTCGTCCTCGTCGACATCGACGAGGAGAGGGCGGAGGGCGAGCGGATGGACCTCAGTCACGGCGCGTACTTCACGCCGCCCGTCGACATCTCGACCGGCGGGTACGAGGACTGTTGGGACGCCGACGTCGTGGTCGTCACGGCGGGGACGAACCAGCGCCCCGGCGAGTCTCGACTCGACCTGCTGGAGCGGAACGCGGGTATCTTCGAGGAGATGATTCCGCAGCTAACGGAGGGGCTCGCGGACGACAGCGTCCTCCTCGTCGTGACCAACCCGGTGGACGTTCTCTCGTACGTCTCTTGGGAGGTGTCGGACCTCCCCAAAGAGCGGGTCATCGGGTCGGGGACCGTCCTCGACACGTCGCGGTTCAGACACGTTCTGAGTCGAGACTGCGACGTCGACCCGAAGAACGTCCACGGCTACGTCGTCGGCGAACACGGCGACAGCGAGGTGATGCTGTGGAGTTCGACGAACGTGGCGGGCGTCCCCTACGATACCTTTGCCAGGGCGCACTGCGGGGGAGCCTCCGAGGAGAAGAAGGCGGATATCGAACGCGAGGTCCGGGAGGCCGCCTACGAGATCATCGAGCGAAAGGGCGCGACGAACTACGCGATCGCGCTGGCCACCACCGAGATCGTCGAGGCGGTCCTCCGCGACGAGAACTCCATCCTCACCGTCTCGACCCTCCTCGAGGGCGAGTACGGCATCGACGACGTGTACGCGAGCGTCCCGTGCGTGGTCAACCGCGGCGGGGTCCGGAACGTCGTCGAACACGACCTCCCTGCCGAGGAACGGGAGGCGCTCGAAGCCTCCGCGGACGTGCTCGCCGAGAGCCTCGCCGACATCGATTACCGGTGAGGTCGACCACGGTTAGCGACTCACTCCGCGCGGAGGACGAGGACGTGCTGGTGGACCATCGAGGGGACGAACGCGAAGGGGTAGCCGTAGACGTGCAGCGACTTCGTCGGGTCGTACCAGACGAGGTCCGCCTTCAGGGTGAGCCCCGTCGACCCGAGGGCTCCCGCGAGGTCCGCCGAGAGGAAGTGAAACGACGACTCCCGGTACATGTCGCCGATGAACACGAGGACGTACGCGTCCGCGCGGAGCACCCGCGAGAACGAGTCGAACGCCGCGGCCATGTCGGAGAGCCACTCCGCTTTCGACCGGGGGACGTCGGCTCCGTCCCGGTCGAACCGTCCGAGTTTGCTCGCTCTCGTTCGGTTCGGGTTGCGCGTCTGTGAGACGGCGTCCATCGACCAGTACGGGACGTCGGTGAGGAGGAGGTCGACGCAGTCGTCGGGGAGGTCGTGGACGAGCCGCGAGCAGTCGCCGTGGCGCATCTCCTGTGCCGCTAGCGGTCCCTCCCCGCGCGCCGCGCGGTCGGCGTTCTCCCGGTCGAGGACCGTGTGGTAGAGGTCGACCCACCGCTGTACCCGCTCGAACCCGACCGCCTCCCGACGGCCGGTCCCCTCGTACTCGGCGAGGCTCGCCCCGAAGAGCGTACCGCCGACGCCGGCGAACGGGTCGAACACCAGGTCACCGGCCTTGCTGAACCGTTCGACGAGGTCCAGACAGAGTCGGGGCGGCTTCTGTCCCCCGTGTTCGGAGCGCAGGTCGTGCTGGAAGTCCGGGGGGTACGGCTCGGCGATGACCGACTTGGTGGCGAACTTCCACTCACGGCCGGTGAGGTCGTTGAGGCGGTTGCGCTCGTCGTAGATACCGCGGCCGTCGACGACCCGCTGGTACGGCTTCAGGTCGTCCCGTTCGGGAAGCCCCTCGGCCGGGTCGTCCGTCATTCGTCCGGCTACGACGCGAGGGGGATTAAGCGCCCCGGCCGGCGTCGTTCCCTCGAAGGAACGCTTACGCCGTCGGGGGGAGGAGAGAACGCATGAACGACGTGGGTGAGGCGGTCTACGAGTGTCTCCAGCGTCATCCGGGGGAGCCGATGACGGCGACGGAGGTCGCGACGGCGGTCGGATGCGTCCGGCGGACGGCACACAAACACCTCTCGCGGCTGGCCGACGAGGCCGGCGTCGAGACGAAGAAGGTCGGGTCGCGCGCCCGCGTCTGGTGGCTGTCGGTGTCGGATGTCGAGGTGTACGAGCGCATCACGGACGCGTTCTTCGCCGTCGACACTGACTGGCGCTTCACCCACCTCAACGACCAGGCCGAGCGTCTCCTCGGCCGGACGGCCGACGACCTCCGCGGACGGTCCATCTGGGCGGCGTTCCCCGAGACGGTCGGGTCCACCTTCGAGAGCGAGTACCGTCGAGCGATGCAGACCCAGGAGTCGGTGTCGTTCGAGGAGTACTACCCGCCGTTGGACGCCGCCTTCACCGTCGAGGCGTACCCCTCGGAGACGGGGCTGTCGGTCTACTTCCGCGACGTCACCGAGCGCGTCCGCCGCGAGCGCGAGACTCGCGCACGCGTCCGCCAACAGCGTGTCAGCGCACAGCTCGGACAGCGCGCGCTGGCAACCACCGACATCGACGAGTTCATGCACCACGTCTGCGAGACGGTCACGGACACGCTCGACACCGACTACTGCACGGTGCTCGACCTCGACGAGGAGCGGACGGGGCTGCACCTCCGGGCGGGCGTCGGGTGGGACCCCGACATCGTCGGCGCGGCGACCGTCCCGACGAACGCGGACTCACAGGCCGGCTACACGCTCCAGCAGCGCGAGCCGGTCCGCGTCGAGTCACTGGCGACCGAGACCCGCTTCGGACCGCTCCCCCTCCTCACCGACCACGCATCGAGAGCGGCATCAGCGTCGTCATCGGCTCACCCGAGGAGCCGTGGGGGGTACTGGGGACACACGTCACCGCGAGTCGGTCGTTCTCCGAGCAGGACGCCGACTTCGTCAGGAGCGTCGCCGCCCTACTCGCGAGCGCGATCGACCGCCACGAGCGCGAGCGCGAACTCGAACGGTACGAGACGGTGTTCGAGACACTGAGCGACGGCGTGTACGCCGTCGATCCCGAGGGGCGGTTCACGCTCGTCAACGAGGCGTACGTCGAGATGACAGGGTGGTCGCGCGCGGAGCTGCTCGGGTCGCACGTCTCCACGCTCGTCGACGACGACGTCCGCACGGCGGCGAAGGAACTGGAGAACGCCCTCGTCGACGGGCAACGCCAGGGGGCCACGCTGGAGGCGAGGCTCGAAACCAAGGAGGGCGAGTCGTTCCCGGCGGAGGGGACGTTCTCACTGCTCGAAACACCGGACGGGTACGAGCGCATCGGCGTCGTCCGGGACATCTCGGCCCGCAAGCGGCGGGAAAACGCCCTCAGGGAACACCGCGAACGCGTCGAACAGCTCAACCGCCTCGCGCTCCGCGTCTTCGACGCCATCCACGGCGCGATGCGCGCGGAGACGCGTGACGGCATCTACCGGCTGGTCTGCGAACGGCTCGTCGACGACGACACGTACCGGGAGGCTGCCATCGGCACCCAGCGCTGGGCGAGCGGTCCGGTCACGACGGGCAGCGGCGAACCGTGGCGCGAGTCGGGATGGCGCGCGGAGGTACCGGCGCTGGTCGACGACGTGGCGGACGCGACCGGGAGCGTGGTGATCGACGGCGACACCGCCGCGCTCGCGCTCCGGTACGACGACCGGACGTTCGGCGCGCTCGTCCTCCGGTCCGGACGGGCCGGGTTCGACCCGAACGAGCGCGCGTTGCTGGCCGAACTCGGTACCGCGGTCGGGTTCGCGGTCAGCGCGCTCGAACGGAAGAACGTTCTCGTCAACGACAGCGTCGCCAGCCTCGAGTTCACCTCGAACACCCTCGCGAGCCCGTTCGTCGAACGGCTCGGGCCCGGCGCCTCGTTCGAGTTGGTCGTCGACCGGGTCGTTCCGGTCGGCGACGACACCTACGTCACCCACTACAGCGTCAGCGGTGTCGAGCCGGCGCAGTTCGCCGCGGCCAGCGAGGCGTTCGAGACCGTCAGAGAGACGAGAGTCATCGACGTCGACGGGGCGGGACCGCGCGTCCAGCAGCGGACCACGGGTGCGGCGCTCGTCCCGCAGTTCAGACGGTTCGACGGCCGGATGCGCTCGGCCCGCGTCGAGGGGGGCGAGCTATCGATGACGGTCGAGGTACCCGCCACGAACGTCCGCGAGGTGGTCGACGCGATCACCGAGACGTATCCCGACCTCGACCTGCAGGCACAGCGGACGACGACGCGGTCGACGCGGACGCCCACGGGGTTTCGGTCGCTGGTGACCGACCGCCTCACCGAGCGGCAGTCGACCGCGCTCGAACTCGCGTGTTTCAGCGGCTACTTCGACTGGCCGCGCACCACCGACGGCGCGGCGCTCGCAGAGACGATGGGCATCAGTCCGCCGACGTTCCACAAACACCTCCGACTCGCACAGCGCCGCGTGTTCGATGCCCTCTACGAGTCGAACGGCGGGAGCGTTTGAGAGCGATCGCTCGATCGTCGAGGTCGAAGCCACTCGACCGACGAGTCCACGCAAATACCTGCTGGTGAGCCGCCGAAGACGAAACGTCTCACCGGCGACGGAAGCCTAAACAGTTAGCCCCATTTTTCATACCAGTTGAGGACGGAAATCGGATGAGGTGATCAGACCGACATGCCCTCCCCGTTCACGACAGGAGACGCCCAGTTACCGACAGCCGAGACCGGACTCACCGCTGACGAACTGTTCGGTGTGATCACCGCGGAGCGACGGCGACACGTGCTCTCCATCCT
>JBEPYA010000208.1:0-7422 GCA_041641615.1 Salinigranum sp. | reverse complement strand
GGCGGCTCACCTACCTCGTCGCCGCGGCGTGTTTCGGCGTCCTCGCGGTCGCCGTCTCCCGCCTGGATCTCCCACCCTCTGTCGAGCGCGAGCGCTCGTTCGCGCTCTCGGGTCTCCCGGACCTGCTCTCACACTCGACGGTCCGGACGATGGTACTGGCGCTCTTCTGTTCGGTCGCCGTCGAAGCCGGCGTGTTCACCTGGCTCCCGTTCTACGCCACGACGTTCCTCGCCCGTGAGACGGCGACGCTGCTCCTCTCGGTGTACCTGGTCGCGTACGTCCCCGGACGCTTTCTCGCGGGTCGCGTCGTCGCGCGCGTCGGCCCCGAGCGGGTCGTCCTCGCGGCGGCGGTCGGTGGCGGCGTCGCCCTCCTCGCCCTGCTCTCGGCGCGGACCACGCTCACGGCCGGCGTCGCGAGCTTCGCTCTCGGCTTCTTCCTCTCGGCGGTCTATCCGACCGTCCAGGCGTGGGCGACGGGTGCGCTGCCGGACGTGAGCGGCCCCATCAACGCCGTCGCGAACGCCGCGGCCACGTTCGGTGCCGTCGTCTCGCCCGCGCTCGTCGGATTCGCCGCCGAGACGACCGAAATCACCCGCGCCATGTGGCTTCTCCCCCTGTTCATGGCCGGCCTCCTCCTGCTCGCGCTCGGCGCAGTCGCGCAGTCTCGCGGAGCACCCCGAGCGTCGTCGTGACCACCAGCACGCGGTGGCGACCGCTCAGTCGTCTCCCACGTCCGGACGCGAAACGACGAACTCGAACCGCGCACCGCCCTCCTCGCGCTCCGTCAGGCGGACGTCCCACTCGTGTGCCTCGGCGATGTTTCGAACGATGGCGAGACCGAACCCCGTCCCGCCCTCGACGGTCGTGAGGCCGACGTCGAATACAGTGTCGTGGATGCCGTCCGGGATGCCGGGGCCGTCGTCCTCGACGAAGAAGCCCGAGCGGTCTTCGAGTCGCCCGACCCGAACCCGTACTGGTCCGTCCGGCTGGTCGCTCGGGACGCCGTGTTCCACACAGTTCCGAAAGAGGTTCTCGAACAGTTGTCGGAGGCGGCTCTCGTCGGCGTCGAGTTCCCACTCCGCCTCGACAGTGAGCGTCGCCCCTGCGGTGTCGACGGTATCCCAGGCGGTGCGGGCGACCTCTCCGACCGAGACCCGTCCGACGCGGTCGAGGTCGAGCGTCCGGCCCTCGCGAGCGAGGTCGAGCAGTTCGTCGATGAGCGCTGACGCCCGGTCGAGGCTCGCCTTCGCGTGGTCGAGATGCGACAGGTCGCCCGTCTTCCGGGCGAGCTCGATCCGCCCGTGAGCCACCGCCAGCGGGTTCCTGAGGTCGTGGCTGACGATGGAGGTGAACTCCGCCAGCTGTTCGTTCTGGCGGGCGAGCGCGCGCTGCCGCTCGTGCTGGTCGGTCACGTCCACCTGCGAGCCGAGGAAGTGGACGAGTTCGCCCTCGTCGTCGAAGATAGGGGTGATCTCGACGTAGTTCACGAACGGCGTGCCGTCCTTCCGGTAGTTCGTGATGTCGACACCGACGGGTTCGGCGTTCGCGACGGCCTCGCGCATCTCCCGTCTCGCTTCGGGCTCCGTCTCCGGTCCCTGGAGGTGTCTGGGGTTCTTCCCGAGTACCTCCCCGGCGTCGTACCCCGTCATCCGCTCGTACCCCTCGTTGACGTACACGAGCGGGTTGTCCGGTCGAGTGGGGTCCGTGAGACACAGACCGATCGCAGCGGCGTCCATCGCGCGCGTCCGTACGAGGAGGTCGCGCTGGCGCTCGGCCTCGTCGGTGATGTCGTGGGTCATCGCCAGCCCGGCCACGACCTCGTCGCCCTCGTAGACGGGGACGACGTCCAGCCGGAACCGTCTGCCCTCGTACGCGAACTCGACGGTGGACCGCTCACCGTCGAACACGCGGCGGAACGCGTCGCCGCGCGCGTCGAGGAACGCCGACGAGTGGACCTCCTCCAGCGACTTCCCCGCGACGTCGTCGGGGACGAGGTCGACTCGCTCGAACACCTCGCCGCCGACCCACGTGTACCGCAGGTCGCGGTCGAACAGCGCGACGCCGCCGTTCGGGATGTTCTCCACCAGCGTCCGGTAGGCGGCCTCGCGCTCGACCAACTCCTCGTCGGTCGTCGCCTCCCCGTTCACCGGCCGCTGTCGCTTCCGGTCGGCCAGGACGGCGTCGACGACGCGCGACTCCAGCGTCCCGAGGTCTTCGGCGCGGTGGTATCGAACGCGTGTGTGGTCCGCGAGCGGCCCCTCCGTCCCCGCCGTCAACACGACGAAGGGGCAGGCGGGCTCGTCGTCGAGGCGGTCGAGGAACGCCTGCGCTTGCCCGGGTGTGACGACGACGCAGTCGACGCTCTCCGCCAGGGACATCGCCTCCTCGACCGTCTCGGCGACGCGGACGCTCAGACGGGCGAGCGTCTCCTCGATCGCCGTGACCTCCTCGGAGTCTTCGTCTCCGAGGACGGCGACGACTCCCCCATTCATCGACTGGACACTCCGGTCGACTGACGTAAATGCGTGCCGGTCAGACCCGCTGAGCGGTGTTCATTTCGTCTCACGACCGCTCACGACTCCCCCGAAGTGTCGGTGCCCACCTGTCGCGTCGGTCGAGTGGACAACTGAGTCTGACGACGTACCGAATCCCTCATCTCGGTGCGTCCGTGGCGTCCCGGCGACAGGAGTCGTGTCGGGGACCGGCTTCCGATTCGCTTTTAGGCCCTTCCGGACTATCTCGGCGTAATGACTCGTATCGCCGTCGTCGACAACCACGGGCAGTTCACTCACCTCGAACAGCGCGCGCTCCGTGATCTCGGTGTCGACGCCGACCTCGTCGACAACGACACGCCAGCCGAGGACGTCGTCGGAGACGTGGACGGCGTCGTCCTCTCCGGCGGGCCGTCGATGGAGCGCGTGGGCCACGCCCGCGAGTATCTCGACGTCGACGTCCCCGTCTTCGGCATCTGTCTCGGCATGCAACTCATCGCGGACGAACTCGGCGGGAGTGTGGGAAGCGGCGACTACGGCGGCTACGCCGACGTCGACGTCGACATCGTCGACCCGGACGACCCGCTCGTCGGCTCGCTGGCCCCCACGACGCGCGTCTGGGCGAGCCACGCCGACGAGGTGACGGAGGTCCCGCCCGGGTTCACGCTGACGGCCCGGAGCGACGTCTGTGACGTCGAGGCGATGAGCAACGCCGACGAGGACCTCTACGGCGTCCAGTGGCACCCCGAGGTCGCCCACACCGAGCGTGGCGACGAGGTGTTCGAGAACTTCGTCGCCCGCTGTCGGCGCTGACGTTCTTTCTCGTTCGTTACACGACATTCTCGGGAAAAATCAGGACGGTGAGAGCGTCTGTCACCCGTCTGACGGCGAAGGAGAGGGTTTTACCACCTCCGCGGAAAAGAGGGGACGATGACGGCGACACAGAGCGATCTCGCTGGGCTGTCGCGGTTCATCTTCCGCGCGCCGCGGTGGTACACCAGCCTCGGCTTCGCTCTCCTCATCGCCGCGATGGCCGGCATCGCGGCGTTCGACTCCGGCACGGCGACGGCGTCGTGGCGGCGGGTGTTCATCGTGGGTCAGGACGCGTGGGAGGGGATCTTCTACATCGGTATCCCGACGGTCATCGCCTCGGTCGGGACCGCCGGCGTCGACCGCTTCCTCGGCGGGAAGCTCACGCCCAACCGGTCCTCCCTGTTGGCGCTCGTCTGTGAGTTCATCCTCGTCGTCGCCCTGACGGCCGCGGCCGTCGTCACCGTCCTCACGCCGCTCGGCCAGACGTTCGTCTTCGACGTGCTCGTGGTCGCGCTCTCGTCGATCTTCGCGTTCCGGCTCCTCGTCGTGATGGCGGTGTCGCGGTCGTCTATCTTCGTCGCCGCCATCCCCGCGAGCATCCAGACCGTCGCCTCCGCCGTGTTACTGTTCGTCTACAGCGGCACCGTCCGGTTCCTCGAAGTGGGCGGTCCCCTCCTCCAGGCGTATCTGATGCCGTACCTCGCCAGAGCGGACCGCGCGCCGCCCGAACTGCTCATCGTCGGCCCGGACCACTTTACCCTGCTCGTCGTCACCTCGTTCATCTACGCCACCGGAGTGTACGTGTTCGTCCGCACTATCGACCGGCCGTGGGAGCGCTCGCTCGGGGTCTCGATGCTCGACTTCCTCCGCGGCTTCATCGGCCACATCGAGGGCACGCGCGAACTGGAGGACTTCTTCGAACAGCTGGGCCAGGAGGCTGTCGTTCCCGTGACCGTGCTCTCGTTCCGCCACCTCGACGGGAGGGAGAAGGCGCGGTGGGTCCTCCCGATGATCCACCCCGGCCCCATGGGCGAAATCGGCGGCGGGAACTTCCCCGAGCGGGTCGCCGACCGGACGTCGGGGCTGACGTTCCCGCCGCACGCGACCGCGGGCCACGACTTCAACCTCGTCACCGAGCGTGAGGTCGACACCATCCTCGATGCGGCCGACCGAGCGTTCGAGAAGATCACCTACTCGCGGGAGGCGACGCCGGGCGTTCGCGTCCAGTCCGGCGAGGCGAAGGTGCTCGGCCAGGCGTTCGACGACAGCGCCCTCCTCGTTTCGACCTACGCCCCCGGCTTCGCCGACGACGTGGAGTACGCCGTCGGCCTCTCCGCGGCGGCCGAGGCGCGGACGGCCGGCCTCCGAGACGTCCTCCTCGTCGACGCGCACAACTCCAACAACGGACTCGACGGCCCCGACCTCGGACACGTCACGCCGGGGTCGAAACGCTCCTTCGACATGATCGAGGCCGCGGGCGACGTCGGTCGCCGACTCGCCACCGTGCCGCGCGGTGAACTCCGTCTCGGGATCGCCTGGGACGAGACGCCGTGGACGCCCATCGACGGCATCGGTCCGCTCGGCATCCGCGTTACAGTGACCGAAGTGGACGACCAGACGACGGCATACGTCCTCGTCGACGGGAACAACATGGACCCCGGTCTGCGCGACCGCGTCGTCGACGCCCTCGCCGGCCGCGTCGACGAGAGCGAGGTGATGACCACGGACACCCACATCGTCAACACCGTCGAGGCGGACAACCAGGTCGGTGCCGTCATCGACCACGACGAGTTCGTCACACGCGTCGTCGATCTCGTCGACGAGGCGCTCGACGACCGCGAGCCCGTCACGGCGGGGATGGCGACCGAACGCGCCGAAGTGACCGTCTTCGGGAACGACCGGACGGAGACGCTCGCCAGTCACGCCAACGCCGTCGTCTCGCTCGGCGGCGCCCTCGCGGGAGCCGTCATCCTCGCCGCGATGGCGGTCAGCGTCCTCATCTTCTTCCTCGCGTGAGTCCACCACAGGCACCGCTCGCTGTCGCCTGTTCTTCCCGTCTTCGTCCCGTCAGTTAGCGCCGCAGCCTGAGCGTTCGCCGCTCGACCGCACCACAGCTCGGACACAGGTGTCGGTAGTCGACGCGGTTGCCGGTCGTCCGCGCCTGCCACTCCCCCTCCTCGTCGACGTAGCCGCACTCACCGCACCGCAGGTCGCGGTCGTATCGCGATTTCAGCCGGTCGAGCGGCGTCGTCCCGCCTGTGTTCCAGACAGACATGTGCTACCATACACCATAGAACGCCATAGCTCCTGTGGTAGTTGTCACTCCGACGGTCACACGGTCTCGCGCGGCGCGTTGCACGAGGCCACGGCTCACGGGACGAGAGAGCGCGAGGCCGTGGCTCGAACGGGGAGAAGTACGACGCGTGAACGCCGGGTTGGCCGCGTTCGGCGGCGTCCGTTACCGTCTACGGTTCGTCGGTCTCGGCCGCAAACAGGTCGTCGACGGCGTCCTGGGCCGCCTGTGCGGCCTCGTCGGCGACCCGCTGGGCCTTCTCGTCGTCGGGTGCGTTCAGGTAGACGTCGACTTCGAGGACGCCCTCCTCGAACGTGACGGTGACGTCGACGTCACGCACCGCGCTCTGCTTGTACCGCTCGAAGATGAGTCCCTCGGCGGCCTCCGAGGCTGCCTGGACCACCTCCTCGTCCGTCGGCATCGGTGTCGTCCTCGTTTACGCGCCGCCCGCGCCGCCGGGGCCCATCGGACCGCCGCCGCCGGCACCAGCCCCGCCCTGTAGCATCTGCTGGAGCTCCTGCTGGAGGCTCTCGAACTGCTCTTGGACGCGCGACTCCTGCTTGTTCAGCTGCTCGACGCGGATCTCGAGCGTGTCGACGCGGTCCTCGAGGCTCTCGTGGGCCTCCTCGTAGTCGGTTTCGACGAGCAGCTCGCCGACCTCGCGGTACATGACCGTGTCCTCGTCGATGTCTTCGAGCGCGTCGAGAGCGGTCTGGGCGTCGTTCAGCGTCGACTCCGCGGACTCCTTCTGGGCGGCGACCTTCTGGGCCGTCTCCTGGAGGTCCTGCAGCTCTTCGAGTTTCTCCTGCGCTTCCGGCGGCAAGCTTCCCTGCATACGCGGGGGGAAGGTATCCACCCTGAAAAAGCCCCGGAATCTCCCGTCAGACACCAGACTAGCCGGTGAAAACGGCCGACTGAGCTGCCTCGTTCACATCTCTCACACCCCCGGGGTGAACGCATGACGACGTGTGGCTGTCGGGGTGTACTCAGAACCCAATCACACGGCTCCACCACCCCAAGAACGGTCTGCGCGTCGTCTGTGACGTCCACGCCGAGGGGTATCGCGTCCTCGTCTCTCACGGAGGTGAGCTGGCGTGGGCGACGACCTCGAAAGACAGGTCGAAACACTCCGTGCCGAGGTACGCGCACTGCTCGACCAGAACCGCGACCTCCCGCCGCAGGACCTCGTGTCGATCCCGGAGAGGTCCTGAGAGGAACACTCAGCCCAAACCAACCACGAAACAAACTATCCCGGCGGGTTCAGCCCGAAGGAGCGCGCGGGAGAGTACAGTAACCACGGATTGCTTCGATGCAACAGTACGCACGCATCAGTTGCGGCACTACTCACCGAGGTCGGGTCCTGAAGAAATAAAACCGCACCGTGTGACCGGTTACGCCGGTCAGTCGGAGTTAGTTAGTCGCGGCGGACTGCGAGCAGTGCCGCGGCGATGAGCGCGACGAGCGCGACGATGACACCGAAGCCGGGCGTCGACGTCGACGTCTCGGTCGGCTGCTCAGTCGCCGTGGAGCCCTCGGTCGGCTCTTCGGTCGCAGTCGCCTCGGTCGTCTCCGTGGTCTCAGTCGGCTCCGTGGTCTCAGTCGGTTCCTCGGTCGGCGTCGGCTCCTCGGTCGGCGTGCTCACCGACTCGACGAGCTCGAATTCGAGCGAGGCCGAAGCCTCGTCGTCGTCAGCACGCAGCGTGTACGTGCCCGTCTCGACGTCCGACATGTCGAGCGTGGTCGACCACTCGTTGTTCGAGCCGTTGACCTCTGCCTCGTCCGAGGCGATCACGTTCTCGTTCTCGCCGAGCACTTCGACGAAGA
>JBEPYA010000207.1:0-7483 GCA_041641615.1 Salinigranum sp. | reverse complement strand
CGAGGCTCTTCGTCAGTCCGAGGAGGCTGTACTTCGCGACGTCGTACGCGGGCGACATCCCGACGCCGTTCTTCGTGTGGATTGAGGTGAAGTTGATTATCTTTCCGTACCCCTGCTCGACCATCCCGTCGACCACTTCGCGGGTACAGTTCAGCGCTCCGTGCAGGTGTACGTCCAGGTTCAGCTCGAACGTGTCGTCGTACTCCTCGTCAAGGAACGGCCCCGCATCACCGACACCGGCGTTGTTGACGAGGATGTCGACCGATCCGAGTTCGTCCGTGGCCCTTTCGACCATCGCGGCCACTTCCGCCCCATCGCTGACGTCCGCGGGAACGCCGATCGCGTCGACGCCGAGGTCGCGAACGTCGGCCGCGGTCTCTTCGGCCACCGACTCGTCGACGTCGTTGATGACGACATCCGCACCGTTTCGTGCCAGTTCCTTGGCGGACGCTCGGCCCATTCCTCTCCCGGAACCGCTGATCAGTGCAGTCTTACCCGTGAGGTCACAGTCCATTGCACTCATCGCTCGTCCGTGGGATAGTTAAACACACGTGGTCGACCGCGCCCGAGCACCGGTGTCGGCGAGCCGACAGAGGAAAGAACTATATATCATTATACTAGTGGTGTGAATACGGTAGACATACCATGGTCAGCGATCAGGAGAGACGGCAGTTTCTGAAAGCGGCAGGAGCAACGAGTTTAGGTGTCCTGGGTAGCCTCGCGGGGTGTACACGTGGGGGTGAAAGCACAGCCTCCGGAGGGTCCGGTTCGACTGACAGTGGCAGCGGCAGCGGTGGTAGCTCGGGGGGCAGTAGCGGCGACGGCTCCTCGTCACAGGAGCTGCCAATCCCTCTGAGCGAATACGACAGCGCGGACATCGACTGGCAACAGTTCGAGGGCGACCAGATCAACATCGGTGCGGTCCAGCACCCGTGGGTGTCGGCCATCAAGCCCGCGATTCCCGTCTTCGAGGAACTGACCGGCATCGACGTAAAGTGGAACATCCTGCCGGAAAACCAGTTTCGGACCAAGCGCCAGACGGACGTCAGCAGCGGGGCTGGTCAGTTCGACGTCTTCTTCATGGACCAGGTCGTCAATCAGTTCCGCCACGAGGGGTGGCTCCAGCCCCTCGACCCCTACCTCAACGACGGGAGCCTCTACGACGAGAACTGGTACAAGCCAAACGACCTCTTCGAGGCCGCGCGGTGGCAGTGCCACGGTGGCGGCTACACCGAAAACTGGACCGGATTGCCCATCACCATCGAGGTCCAGACCCAGTTCTACCTCCAGGACCTCTACGACAAACACGACCTAGAGGTCGCAGAAACCTGGGAACAGCACCGCCAGAACGCGAAGGTCATCCACGAAAACGAGTCCGACATCGTCGGCACCGCCGGGCGGGGCCAGAAGGGCTACGGGATGAACATCTACATCCTCAACACCCTCCTCCGGCAGAAGGGGACCAGTCTCTGGACCGAATTCCCCAACGACTCCGGACTCGACACCCAGGGCGTCATCGAGGCGGCGGACTACTATACGAGTCTGCTCCAGGATTACGGGCCACAGGGCGCCTCGACCCAGACGTGGTCCGACGTCCTGTCGACGATGCAGGAGGGCCGGACCGGACACATCGTCTCCGACGCCAACATGTTCTGGGGCGGACTGACCGACGACGAATCGAACGTCGCCGACACCGTCCGGATCGCCAAGGTGCCCAAGCCCGAAGGCGGCGAACTCAACCCGAACGCCTTCACCTGGCAGATCTCGACGTCGAAGAACGCCAAAAACTCCAAGCAGGCGTTCCTGTTCATGCTGTGGGCCACCTCACAGCCGACCGACACCTGGATGCACCTGGAGAGCAGTGGGGTCTTCTCCGTGCGCCAGTCCGTCTGGGAGAACGAAGACTACATCTCGAAAGTCGGCGAGGACTACGCTAAGGTCTCGCTCGAGTCCCTCAAAGTCGCCGCGCCGGACCCGTTCGACCGCAAGTATCCCGAGTGGGGCCAGCGGTACTCCGAGGAACTGCAGCGTGCCATCGCCGGCCAGAAGCCCGCCGAGAAGGCGATGAAGCGGGCGGCGACTGTGGCCGAAGACATCTACGGCACTAACTGAACTACCTCTCTTTCACCCCACTCATGAGTACACCAACGCAAACACAGACCGGGACGGACCCGACGCGGGAGTCGAGCCACGGCAAGATCCGTCAGCTGTGGAACGACTACCTCCCGTATTGGTTCGTGGCACCGATGGTGCTGGTGATGGTGATGATCACCTTCTTCCCCGGTGCCTACGACCTGTATCTCAGCGTCATCGCCGAGCCGACGCTCGACGTCTTCCAGGCCGACTTCGTCGGTCTCCAGAACTACGTGACGGCGTTCACGCGCGGGGGTGCCCTTCACTCGTTCGTCATCACCGTCACGGTGGTCGTCAGCGCGCTGTTCCTCGAGAGCGTCATCGGGTTCCTGCTCGCGGCGTTCGTCGCCGGCGTCGAATCCTCGCGGCTGAAGTCGTTCTACCGGGTGCTGTTCATCCTCCCGATGGCGGTCGCGCCCGTCTCGCTCGCGACGATCGGTAGACTGATGCTGAACACCGAAATCGGCATCATCCCGTACGTGATCAATACGGTGACGCCGTTTACCTCGCCGGCGTTCCTCTCCGACATCCCCCTGATAACGGTCATCCTGTTGGATACGTGGAACTGGACGCCGTTTATGTTCATCATCTTCTACGCCGGCCTCTCGTCGGTGCCTGACACCCTCGTTGAGGCGTCGCGGGTCGACGGCGCGCCGCTGTGGCGACGGTACGTTCACGTCATCATCCCCTACATGAAGCCGGTAGTGTTCGTCGCCACCCTCATCCGGATGATCGACCTCTTCCGGACGTTCGGCGTGGTGTACGGGTTGACTCAGGGTGGCCCGGGAACGGCGACACAGCTCGTGAGCATCAACATCTACGAACAGATGTTCATCAACAACGCTCCCGGCGTGGCGGCCGCCATCGCGGTCGTCTACCTCATCTTCGTCATCGCCATCGCCAATATCGTCATCGCGAAGGTCGGCTTCGAGGGGGTGTGGGACTGATGGCGACCAAAGATCGGGATCAGGGACTCGACGTGAGGACCGAAGACGTCGACCCGGGTCAGGCTCGGCGTCTCGACAAGGACACGAGAGAGACGCTCGTCACCGTCGTCCGACACAGCGTCTTGCTCCTGTGGTCGTTCGTCGTGTTGTTCCCGCTCTACTGGCTGGCGTCCATGTCGCTGAAGCCCCCGGGGATGGCGAACTCGCTCCCGCCGAACTGGGTCTTCCTGCCGACGGTGTACAACTACATGCAGTTGGTGCAGAGCTCGGACTTCGTCGCGGCGTTCGCCAACAGCCTCCTCATGGTGGGCGCGTCGGTGGTGCTCGTCCTGCTCATCGGAGTGCCGGCGGCGTACGTCCTCTCGCGGTGGGACATCCCGATGGAACGGGATATCCTCGTGTGGATCCTCTCCTCGCGGATGCTCCCGCCCATCGCAGTCGTGCTGCCGTTCTTCATCATCTTCCGAGCGTTCAACCTGTTCGATTCGCGTATCGGAATGGTGCTGATGTACATCAGTATCAATCTCTCGCTGGTCGTGTGGGTGATGAAGGCGTTCTTCGACGGCATTCCCGAAACCCTCGAAGAGGCCGCCCGCGTCGACGGCGCGACCCGGTTCCAGGGCTTCCGCAAGGTCGTCCTCCCCGCCGCGAAACCCGGCATCTTCTCGGTCGCGATCATCAGCTTCATCTTCGCGTGGATCGAGCTCCTCTTTGGACTCGTGCTGACGAGCTTCAAAGCAGTGCCCGTGACCCTGTTCGTCTACTCGTTCATCGGCTCGCGTTCCATCGAGTGGTCGATGCTCGCGGCCGCCTCGACGGCGATGATTATTCCCGTGGCAATCTTCCTGATCGCGGTGAACAAGTACCTCGCAGCCGGACTCAGCTTCGGTGTGGTGATCAAGGAATGACGGAGACACCCAGTACCATGACGACCAGTGCTCACGTATCAGCCACGAACGACGCCCACGCGGCGGGGGCGAAGAGCCGCATTGCGGAGGAGTCATAATGGCCAGTATCACGTTAGACGACGTCACGAAGCGCTTCGGGGAGGGCGGCGAGGCGGTCACCGCCGTCGACGACGTCTCCCTCGAGATCCGAGACGGCGAGTTCATCGTCTTCGTCGGTCCCTCGGGGTCGGGCAAATCGACGCTCATGCGCATCGTCGCGGGGCTCGAAACCCAGACCGAGGGCGACGTCTTCATCGGCGACGCGCTCGTCAACCAGCTCGGCCCGCGCGCGCGGGACATCGCGATGGTGTTCCAGAACTACGCGCTGTACCCGAACATGACCGTCGAGGAGAACATGTCGTTCGGGCTGAAGATGTCGACCGACCTCTCGAAAGAAGAGATCAACGAGCAGGTGACCGACGCCGCCGAAATGATGGGCATCGGCAATCTCCTAGACAACACGCCCGGCGAACTCTCGGGCGGGCAACAACAGCGCGTCGCGCTCGGCCGCGCTATCGTCCGCGACCCGAACGTGTTCCTGATGGACGAGCCCCTCTCCAACCTCGATGCCAAACTGCGGACGACGATGCGCACCGAGATCAACCGGTTGCAGAACGACCTGGGCGTGACGACGCTGTACGTCACCCACGACCAGACCGAGGCGATGACGATGGGCGACCGGCTCGTGGTACTGAACTACGGCGAACTCCAGCAGGTCGGCACGCCGCTCGAGTGTTTCTACCGGCCGGCGAACCGGTTCGTCGCGGGGTTCATCGGGTCGCCGTCGATGAACTTCTTCGAGGGGGAAGTGAAAGGAAAAACGCTCGCGTGCGACGGGTTCGACTACGAACTGTCCGAGCGGATGCGGTCGAACGTGGGCGAGCGGAGCGAGGTGACCCTCGGGGCGCGACCCGAAGACATCGACCTCCACGACGATCCCGTGGACACGAACGGGTTCGAGGTGGTGGTCGACGTGGTCGAGCCGATGGGGAGTATCTCGTACGTGTACATCGAACCGGTCGACCAGAGTCACGACCGGACGTACGTGGTCGAGATCGACGGACAGCGGCCGATCACCGAGGGCCAGCGACTGTACGCGCAGTTCCCGCCCGAGGACATCCACCTCTTCGACACGGGCTCTGGCGAGACCATCCACCAGCGTGAACTCGATTCGGAGGCCGAAGTCACGGTGAGTAAACAGATGTAAGCCGTCGACAGATTCCCGTGGTGGTCAGGAGTTCGCCGTTCGCCACGCTGCAGCGACCGTACGCGAAACGACTACGTGGTTACTAGGGGCGACCCGTGGAGCCGGTGTCAACTTCCACCAGAGACAGTTGTCACCGCGCGTCGAGTACGACCTCGGACCGAACGACGCCCGAATCGAGTCGACGGGTCGCTCTGCTCGACTACCTGAACGCATGCGAGTGGGGAACGGAACCGGAGGACCTCCCACTGGGAGGCGTGGTGTCGAATCCGACGGAAGCATCCCGAAGAAACGCGGACAGAGGCCAACTGCCGTATCCTGGTGTGAGAGCAGGAGAGGGAGAGTCTGGCGGAGCGGTGACCACGTCAGAGAATACCACAGTAATTAGTACCAGTGCCGTGTAACGTGCCACATGCGAACCGCAGTGTTAGTCGAACCTCACGAGTTCGAGCTTCACGACCGACCCCGCCCATCCCCGGACCCCGACGAGGTCCTCGTCGCCGTGCGAGACGTCGGCATCTGTGGCTCCGACGTCCACTACTACGAACACGGCCGCATCGGCGACTACGTCGTCGAAGAGCCGCTCGTCCTCGGTCACGAGAGCGCCGGCGAGGTCGTCGAGGTCGGGACCAACGTTACCACACTCGAACCGGGCGACCGGGTCGCGCTCGAACCGGGCGTCCCGTGCCGCCGCTGTGGGCACTGCAAGCAGGGCGACTACCATCTCTGTGAGGACGTCCGGTTCATGGCGACCCCGCCGCACGACGGGGCCTTCACCGAGTACGTCTCCTGGCCGGCGGACTACGCGTACGACCTACCCGAGACCGTCTCGACCACGGAAGGAGCGCTCTGTGAGCCGCTGTCGGTCGGCATCCACGCCTGTCGCCGGGGCGACGTCCGAACGGGCGACACCGTCCTCGTGACTGGTGCCGGTCCGATCGGGCTGATGATACTGGAGGCTGCGCGGGCGGCCGGCGCGACCGATATCGTCCTCACGGACGTCGTCGACGAGAAACTGGCGTTCGCCCGAGAGCGGGGCGCGGACCTCACGGTCAACGTGGCGGACGACGATCTGGAGGCCGCGATCGACGCGTACACCGATGGCGTCGGCGTCGACGTGGTCGTCGAGGCGTCCGGTGCCGTTTCGTCGATCGAGTCGACGATCGACGTGGTTCGCCGGGGCGGCACCGTGGTCCTCGTCGGACTCGCGAGCGAGGCGAACGTGCCCTTCGACGTGCTCGATATCATCGACAACGAACTCGACGTCCACGGGTCGTTCCGGTACAAGAACACCTACCCGGCAGCGGTCGACCTCCTGGCCGATGGCGTCGTCGACGTCGAGGGGATCGTCGAGTTCGAGTCCTCGCTCGAGGAGATCGACGACGCCTTCCAGCGAGCGATGGACCCGAACGTGATCAAGGGAATGGTCTCGTTCGAGTCGTGAGGGCGCGAACGGGGCGGCGGTGTGGTTCACCGGACTCGGCGACGACACTCCGCGAGGGGGTCGAGGAACTCGGGCCCGAGCGATCCGATGCGAGGGACTACTCGAACTGCGTGCCGTAGGTACTGACGGCCGAGACGACGTCGTCGTACGAGGGGGTCTCGCCCGTCCGGACGAACTCGCGTGCGAGTGCGTTTCCGAGGACGACAGCGGCGTCCTCGGGCAGCCCCTCGACGAGACCGAGAGAGAGTCCGGCGTTGAAGTGGTCTCCGGCGCTGGTGGTCAGCTCCGGAGACTCGACAGGTGTGACGCGCACGCTCGCCGTGCCGTCGTCGCTTACGACCACGGACTCGGTCACGCTGTGTCCGACGAACCGATCGACGCTCAGGGAGTCGAACGCGACGCGGGCGTCCGCAACGAGTTCGTCGCTCGAGCCATCTCCGAGAACGGTCGCGAGTTCCTTGGTCTCGTAGCGGTTCGCCGAGACAGTCACGTCAGCGACGTCGGCGAGTCTGTGCGTCGCCGCAACGATCGATTCCAGCATCTCGCGGTCGATTTCGCGGATGTTCGCCGGATCGAGCAGGAGGTGTTGCGGTGGGTCGGGCGGCGAGTCACGCCGTACAACGTCTCGTAGGTCGCCTCGTGGCTGTGCACGGCCAGCGGGAAGCGCGCTTGCAGGTAGGTTTGCCGCTCGTGCCAGTCGATGCGGGTGATGATGTCCAGCCGCCGCGAGCCGGCTAGCAGGCGGTACGTCTGTTCGATACGCGAGTCCCGCCAGGTACGACTGACACGAACAGCGCCACGCACCGGT
>JBEPYA010000206.1:0-7496 GCA_041641615.1 Salinigranum sp. | reverse complement strand
AGGGCGCTGCAGTCTCAGGTGGTGAAGTGGTTGCCACATCTCTCCCTACGGATGCAAGTGACATATATCAGACAGTATCGGGGATGGGAGGGGGTACCGTTTGCGGTACGTACTCCGCGACGGCGGAGAGAGGGCCCGGCGGCTCGACGCGTGAAGGGTCGAGAGGTCGTTCGAGCCCGGACACGTCTCGGCGGTTCGTCGCGGGCCGGACGAGTCAGCGAGGGTCGGTCGAGACGCCCGGCACGTCCCGCTGAGTGGGGTGAGAGACGTGACCGTCGAAATCGAGGCGGGCCAGCCGCCACTGTCGGTACCAGCGGTGGAGTCGCGAGTCCGGCGTCGTGAAGACGATTCGGTCGGCTTCGTACGCCCTGGCGACCGCAGCGGCGGTCCGGAGTTCGTCGCCGACGCGGCCGAGGACCGTCACCTCCAGGCCGAGAGGACGCAGGACGTCGTCGGCGTACGCTCGCGCGTGCCGTTCGGCGGACTCCTCGGCTTGCGGCAGCGAGTACTCCAGTCCGAGGTCGCGAAGCGAGGCGTACACCGCCTGTCGCTTCCCGAAGGTCCGCTCGGACATGACCGACAGGACGACGATCCGCTCGTCGGCGGCCGGGTGCGACGAGAGGGGTTCGAGACTCGGGGGAGCCGTGACTCCGACGGGGTGGACGACGAGAAGTGTCATGGTGGGGGGGTAGAACTCGACGGCGTGGGCAGTCGGACGACCACCGAGTTCGTCCTGAGAGACGCGTCGAATCGTCATAAGCCAGACAGTACGTGTGGCGGTACTACCGTTCCACAGGGGGAGTACCTCGTGAACCACCGTCGGGACTCTCACCGGCCGACGAGCCCTGTCGGGACTCCCATCGCACGAGAGCGAGACCGACCGCCCCACGGAGTGTTTTTGCGTCGGTACCGCGCAGACGATGTATGTCACCCGACGACGCTCGCGTCCCGCGACTGACGCAGTCGGACCTCCCCGAGGAGTACCGGTATCTCTTCGACAACGAAGCGCTCGGCGACCTCAACCTCTTCCGGACGATGGCGCACGTCCCCCGGGCCATGCAGGCGTACATGCGGTTCGGAACGGCGCTGTGGAACGCCGGCACCCTGTCGGCCCGCGAGCGCGAACTGGCGATTCTGACGGTCGCGCGGACGCTCCGGTCGCCGTACGAGTGGCACCAGCACGTCGCGTTGGGACGCGAGGTGGGCATCACCGACGACGAACTGCGGGCGCTCGCCCGTGCGGCCGACTGTGGGTTCACCGAGCGCGAGCAGGCTATCGTCCGGTACGCGGACGCGGTGGCGACGGGGACGGTGACCGACCCGCTGTTCGAGGCCGTCGTCGACGCGACCGACGTCGAAACGGCGGTCGGACTGACGATGCTGGCTGGACACTACGTGCTGACCGCGCGCGTCCTCGACGCGCTGTCGGTCCCGGTCGACGGTGGAGGGTTCGTCGGCTGGTCGGTGGAGTGAGACGATGCCCCGTCTTCGTGGTGTTCTCGACGTCAGCTACGACCGGGTTCGTGAGCGTACGCATCGAGTTGTTGTGGATCGGTGGCCGACGTCCCGTTCGCGGCCTCGTTCCGCGGCGCCAGCCAGTCCGGTCTGTCGACCGTGGTCTCGCCGACGCGTTCGTGTCGCAACGACACCGTCGCGCGTCGGTCGCTGTTCGGGAGTCGGTAGGCGGCGTCGACCTGGACCACCAGTCCCCGGTCGGAGATGAGACCGACGGCTCGGTACTCCTCGAACCGACGGTCGGTGGTCCCCACGACGGTGATCCGGTAAGAGGTCGCGTTACCTCGCCGGACCCGGTCGACGAGCGCGGAGCGGTCCCCCGAGAGATACCAGGTGACGAGCGCCTGGGAGCGTTCGACGACCTGGCCCGTCCCGGGGTCGTCGGCGTCGCCGACCCGGAGCGCACCGTCGTCCTGCCGGAGGTATCGCCCCTCCCCGTCGGCGTAGAGGTCCCGGTCGATGACGGGAACCAAGTCGGACTCGAAGGTCCCCGACCGGGTGCCACGCGAGCGATAGACCGTGCCGCTTTCGACGCGGACGACCTCCCGGGCCGTCCCGACCGTCTCGTTGCCGATTCGCTCGGTGTAGGTGAGGTGCATCGTGAACGAGCGGTTCTCGAGGACCGCCGCGTGGCCCCGGGCGAGGACGGCCGTGTCGGCGATCCCTGCCGTGGTCAGGCCGGGGAGGACCGTCGGCGGCTCTGGAGTCGAGGTCGGCGGCGGCGTGACTGTCGACACGGTAGCGTCGCCCTCGCCGTCGACTGCCGTTGCGGCGTCCTCACCGTCGACCGCCGTGGCGTCCGAGTCGGCCGAGGGCGCGTCCGCCCACGCCTGGGCGACGAGCCCGCCGCCGACGAGCACGACGCCGAGGAGGAGGACGGCGGGGACCACCCACTGGTAAGTGTGGACCGCCGAGACGCCCTCGCGGGCGTTCTCGGTCCGGCTCGTGTCGACCGACCCTCGGTCAGCGGGCGAACCCGTCTCCCCCTCGTGCGCGTCGGTTCCGGGGTCGTCCGCCGGAGTCGGCCGGCCGACGGCCGCACTCCCGACGCCGAGGTGCTCGTCGAAGAGTCGGTCTGTCGACGCCGAGTCGAGTCCGTACCGCACCATTTCGTACAGCGTGTCGGCGTCCCAGGCGGACGCGTCCCGCTTTTCGGCCAGCCGTCTGGTTCGCTCGGCGTCGACACCCACCACCGCGTCGACCGACGTCCGTGGGAGTCCACGGCCGGAGAGTGAGAACAGCCCCTCGCGCGCGACCACGACGACTTTCCGCTCGTCGCCTCGGGTCGCGCGAACCACCGGCGGGTCGACCTCGACCTCCCACCCGCGGGCGGTCAGGAGCGCGCCGACGAACGCCGTCCGCTCCCGTCTGGAGAGGCGGGCCAGGTGGTCGTCGAAGGGAGTCCGCTCCATTGTCGAGCGGAGGGACGCGAGCGGCAAAGCGTCTCTGGCTACTGGAGGCTCCCGGTCCGACGCTACTCGTCGTCGTCGAGCGGGTCGAAGACGTTCTCCGACGCCGGAAACGTCCCGCCACGAACGTCGTCGACGTACGACTCCACCGCGTCCTGGACGACCGCGTTCAGGTCGGCGTACTGTTTCGAGAGTCGGTACGACTCCTCGCTCAGTCCCAACACGTCGGTGACGACGAGCACCTGTCCGTCGACGTGCCGTCCGGCCCCGATTCCGATCGTCGGGACGTCCACTGCCTCCGTGACCTGCTTGCCCGTCTCCTCGGTGACCGCTTCGAGGATGATCGAGAACGCGCCCGCGTCCTCGAGCTGTTCTGCGGTCTCCACCAGCGCCTCGACGGTGGCCGAACTGCCGTCACCCCGTCCCTGGACGTACCCGCCACCGATCTGTTTCATCCGCTGGGGAGTCAATCCGATGTGTCCCACGACGGGCACCCCGAGTTCGGTGAGGCGAGCGACGATATCGACGGTCGTCTCGCCCCGCGGTGCCGTCTCCAGTTTCACGGCGTCGGCCCCCGCCTCCTTCATGAATCGGCCGGCGTTCTCGACCGACGTTTCGAGCGACGCCCCGTACGACAGGAACGGCATATCGGCGATCACCATCGCGTCCTCGACTGCCCGGTCGACGGCCGCCGTGTTCGACAGCGCCTCCTCGAGCGTGACCGGGAGCGTGTCGTCGTACCCCAGGTGGTTGTCGCCGGCGCTGTCCCCGACGAGAATCATGTCGACACCGCCCCTGTCGACCTGGCGGGCGATGGGCGCATCGTACGCAGTCAACATGGTGAGCGGTTCGTCGTTCTCGTACTTTTCGATGAGATCCGGGATCGACATACGGCCCATACGGAACGGGTCTCACAGTGACACTGTAGTAGGTTCGTTTTCGTTTTCGGCCGGGGCGGACGCCTCACGTCCGGACGGCGCACCAGCAAGGTGACACGTTATTCGAGACGGTCCCCGAGGCGGACCCGAACCCCCTCATGCAGAGAGAAGACCACACGAACGACGGCCCAGACGGCAGAGACACCACATCGTACTGGCTGGAGACGACGCCGGAGACGGGATACGACGCCCTCGGTTCGGCGGATCGGCTCTCCGTCGACACCGTCGTGGTCGGAGGCGGGATCGCCGGCGTCACGACGGCGACGAAGCTCAAAGAGGCCGGTCAGTCGGTCGCACTCGTCGAACGCGACCGCGTGGTGAGCGGGGTCACGGGACGAACGAGCGCGAAACTCACGTCGCTTCACGGGCTCGTCTACGACCACCTCGTCGAGCAGTTCGGACCCAACCGGGCCCGGCTCTACGCCGAGGCGAACGAGGCAGCCATCGACGACGTCGAACGAACCGTCGCCGAACACGACATCGACTGCGCGTTCGAGCGAACGCCGGCGGTGACCTACACGGAGTCACCCGACGAACTCGACCGAATTCGAGACGAAGTCGAGGCGGCACAGCGACTCGGTCTTCCCGCCTCGTACGTCGAGTCGACGGACCTCCCGTACGACGTCGCCGGTGCGGTCCGTTTCGAAGAGCAGGCCACGTTCCACCCTCGGACGTATCTACTCGCCCTCGCGGAGCGGCTCCCGGGCGAGGGGAGCCACCTCTTCGAGCGGACGACCGTGACCGACATCGACGACGGCGAACCGTGTCGTGTCTCGACGGACCGGGGGGAGATCGTCGCCGACGACGTCGTCATCGCGACGCACTTCCCCGTGTTCGATCACGCGCTCTACTTCGCCCGAATGGAGCCGAAGCGGTCGTACATCGTCGCCGCGCGGCTCCACGACGAGGCTCCCGAAGGCGTCTACTACGACCCGTCCGACCCGTACTTCTCGGTCCGCCCCCGTCCGGGTGGTGAGGAGGACCTGGTGCTCGTGGGGGGAGAGGCCCACCGGACCGGCGACGGGGGACCGACGACCGACCGCTACCGGCGGCTCGAAGCCGAGGCGAAGCGGAGATTCGACGTCGAATCCATCGAGCACCGCTGGTCGACCCAGGACTTCTTCTCGGTCGATCAGGTGCCGTTCATCGGCCGACACTCCTGGCCCGTCGACCACGTGTACGTCGCGACCGGATTCAGCGGGTGGGGGATGACCGGCGGGACGGTCGCGGGGATGCTCCTGTCGGACCTCGTTCGGGGGCGAGAGAACCCCTGGCGCGGCGTCTACGAGCCCACTCGGTTCGACCTCGGTGCCTCGAAGGAGCGGCTGATCTCGCACAACAGCCACGCGATGAAGCGCTTGCTCGGGGACCAACTGACGAGCCCACCCCGGTCAGGGAGAGTCCGCGTCGACCCCGGGGAGGCGACCGTCGTCGACACCGACGACGGCCCCGTCGGCGTGTACCGCGACGAGAGGGGGGAGTACCACGCCGTCTCGGCGGTCTGTCCGCACATGGGGTGTCGCGTCGAGTGGAACGACGGCGAACGGTCCTGGGACTGTCCCTGTCACGGCTCGCGGTTCGGCTACGACGGGACGGTGCTCGACACGCCCGCCACGGACGACCTCCCACAGGAGACGTATCCGCTGGCCGACGAGCCGAACTGACCGACGCCGGTCGGCAGCGGTCGGTATCCGCTCACCGTGCGTCGTCGCTCCGGCCGGACCGACTCGCGAGCTGTAGCCTTCGACGGTCCGACGGGGAGCGGGCCGCCATAGTCGCGTCGTTACACGGAACGTCGTCGGCGTCCGGCCTGTCAAGCCGGGCCCTTATCCCTGTCGGGCTCGTCGGTGTGTCTGCCGTCGAGGAGGACGGATCCGCGACAGAGACGGATTCTGTCGGGGGACGTCGTCCACATCACACCATGACACAACGAGATCCTGCGACTGACTCGAAAGACACGACGACGAGAACGCAGGCGGTCGTCCGTGGACTGAAAGGAGGAGCCATCGCGACCGTCGTGATGACGGCGTTCCGCATGCCGATCTCGAAGTCGCTGCCACCGACGGCGAACTTCTGGGCCCGCTACGCCGGAAACGGCAATCCCGATGAGTATCCGCTTCCGGCGTTCGTGCTCCACCTCCTCTACGGCGCGACCGGAGGGGGCATCTTCGGCTTCCTCTTCGCGAAGGAAAATCGCGAGGACGAGTCCCAGTCCGGCGTCGAGCTTCGAGACGTCGTCGAGGGACTCGTCTTCGCCGTCGTCGCCTCGCTGTTCGGGACGCGCGTCGTGCTTCGGCGGGTAGTGAAAATGGACCTCGAACGCGACGAGGCGCTGACGTTCCACGTGGGACACGTGATATACGGGCTCACGCTCGGCGCGTGGGTCAGCTCGGACGGATGATAGAGTTGCGAGCGCATACCCCCGTCTTTACGCGGGGGTCAAGCGGACAATAGTGTACATTCTCACCGATGACGCTACGGCTGGATTTCCCACCGATTCACCGCGATTATTAAGATATGTTGCCTCATAGTGTGCAACACGGATGAAGACCACACGACACGCGACCTATAACCTCAACTACCACATAGTGTGGTTGCCGAAGTACCGCAACTCGGTACTCGTCAACGAGGTCGCAGACCGTGTGCGAACCATCCTCCACGAAATAGCCGACGACAAGGGCATCGAAATACTCGACTTGACCGTTCAACCTGACCACATCCACCTGTTCGTCAGTAGCCCACCGAAGCACGCCCCGTCCCTTCTTGCCAACTGGTTCAAAGGCATCAGTTCGCGGAAGTACAACCACCGCTACGCCGACCACGACGGCGAGAAAATCGGATGGGCGAGAGGCTACTACGCGGGAACAGCGGGACAGGTATCGAGCGAGACGGTCAAGAACTACATCCAGCGTCAACAGAACTCATGAGTTCTGTTTGGCACACGAGAAACACGCCGTGTTTCTCGGGACGTCACGAGGAGGACGAGACGTGACTGAACTCACGAAGACGCTGGAACTCAAACTGGTAGAGCCGAACGCGCACAAGCGGAGGAAACTCTGTGAGACGCGCGAGGCGTACCAGCAGGCGCTTTACGACGCCTTCGACGCCCGCTGTACCACGCAGACCGAAGCGAACGACATAGTGGTCAACTACGACCTGAGCGGGTACGCGAAGAACGCGCTCAAGAAGTACGTCCCGCAACTCACGACGACGTACAACGCGGGCGAACTTCACGACGACCACCCTGTTCGCTTCACGAACGAAGGGCTACGGCTCAACCACAAGCCCGAGAACGCAATCGAGTGGTACGTCAAAATCCCGCACCACGAAGACTACCACCTCTGGATGCCAGCACAACCGAATCCCGAACAGCAGGACTGGTTGGAAGCGTTGAACACGGGAGACGCCACGATGGGCGAGAGTCGGCTATTCGAGCGGGACGGAACGTGGTATCTCCACGCCACCGCGACCCGAAACGTAGAGGATGGTTCCGAGGTGTCCGCCGAAGAACGGACGCCCATCGGAGTCGATATTGGAGAAGCGTCACTCGTCACGGTGTGTCACCGCGACAGGCACGGTTCTCCGACCGCTCCCGAACTGTGGGCCGACGAGGGCAAGACCGTTCGTCGGCTCC
>JBEPYA010000205.1:0-7510 GCA_041641615.1 Salinigranum sp. | reverse complement strand
CCACCGCCGAATCTGTCGGAGTTGATGTTTCGTGACGCTCGCCAACCAGAGAAATCACGCCTCTTACTCAGCGAACGAGTGGCTGAGGCCTTCATGAGGCGATCTAATGCTTAACCGAACACCGATGGTACTGGATGCTGAATGGGCCACGGTCTAGTAAACAACAAACACATTTAAAGTTTCTGCTCGCGCCGACGGACAGGACCGAAGCCATCGCCGACGCAACGAGGGCTCGCCGTCCAATTCACCGGAAACACGGTATGTCACTCCCCGATCGGTTCGCCCCTCGTCGGATATGTACCGTGCCACCTCCCACCCACCGAAGGCGGCCGGCAGTCGAAGCGAGGCGACGGCTGTTCGATCGCTGACGACTGTCCGAACGCCGACGCTGCTGGAACTCCGATGACGACTCGGGATACCGACGGTCCGTGGGTTCGTTGGAAACGGGTTCACCGGAAACGAGGTGTGTTCTAACACGCCAGGACACCGGTCGCCCGATTCACCGGAAACGCGGTGTCTCCACGGTTCACGGAACAGCCAATGTTCGGAGAACCTCGGACAGCCAGTGTCGGGGGAAGCCCGATGATGTCGTGCAGGGTGGGACTCGGACACGACTCCTGTCGGGGCGTGTTCCCGGTGTATTTCACCGGAAACGTGGTGTGCCACGGTCCCGACCACGCCCCTGACGACCGATTCACCGGAAACACGGTGTCCACCCGAGTTCGGACTCTTCACCGGAAACTAGGTGTCACCCTCGGTCTGACCGGAAGTTCTCGAATCCGGCCGCCCCGTTCGCCGACGACTGTTCATCGGAAACCCGGTGCGTGCGGTCGTCCAATCGACGACGTACCTCCGTCGAGGAAAATCGACGAAGTGCCTCTGTCGAGGAAAACCGACGACGTGTCTCCACCGACACCACGTCCGTGTCGAGAGAAATGGCCGACGAGGTGGCTGCCGACGACGCATGCCGACCGTGCGCAGACGGAGCGGAGCCGGGGATGGTGGAGTGGCGGGAACGTTGACGCGTTTTCGCGTGCGTGTACGAGGACAGCGAGAGACTGCTGTCGTCACCGGAAACGAGGCGGCGTGTTCACCGGAAACGAGGTGTCGTGAACGGAGACGACGTCGCACCGTGCCCTTTCTCACTCGGCGAACGAGTCCGCAGTGACGACGTGGGTTGCCGGAGCCGTGTCCGTCCGGTCCGCGTGGACGTCGACCACGAGTACGGCCCACTCGTCCCGAACCGAGGGGACGCCGTCGAAGACGTGTTCGGGGACGAGCGGCATCGGGAGCGGGACGTATGCGTTCGCACGCATGTCGGCCACACCGTCGTAAATACCGACGATGCGGTCGTCGCGCGTCCGGATCCGGAACCGCTTGTCGGTGGGGTCGCGCTGGTACGAGTAGGGGAACGACTCGGCGACCGGACAGGCCAGGTCGCCGACGCCGTCGAAACACGCCACGACCGTCCCGGTCGGGTCGTCGACTCCGTTACCCACGCGGCCCTCACGCCGGGCGGTCGTTCCGGGATCGACGAGGATGAGAGAACGCTCGTCGCCCACACCGCTCTCGCGCCAGACGAGGTCGTCCGGTGCCGTGTCGGTTCGGATCGCCGCGTACCCTCCTTCGGCGAGCGGGACCCGGTCGGGACCGTTGTAGAACGTCCGCCGACCGTGGCCGTCTTCGGCGGCGACCAACGGCGGTCGGCGTAACACCTCGTGAACCTCGTGGGCGTCGGTCTCGCTTTCGACGACGAACAGCGAGAAGCGGTCGTTCCCGGCGTTGTTCCGGAGCCGCGAGAGGAGCGTCGTGGGCGTCGCCTCGTCGCCCGCGAGCGGTTCGATGGCGACGAGCGTGTTCGCCGCGCGCGAGACGAACGGGGAGGCGTCAGCCGTCAGCTCGGCGAGAGAGACCGGGAGCCACGGCTTGCGTGGAATCGTCACCTCGTACCCGCGGTCTTCACAGGCCGCCCGGCCGATGGCGTGGAGTCGGTCGATCATCGTTCACGGGTACGGACCGGACCGTCAAACCGTTATCGTGCCGGGGGAAAGATGGTTGTCACGCTCTGGGTGCCGGTATGGAATCCGGAGAGACCACAGAGACACGATGCACCTCTCGATCGGGAGAGGCCACAGAGACAGGGCACATCTCCTGACCGAGAGGGACCGATAAGAGAGACACAACGCGTTTCTTCGCGGACCCGCTACCCGACCCAATGACAGACGACTCGGACGGGCGCGGGGATGCCGTCGGCGACGACGTGGTTCACGACGACGGTACTCCCGACGAACGGGACGAGGGGACGCCGCGTTCCTCCGAAGCGGAGACGCCGCTCTCCCTCGAAGAGTTCTACCGCGCGGTCGAGCGGGAGGGTCGGCCGGTCGTCACCGCCGGGGAGGTCGCCCGCCGGACTGACCGCTCACAGGCAGCGGTGACCGAGGCGCTCGCCGGGTTGGAGCGCGACGGCTCGGTCCGGTCTGTCGACGTGGAGTCGGACCCCGTGGTCTGGTTCCCGAGCCAGTGGGGCGACCTCGCCACGCGGGAGCGTGCCGTGCTGTTCCCGCAGCGCCGAGAGGTGGTCGTCGACGCGCCGACGCAGTACACCCGCGCGCGGATGGCCCAGTTCGCCCACCTCGTGGACACGACGGGTGACCGCGAGTCGGGGACGAGAGGCTATCTGTACCGTATCCGGCGCGAGGACATCTGGAGCGCTCCGTTCGACTCGCTCTCCGACCTGCTGGCGCTGATGCGCTCCGTCCTCCCGCGGCGGTCGGACCCGCTCGAAGAGTGGGTGGCGGACCAGTGGAAGCGGGCCCACCAGTTCACCCTCTCGACCCACGAGGACGGCTACACGGTCCTCTCGGCGGCCTCGGAGAACCTCATGGGCAACGTCGCGCGACAGAAACTCGACGAGGAACACCTCCACGCACCCATCTCCGACACGGAGTCGTGGGTGCGCGACGGCGCGGAGGCGGCGATCAAGCGCATCCTCTGGGAGGCTGGCTATCCGGTCGTCGACGAGCGCGACCTGGAGACGGGTGATCCCATCGACGTCGACCTACACGTCGACCTCCGCGACTACCAGCGCGAGTGGGTCGACGCGTTCGTCGAGAAGAAGGCGGGCGTCCTCGTCGGTCCCCCGGGGAGCGGGAAGACGGTCGCGGCGATGGGCGTGCTCGAAGCCGTCGGCGGCGAGACCCTGATCCTCGTCCCGGGTCGCGAACTCGCCGTCCAGTGGCGAGAGGAACTCCTGACGCATACCACGCTCTCGGAGGACCAGATCGGCGAGTACCACGGCGGCGTCAAGGAGATTCGACCCATCACCATCGCCACGTACCAGACGGCCGGGATGGACCGTCACCGCTCACTGTTCGACTCCCGACGGTGGGGACTCATCGTCTACGACGAGGTCCACCACATCCCCTCGCGGGTCTATCGGAGGAGCGCCGACCTCCAGACCAAACACCGACTCGGCCTGTCGGCGACGCCCGTTCGCGAGTCGGACGACGAGGAGGAGATATTCACACTCATCGGTCCACCCATCGGCACCGACTGGACGAAGCTGTTCGATGCGGGCTACGTCCAGGAGCCCGAAGTCGAGATCAGGTACGTCCCCTGGCGCGACGACGAGGCACGGAACGAGTACGCCTCGGCGGACGGTCGCGAGCGCCACACCGTCGCCGCGACCAACCCCGCCAAGATAGACGAGGTGAGATACCTCCTCGCCCAGCACGACGACACCAAGGCGCTGGTGTTCGTCGACTGGCTGGACCAGGGACGCGACATCTCGGAGGCGCTGGACGTCCCGTTCGTCAGCGGGGAGACGCCCCACTGGGAGCGGGAACGCCTGTTCGAGCGCTTCCGCGAGGGCGACCTCCGGACGCTGGTCGTTTCCCGCGTCGCCGACGAGGGAATCGACCTCCCGAACGCCGGACTCGCCATCGTCGCCTCGGGGCTCGGCGGCTCACGACGACAGGGCGCTCAGCGCGCCGGACGGACCATGCGACCGGCGGGGAGCGCCCTCGTGTACGTCCTCGCGACCCGCGGCACCACGGAAGAGGACTTCGCGCAGCGACAGACCCGCCACCTGGCCGAGAAAGGAGTGCTCGTCCGCGAGAACGACGTTTCCTGAGCCGGTCTCCCGGGAGAGGGTTACGGAATCGTTACTGCTCGGTCGCGTTCGGCTCCGCCCCGGCGGAACTCAGGAGCACCGAACTCAGCTGTTCGCGCCACTCGTTGAGCTCTTCGAGCTCCGTTTCGACGTCCGCGAACCGGCCCTCGACGCTTCCCGAATCGCCCAGCCGCTCCTCCAGCGACTCGACCGTCGCGGCGAGGTCGTCGACCGTCCCGCGCACCGACTCGATGGCCGCGGCGTTGTCCTCGATTCGCGCCGCCAGTTCCGCCCGTTCCTCGGAGCCGTCGGCCAGCCGTTCGGTGACCTCCGCGTCGAGCTCTCGAACCTCCGTCGCGGCGTCGTTGGCCCGCGTCTCGACGGCGTTGACCTGTTCGGAGACGGCGTTCACCCGGTCGGAGACGACGCCGACCGTGTTGTCCAGCCGGTCGAGCATCTCGCCGTGCGTCGAGAGCGTCTCGTCGACGCCCACCAGCGTGCTCGCCTGTTCCTCCACCCGGTCGTCGACGCGCTCGAGTCGGTTCTCGTGGTCGTCGACCCGCTCACCGAGCGAGTCGAGCTCGCTCGCGTGGTCATCGACCCGACCGTCGACGCGCTCGACGCGCTCGGCCTGTTTCTCGTGCCACTCGTCGGCGGCCGCGAACCGCTCGGCGTGCTCCTCGTGCCGCTCGTCGAGCGAGTCGAGTCGATGAGCGTGTTCGTCGACCCGGTCGTCGACGCGCTCGAACCGGCTCTCGTGCTCCTCCTGTCGTTCGTCGAGCGAATCGAGCCGGTGGGTGTGTTCCCCGAACCGCTCGTCGGCGGCCGTCCGTACCTCACGGAGTTCGCTCTCGACCGCCTCGACGTCGTCGGCGACGTCCTCGACGTCGCGGCGCTGTTCGTCGAGTCGTTCGTGGAGTCGGGAGAGTTCGTCCTCGACGTCGTCGGCGACGTCCCAGAGGCTCCCGAGGTTGCGCCCGTGGATTCCGACGTCGCTCTCGACGTCCGAGAGGGTCGCTTCGAGGGAGGCGATGTCGCTCCGAACGGACTCGATGACCTGTCGTCCGGTTCCCTCCTCGTCGAGGAACTCCTCGAGCGCGCTCGTGTAGGCCTTCAGGTCGCCGACCTCCGTCTGGAGCTGGCGGACCCGGGCCTCCATCCGTCCGCTCTCGCTGGCCGAGTGCTCGAACGTGTGTCGGATCCGTTCGATGTTCTCCAAGAGCCGCTCGCCGACGTCCTCGTCCGCGCCGGGGACGGTCGCCGAGAGCGATGCCGCCTCGGCACGCTTCGAGAGACGGTCCGGTGTCTCAACCGCTTTCTTCCCGTTCTGGGGCGCTCGGTCATCGCCCCCCGTCGGCCGCGTCCCGTTCTCGGCCGGGGGCTTGCGTCCCGAAGACTCGACCGGAGCGTCGCCGTTCGTGGCGGCCGGCGCCTCCTCCGAGACCGGTCGGCCGACACCGACCACCGTGTCCTTGCTCCAGCCCTCTTCGACGACGGCCGACCCGTTGTGAGTCGAGGGCCCAGCGGCCGCGTCGCCGGTCACGTTGTCGACCTGCTCGTCGTCGGGAGCCGTCCCGGTCTTCTCGGTCACGTCGGCGTCGTCGACACCGCTTCTGCCGGCCTCGTCCGCACCGCCCACGTCACTCGGCTCGGCGGGCGCCACCGCATCGAGTCGCGTCTCGATGGCGTCGATGGCGGTGACGCGGTCTTCGCCCGTCCGTTCAGCTTCGAGGAGTCGTTCGAGCGCCTCGATGTCGTCGACGTCTTCGAGTGCATCCTTCAGTTCGGCGACCGAGTAGTCGGCAGGGTGGGTGAGTGAGGTCATGGTCTCGGTGGTCTCCCGTGGGTGTCCGCCGGACGGGTCGCCGACACGCGTCTCGGCCGCGGAGCGTCTGCCGTCCGTCAGACAACCTGGTCGTGGGAACGACTCACGGACACCGGCATAAATCCAACCCTCAAATTATCTCACATAATAATTCGTCGGGAGAGGCCGAGAGAAACCCGCTATCAGTTCGAACACGGCGGCAGCAGGCCGGGACGACACGAGACGGCGAGCGGACCGCTCGGGCCACGAACACCGACGAACCGGTCGGTCGAGGAGAACGGTTTTACCACTCGTCGCCAACCTCCACTCGTGACGCTCCCCGGCGTCGACCTCGCGGCGACCGACGACTACCGGTCACGGCTGGCCACCCGCCTCTCGGAGTCGGACGCTACCGTCGCCCGCGTCTTCGAGGCGTGGTGTGCATACGTCCGAGACCACCACGGCGCGGTCTTCGAGACATCGGCGGTCGAGAGCAGCGACGAGGAGCACACCGAGAACCCCAGCGTAGCATCCACGGCCGAGGCAAAACCGAGCGCTGCGAACGCCGTCTCTCCCCGCCGGCTCTTTCTCGACACGCTCACGTTCGCGGCCGCCGTCGACGCGCTACACGACCGGGTCGAGGCCACGTTCGGTGTCACGGTCGACGCCCCGGACGACGCGCTCGACCTGACTCCCGTCCACGAGGCCGTCGGGGTGTCACTCGTCGACGACGACGTCGATCTCACACCCGAGACGCTCGCCGCCTGCGACGCCGAGGGCCTCCGTCGAGTGTACGAACGGACCGTTCCACCCGCCTCTCGGCGCGTCTTCGGGGAGTACTACACGCCACCCGGCCTGGCCGAACTCGGCGTGAGGGAGGTGGCGAGTCGGGTCGACGGCTTCGACGAAGGCGTCATCGTCGACCCCGGCTGTGGCGCGGGCGCGTTCCTGACCGCGGCTATCCGCCGGAAGCGTCGGACAGCGCGCGCTGAGTCGCTCGACCCAGCCGCGACGCTCGAACGCCTCTCGACTACCGTCGTCGGCGTCGACGTCAACCCGGTCGCCGTCGCCGCCGCGCGGACGGCGTGCCTGCTCGCGCTCCTTCCCACCATGGCCGCTGCCGACGTCGACCGCGTCTCGGTACCGGTCTTCCTCGGCGACGCGCTCGGACTCGGCGACGACGTGCCGACGACGGGGGCAGAAGCGCGTGCGACCGCACTCGTCGGGAACCCGCCGTGGATTCCGTGGGAGCGGCTCCCCGAAACCCAGAAGGAGCGGCTCAGAGCCGGACCGATCGACCGGCTCGGCCTGTTCGACCACCGTGGCGCGGCGGCGCGCCTGGGTCACGCGAACGACGACCTCTCGCTCCCGTTCGTCTGGACCTGTCTCGACCGCTTTCTCGACGAGGAGGGGAGCGCCGCGTTCGTCCTCAAGCGCGACCACCTCCGTGGACCCGCGGGTCGGCTCGCCCGCTCCGGCCGCGTCGGCTCGCGCCCTCTGGCGGTCGAACACGTTCACGACTTCGGCGCGGTGGACCCGTTCGAGGGGGTCGACGCCGCGGCCGCACTCTACGTGCTCCAGGTGGGACGCGAGGA
>JBEPYA010000204.1:0-7516 GCA_041641615.1 Salinigranum sp. | reverse complement strand
CACGTCCCGGAGACGGACCAATCGTTCGAGAACGCCCTTGCGAAGGCGCGCGCGGGCGAGCGCCTCAGCGTCGACGACGGCGTCGAACTCCTCACGACGGGGACCGACAGGGACGGACTCGACCCGGTGCGGAAGGAACTCGTCCTCGAGGCGGCGGACCGCCGCCGGGCCGACGTCGTCGGCGAGGACGTCACCTTCGTCGCCAACCTCAACAACAACGTCACGACCGCCTGCAACACCGGCTGTCTGTTCTGCAACTTCAAGGACACCGCCCACCGGTTCGAGAAGGGCGGCGAGGAACACGGCGGCTTCACCAAGACGCCCGCCGACTCTCGAAAAGTCGTCGAGGAGACGCTCGACTACGGCATCTCGGAGGTGTGTTCGGTGTCGGGGCTCCACCCCGCGTTCGCCCTCGACGACGAACACCACGAGATACTCGCGTCGTACGACAGACCCGCCCAGGAGGTCAACTACAAACCGCCGGCGCGATACGAGGTCGACCCCGGCACCTACCTCGAACAGATGGACGCGATGAGCGTCGGCGGCGTCCACCTCCACTCGATGACGCCCGAGGAAGCCTATCACGCCAGACGGGGCACCGACTGGTCGTACGAGACCGTCTATCGCAAGTTGCGGGAGGCGGGGCTGGACTCCGCGCCCGGCACCGCCGCCGAGATTCTCGTCGACGAGGTGCGCGACGTCATCTGCCCCGGAAAGATCGACTCGGCGGGGTGGGTCGAGGCGATGGAGGGGGCGATGAACGCCGGGCTGGACGTCACCGCGACGATCATGTACGGCCACGTCGAGAACGAGCGACACCGGGTCATGCATCTCGACGTGGTGCGGGAGTTACAGGACCGTACGGGGGGCATCACCGAGTTCGTCCCGCTGTCGTTCGTCCACCAGAACACCCCGCTCTATCGGCGAGGCGTCGTCGACGGCGGTGCCTCCGACGCGGAGGACGAACTCATGATCGCCGTCTCCCGCCTCTTCCTCGACAACGTCGACAACGTCCAGTCGTCGTGGGTGAAGTACGGGAACGCGAAGGCGCTCAAACTGCTCAACTGCGGCGCGAACGACTTCATGGGGACCATCCTCTCCGAGGAGATCACGAAGCGCGCCGGCGGCCAGTACGGCGAGTTCCGATCCGTGGCCGACTACGTCGACATGGTCTCGGCCGTTGGCCGGCCGCTGGTCGAACGCTCGACCGACTACCGCCGGAGACACCGAATCGACCCGGACGACCCGCCGTTCGGACCCCATCTCGGTCCGCGAGCGGACGGGACGCCGATGCTCTCGCACCCCAGCGATCGACTCGCGGCGGACGACTGACCGCGTCCCCATCCCGGCTTACCCCGAGAGACCGTCACGGAGGACGACACGATTAAATGCGTCGCCCACCTGAGATTGCAGTCGTATGCGACGTGACCCACCAACCGACCAGAGAGAGGTGCGTGCGCCGTGATGGCCCCGACACACGCCATCGTCGGTCTGCTCGTCGCCGCGCCGGTCGCGCTCGTCGCACCCGACCTCGCACCCTCGGTCGCCGTGGCGGCCGTCGCCGGCAGCCTCGTGCCCGACCTTGACATGGTCGTCGGCACCCACCGGCGGACGCTGCACTTTCCCGTCCTCGCGTGGCCGCCCGCGCTCGCGGCGGCGGCGCTGGCGCTCTGGACACCGCTTCCGTGGCTCGTCGGTCTCGCGGTCTTTCTCGTCTGTGTCGCCGTCCACCCGCTCTGTGACCTCCTCGGCGGGTCCTCGGAGTCACAGCCGTGGCTCGCACAGACCGACAGGGGGGTCTACTCGCACCTCCAGCGGCGCTGGGTCGCGCCGCGTCGCCTCGTCAGGTACGACGGCTCGCCGGGCGACCTCGCGGTCGCCGCCGTGCTCGCGGTCCCGGCGCTCGTCGTCTTCGGCCGACAGGTCGAGCCGCTCGTCGTAGGCGCGCTCGTCGTCGGACTCGGGTACGTCCTCGTACGGAAGCGCGTTCCACAGCTCTCGGGTCGGGTTCCGATCCCCGGTCCACTCGCCGCCCTCCTCTGGGTCGTCGCCTTCGTCCGGTCGCGGTGAGAGGAGGCTAGTGGTCCGCTTCGTGTGGGTTCGACACCGTCCCGTAGTTCTCGGCGTGTTCGGTGTACTCGATGAACCGCGGTGCGTCGGGGTCGAACGGTCGCCGGAGCGACTCGAAGGCCTTCTTCTTGTCCCACCCCTGGAGCTTCCCGACGGCACTGCGGTCTTCGAGGTCGTGGTAGTCGAGGTCGTTCTTGGCGAGGTTCCACGCCTTCAGCCCCTGCTCGGTACGGACGATGACGCTGGAGTACTCGTCGGATGAACCCACGGAGCCGACAGTCAGGTCCGCACAGTAGCCGGTGAAGTCCGCACACTCGTCACAGCCTTTCAGCGCCGCGCCATGGAAGTTCTCGACGTCCTCCTCCAGCACGAGGTCGCCGCCGTGATCGTACGCCATCATCTTCCCGTGGAGGACGTCCATCTTCCCGATGTCACCGCGGTCGATACCGCGTTCCTCCTCGATGAGTTCACCGATGAGCGAGTAGTAGTTGAAGTTCTTCGTACACATCAGCGCGATAGTGTAGTCGACTGCGCGGACGCCCGCTTCCTGACTCCCGTACTCCCAGTCGAAGTCCTGCAGCGCCCGGATGCCTTCTATCTCGCAGGGGGTGCCGACGAGGGCGAGCGAGAGGTCTTCGGGGTCGCCGTCGAGGTCCGCAACGAGTGCAGAGACGTCGAGCGCGCCGAGCGCCATCGTCTGGTTGTAGAAGCTCCCGGCGCACTCGACGAGCCCGTCCGGCGTGGTCGCAAGGAACGGCTCGGCTTTCCACGGTTCTTCGTCTGACTCGCGCGCGACGAGCGCACCGTCTATCTCGCCCGCCTCCAGCAAGTGGACGAGCACCGAGGTGACGAGGCCGCCGTCCTGTGCGTGCTCGCGCCACGGCTCCTCGACCTTCGCGGAGAACTCCGTGATGGGGTCGCCCGCGCCTTTCACGTTGTCCTCGCCGCCCGTGATCTTCCACTGGCGCTCGTATCGGAGACCGCCACGGGGGCAGAAGTCCCAGCAGAGCGAGCAACCGGTACACATCTTCACGAGCTCCGGGCGGTCGTCGTCCCCGATACCGATGGAATCGGAGGGGCAAGCGGCGACGCAGGTCCCACATTGGATACACCGCCCTTCGTCGATGACCGCCGCGTCGAGTTCCATGAACCACGTCTTTTCGTCGGGGTCGTCGATATCGTTCATCTCGCTGCGAATCCGGTAGGAAGGCGTGTCGAGGTCTTCGGGGTCGACGCCGTCGGGGAGTTGAACCCGGCGGTCGGCCGAGCCGTCGTACACGTCCTGGCTCGTCCCCTCCTGCGGAGGGGTGAAAGAGAGGTCCGTGAGGTTCCCCTCGCTGTCGACGTTCATCGGGCGAGAGCCACCGTCGGTCGCCGCGCGCGTGGTCGAGTCACACCCACAGGACTCGCCACAGTCACACCCAACGTCAGGCTCGTCCGCCGACGCCTCGGGCGGTCGCTGTGGTGGTCGCCGTCGCCCGAATCGGATGGGCTTCCAGCCGTCACCGGTGACCGCGTTGGGGTTCTGCACCTGTGGGTCGCTCCCGCCGCCGTCGGGGACGCGTGGGAACCGAACCGCGTCGTCGCCGCCGAGTTCGCGCTCGTTCTCGACGAGTTCGGGCGCGACGTCGGCCGGGGCAGGCGTCGGCTCGTCGCTAGTCATCGGCGGCGACGCCCCCCGACACGTCGGCGTCCGCCCGCTGCATCAGCGTTCGAAGCCGGTCGTCGTCGACCCGGCGACACCACTCGTAGAAGCGCTCGTCCGCGTGGCGCTCTGTCGCGAAGGCGTCGAACAGCGCCTCCAGCGCCGGGACGACAGCGTCCGCCGGGACCGCCGCCTCGACCCAGTCGAGGAACTCGTTGTCGCTTCCCAGCGATCCGCCCAGGCCGACGTCCATCCCTTCGACCACCGCGTCACCCTCCTCGTTGGTCGTGTGCTTGGGGTCGTCGACTTTCACCGTCTCGCCCCGGAATCCGATGTCGGCGATCTGTGGCTGGGCACAGGAGGCCGAACAGCCCGACATGTGCATCCGCACCACTTCGAGGTCGTCGGGGGTGTCGATGCGGCGGTCGAGCGCCTTCGCCCACCGTCGCACCCGTCGCTTGGTCTCGATGATGCCGTAGCTACAGAACTCAGAGCCGGTGCAGCCAATGGCTCCTCTGGAAAAGGGACCCGGGTCCGGGCGATACTTCCCGGCGAACGGTTCGTTCAGGAGGTCGTCGAGGTTCTCCTCGGGGACGTGCGTGACGAGGAAGTTCTGGTCGGTCGCCAGCCGAACCGAGGCGTCGTCGGTGCCGTATCGTTCTGCGGCCCGTGCCGCCTGGACGAACTCGTCCCCACCCATTCGCCCCGCGACGACGTTGAAGCCGACGTAGTACAGCCCCTCCTGCTTCTGCTCGTGGACGCCGACGTGGTCGCCGCGGTATCCGCGAGTGAGGTCGGTTCCGCGAGTGGGGAGGTCGACGCCGCAGCGGTCACGGACGGCTGCCTCGAACCGCTCGGGACCGAGTTGCTGGACGAGGTAGCGCATTCGGCAGACGCCCCGGTTGGTGCGGTCGCCGAGTTCCTTGAACGTCTGTGCGACGGCGCGCATGAACTCGACCGCGTCCCCCGGGGGGACGAACACGTCGAGGTCGGAGGCCATCCGCGGGCCGTCCGAGAGGCCGCCGCCGACGCGGACGTGGAAGCCGTACTGGTCCTCGCCCCCGACGACTTTCCGCGCGGGTGTCAAGCCGACGTCGTTGATCTGCGACTGCGCGCAGTCCTCGCGACACCCGGTGATAGTCGTCTTGAACTTCCGCGGGAGGTTCGCGTACTCCCGGTTCCCGGTGAAGAAGTCCGAGACGGCGTCGATCACGGGCTGGGCGTCGAAGCACTCGTGATCGTCCAGCCCCGCGGCGGGACAGCCGAGGACGTTCCGCGCTGAGTCGCCACAGCCCTGAATCGTCGTGAGGCCGACCTCGTCGTAGTGGTCCCAGATATCGGGGACGTCCTCGACCTCGATCCAGTGCATCTGGACGTCCTGTCGGGTGGTGATGTCGAGGAAGGCGTCGCCCCACACCGGGTTCTGCTCCGCGCCGCCGTGTTCGTCGGGCGCGGTGGCGTACTCGCGTGCGACTTCGCCGACGACCCGGGCCTGCTCGGGCGTCAGATACCCACCGGGCACCTTGGTCCGCATCATGAAGTACCCCCGCTGGCGGCCGTGGCTGTACATGCCGGCCCACTTGAGCCGTTCCCACTCGCCGCCGCCCGCCCGGTCCTCGATCTCGTCGAACGACAGGCCCTCCGCGGCGTAGTCGTAGACGTCTTCGACGACATCCAGCGGGTGTTTCTCCTGTTTCCACTGCTCGACGGTGTTCATCGGAGTCCCTCCGGGACGACGATGGGCCCGTCGCACGCGAAGCGCGCGACGGTGTTCACGCGAGCCACCTCCGGTGGCGAGTGTGAGCGGGGAACAGCTCTGCTGTGACCGAGTTCACGCGAGCCACCTCCGGGCCCTCGTCCGAAACCTGATATGTGTACTGTTCGCACTGGTCACATCCATGTCCGCCACATCGTGGGCCAGGCGTATGCCCGTCCCCGTAGGAGCCACATCTGCCACCACTCCAGGGTCGGGACGCTTCCGGGCCGCTGTCTACGACAGGTCGTCACGCCGCACCCTCGATTGAGACGCGCTCACACACCGCGATGGTCGGGCTGCGTGTCTCCGTGTGCGACCGAGGAAGGGGAGGAAATGGCCGCTTTCTCGTCGACCCGTTACGCTCACGCGAGGGGGTCGTCGGAGAGACACGCTCGGTACCGCACACCGGCATCCGTCTCCGCGGCGATGGCGTCGCGGATGCGGTCGGAGACCCACTCGTCTCCCAGGTACCGCTCGTACACCGTGAGCCGCTCGCGGAGGGGGACGTCCGCCTCGCTCGCGAGGTCCTCCAGCTCTCGGAGCGCGGGCCACGCGTAGTCGGGGTTGATGTAGTCGTCCGTCACGGGCGAGACCCCACCGAGGTCGTCGACGCCGCAGTCGAGGAGGGAGGCGGTGGGCGAGAGGTTCGGCGGGACCTGCACCGACACCGCGTCGGGGAGGGCAACGCGCGCCATGGCGACGACGCGGCGCATCGTCTCGACCGACGGCTGCTCGAACGACGAGCGCTCGTTCGGGACGACGTTCTGGACGATGACCTCCTGGACGTGGCCGTACCGCTCGTGCAGTTCGCGAATCGCCAGGAGCGACTCGGCGCGGTCGCGCCACGTCTCGCCGATACCGATCAGGAGTCCGGTCGTGAACGGCACCCCCGTCTCACCCGCGGCGCGGATGGTGTTGAGCCGCTGGCCGGGCGTCTTCTTCCGACCGCCGGAGTGAGCCGCGACGTCGGCGGTCGTCTCCAGCATGACGCCCATCGAGGCGTTCACTTCTCGCAGCCGAGCGAACTCCGACTCGACGAGGTCGCCGGGGTTCGAGTGCGGCAGCAACCCCACGTCGAGCGCGAGTTCGCACATCTCGTAGAGGTAGTCGACGATGGAGTCGTGGCCCCACTCGGCGAGTTGATCGTGAACGGCCTCGTACCGAGCGTCGGGCTTGTCGCCGAACGTGAACAGCGCCTCCGTACACCCGGCGTCGGCCCCCATCCGCAGCGTCTCTTCGACCGCTGCGGGCGACATGAGCGACGCCTGCCCGGGGACGTCGTAGTAGGTGCAGTAGGTGCAGGTGTACCGACAGGCGGTCGTCAACGGGAGGAAGACGTTCCGCGAGAAGGTGAGCGCGGAGGCGGGGTCGACGTCGGCAGGGGTCACCGCGAGCAGTCGGTCGACCGCCCTTTCGTCGACTGCGAGTTCGACGCCGTACTTCTCGGCCCCGGGAAACATATCCGCCCTCCGACGCGGAGGGACAAAAACGGACGGGTCGACGCCGACCTCGCTCACCCGACCGCACCGAGGGACGGGCAACCGCACCGAGACCCGGAGCCGCGACGGCTCCGTGAGAGGGGCAAACGGTGAAGGACACACCGGTCGAACACCACTCACAGCATGTACTCTCACGTCGTTGTCGCCGTCGATGGGAGCGAGGAAGCCACCCGGGCGGCCCGGTACGGGATGGACGTCGCCCGGCTGTTCGATGCGCACGTCGATGTCGTTCACGTCGTCGGCCGGAGGACGCTCCGGCTCACGTCGGGTGCCGACGAGAAACGTCGGCTGCGGTCGCGCGGCGAGGCCGTCCTCGCGGAGGTCGCGGACCTGGCGTCGGAGCGCGGGCTCTCGGTCGAGACGGAACTCAGGGAGGGTTCGCCCGCGGCACAGGTCAGCGAGTTCGCCGCCGAGCGCGACGCCGACCTGCTCGTCGTCGGCCGGCAGGGGGCGACCGGACTCGGGAAGCGACTCCTCGGGGGCGTCACGGAGCAGCTCCTCCACCGGAGCGACGTCCCCGTGCTCGTCGTCCCGGGCGAGGTCGGT
>JBEPYA010000203.1:0-7551 GCA_041641615.1 Salinigranum sp. | reverse complement strand
ACCGGGGATGGTGTTCAGCGTCGAACCGGGAGTCTATCTGGAGGAGCGGTTCGGCGTCCGCATCGAGGACCTCGTCGTCGTCACCGACGACGGCTGCGAGCGGCTGAACGACGCGCCGCGCGGCTGGCGCGTGTGAGCCGGGAGCGTCAGTCGTCGGCGGCGCAGTAGCCGCACTCGGCGGTCGGTCCGCAGATGCTCTCGCCGGGGCCGATCAGCCGCCGCGCGGCGACGACGGGGGGCTGCGGCGGGGTCGTGTCCGCGTCTCCCTCTCTTCGCTCTTCGATCGGTTCGCCATCTCCGACTCCTCCTTCCGTTCGGGCCGTCTCGGGCAGGAACGCCCAGACGAGTGCCCCGATGAGAACCATCGAGACGGCGGCCGCGGCCGCGCTGCCGGCGTAGCCGACCGAGACGAACGCGACCCCGGCGACCGCACCGCCCACGCCGGAGCCGACCTGTCCGACGCCGACGGTGAGACTCATCAGCGACCCGCGGCGGTCGCCGGAGACGAGTTCCGTGAGGAGCGTCTGAAACGGGGTCGCCCGCGAGGCGAACAGGCCCATCGCGAGGAAGAAAACGGCGTATGCGGCGACGGTCCCACCCACGACGAACGGGGTGGCGGCCATGACGGCCGCGACGCCGACGCTCGCCGCGACGATGACGCGCTTTCTGCCCACCCTGTCCGAGAGGACGCCCGCCCGCGGCCCCGCGAGCACGTTCGCCACGCCGCCGACGAGGAACATCCCGGCGACGGCACCGGCGGTCAACCCGACCGACGATTCGAGCCACGTCGGGAGGTACGTCGTGTACAGCGCGTTGCCGCCGAACATCACGACGAAGACGAGCGTCGCGGCGGCGATCTCGGGCCGGCGGAGGAGACCCGCGTATCCCGAGACCGCGCTCCGAACCGTGAGCCGGTCGGTCGAGAGCGTCACGGTCGGTACCGGAAGCATCCACTGGACGAGGGCGACCTCGCACGCGAGGAGGACGGCGAAGGCGACGAACGGCGCGCGGAATCCGAACCCCGTCGCGAGCAGCGATCCGAGCGGAATGCCGGCGATCTGCCCGGCGGCGAAGCCGCTGAACACCCAGCCGTTCGCCCAGCCGCGCTTCTGCGGGGCGAAGTAGTCGCCGACGTACGCCACCGCCGCCCCGTTGAGCACGCCCCCAGCGACACCGGCGAGCGCCCGGACGGCGACGAGCGACGCGAAGTCCCAGACGAACCAGTGGAGCGCGAGCGCGACCGCCATGGCGGCCGAGCCGACGAGGAGGACCCGGTGGCGACCGACGTGGTCCGAGACGGGACCGACGACGAGCGCGAAGACGCCCACGCTGACCGAGTACGCGGTGATGAGTACACCGAGGAGCGCCTCGTCGGTTCCCAACTGGGCCGCGATGCGGGGAATGATGGGGGCGACGATGAGCGCCTGCGTCCCCGTCGCGAACACGAGCAGCCAGAGGACGAAGACGACGAGCCGGTCGGACCGCTCGCGCTCCGCGCTCACACCGCCTCCGTCTCGGTCGGCTCCGTCGTCACGGCGAAGCTACGCGCCCCGTCGATATAACGCGTCGGCTCCCCGTCCCTGCCCGACGGGGCGTTCGTCGCTTCGCGATGGCCTCGATCGGTCCTCACGCGGTCGGGTCGGCGAGCGGGAGGCGGAGAGTGACGACGCTGCCAGTCGGGTCGTTCTCGCCGAACGAGACGGTCCCCATCGACTCGGAGACGATCCAGTTGACGAGCCAGAGACCGATGCCGCTGCCGTGTTCGAGCGGCGTCTCCTGCCCGTCGACCAGTACCTCCCGCTCCTGCGGTGGGATGCCCGGACCCTTGTCGGCGACGACGACCTCGACCTGTTCTTCCCGCTCGTCGCGGCGAACGGTCACCTCGACGGTCGGCGAGAGCGACGTCGCGTGGACGACGGCGTTCTCCAGGAGGTTGTCGACCGCGATACCGAGGAGGTCGCTCGACCGCACGACGGCCGGTCGGTCGGGCACACTGAGTACGAACTCGACGAACGGCTGTTCTCGGCGTGCCTCGGTGACGCGTTCGGCGACGAGCTCGACCACGTCGACCTCGGTCACGAGGCGGTCCGTCCGCCCGAGTGTCTGTTCCGCCTCGCGGACCTTCGTGGCGAGGTCGACGAGGCGGGTCGCCTTCGACCCGATGACAGCGGCGGACTCCTACGCGGTCTCGGGGTCGGTCGCGATGAGTTCGGCGTGCCCCTGGACGACGTTCAGGTCGTTTCGGAGGTCGTGTCTGAGGATGCGGTTGAGCACGGCGAGGCGCTGCTGGTGGCGGTACGTCCGGGTGACGTCGCGGATGGTGACGAGACGCCCGCTGACGAGGCCCCCGAGGTGCTCGAACGACGACTCGCGGAGTTCGTACCGCCGTCGGTCCCCGACACGGTCGAGTTCGATCTCCGTCGGGAGGTCGGCGGCGAGGGTCTCGAACGACTCACACTCCGTGAGGACCTCCTCTGCGGCCTGGTTCGTATCCACCACCCGCCCGTCTTCGGAGAGGACGACGATGCCGTCGTCCATCGTCTCGATGACCGCGTCGCGGGCGACCTCGCGGGCCACGGGGAGGGTGTCGAACACGCCCCAGTCGGCGAGCGAGACGGCGAACACCGTCCCCGTGACGACGAACGCGAAAGGCGTCGGGTCGAGCGGGAGGGGGACGAGGCCCGAGAGGTGAGCGACGTTCGCCAGCCAGGGGACCCCGACGGCCGCGAGGACGGCGAGCGCGTGCCGCGACCGGCCGTCCGAGATGACGCACGTCAGCACGAACAGCGCCGACCCGGCCGCGAGGAGGAGGTACGAGTAGGCGGCGTGGACCCAGAACCATGGACCACGGACGACCGCGGCCATTCCCGCCGTGTCGCCGGCGGGAGCGAGGACGAGCGGGTGACCACTGACCGCGAGTACGGCCGTCGTCGTCGGAGCGGCGAGGAGCGCGACGGCCAGCCACGCCGTCACGCGTGGCCCGCGCTCCGTGTACTCGATCGCGAAGACGAGCCACGCGACCGGGAGGTACGCGATGGCAACGAACGTGAAGCGCGAGAAACGGAGTCGAAGGGCCGGGTCGGCCGCGAGCAGTTCGCCGCCGGAACTGACACACCAGAGAGCGACCAGCAGCATCAACGCTGCGAGCGGGGTCCCGGCGACGATGTCGCTCTCTCTGACCGCCACGACGGCGACGCCGACGGCGAGAGCGACGGCGACCAGCAGCGGAACGGCCACCACTGGCCACCCGCTGGCGAACGCACCGAGTACGGGCCCCACAGTTGGTGAGAGACCGCGTGAAAGACAGTTCAACCTGTCGTCCAGGCTATCAGTACTGAGAGCTGTGGTTTCCCCGTGGCTCGACCGATGATGTCGCCGCCCAAACGCTCTCGTCCGCTCGGCGTGTGAAGTCGGGCATGCCTCGACTCACTCCCGAGGACCGCGACCGACTCCGCGCGGCGTTCGACAGACAGCTCGACGTGGGTCTCCACGACGGGGCGCAGTTGGCCGTCTACGTCGACGGGGAACTCGTCGTCGACGTCGCCGGCGGGACCGACGGACGTGGGAGCGAGACGACCCCGGACACCCGACACCTCGTCTTCTCGTGTACGAAACCCTACGCCGGTGTCGGTCTCCACCGGCTCGTCGAAGCCGGCGAACTCGACTACGACGACCGGGTCGTCGACCACTGGCCCGGGTTCGCCGACGGGGGAGCGAAGGCCGAGATCACCGTTCGACAGGTGTTGAGTCACACGGCGGGGATTCCGGCGAGCGACCTCGACCAGCAACCCTCGAAGTGGGGCGACTGGGACGCGGTCGTCGAGGCGATGGAGGCCGTCGAGCCGCAATTTTCGCCGGGCGAACAGCCCGCGTACCACACGTTCACCTACGGCTGGCTCGTCGGCGAGTTGGTTCGAAGGGTGAGCGGCCAGCCCGTCGAGGCGTACGTCCGAGAGCACGTGTTCGACCCGCTGGGCATGGACCGCACCACCATCGGCCTGCGCGACGGCGAGGGCGACGACGTCGCTCTCCTCTCGGGGTTCGAGGTGTTCGACCGGTGCCGCGACCCCGGCGAGGGACTGGGCATCCCGGCGTCGGAGTCCGCGGCCGCGTTCAACGAGGAGTCGGTCCACCGCGCCGTCATCCCGGCCGCGAACGGCGTCGGGACCGCCCGCGACATGGCGCGCTTCTACGCCTGCATCGCGAACGGCGGCGAACTGGACGGGACACGGGTGCTAGAAGAGGAGACGGTGGCGGAGGCGACGCGGATGCACGCCGAGACCGACAGCGACGGGACGCTCTCGCGGCCCGCGCGGTACGCGCTCGGCTTCTGGACGGGTGGCCTCGCCAACGACCTGTTCGGCGCGGCCAGCCACGAGCGGATGGTCGGCCACGCGGGGCTCGGGAGCGTCTTCGGCTGGGCCGACCTCGACTCTGGGGTCGGCTTCGCGTACGTCACCAACGGCATCCGAGAGGAGTCGTGGGAGCACGCGGCGCGCGTGGCGGGGCTCTCGGACGCGGTTCGACTGTTGCTCGACTGACGGTCGGTTACGCCTCGCCGTCGCCGCTCCCGACGAGCGAATCCACGTCGGCGTGCTCGAACAGGAGCGTGCGCATCCGCTCGACCGTCTCCGCGTCGCGAGTCCGCCCGCTGTGGACGACCTCCTCACAGCGCTCGACGACCGACAGCGTGTCGCCGCTGACCATCAGGACGGGCACCCCCTTCTGCTCGGCCTTTCCGATGACCGCACCCGGCGGGCGGTGTGCGCCGGTGAGGAGCAGGCACTTCACGCCCGGCGCCTCCAGCGCGGCGGTGTGAATCTCCGCGCGGTCGCCGCCGGTGATGACCGCGGCGTTCTTCGTCCGCCGGAAGTAGCGAAGCGCCTCGTCGCCGCCCATCGCGCCGACGAGGAACCGCTCGACGAACGCGTCGGTCGGGGCGTCGTTGACGACCTCGGCCCCGAGTTCCGAGGCGAGGTCGGCGACGGTGACGCCCGCGAGGTCCTGCACGCGCGGGACGATGCCGACGACGGGGACGTCGCGCGATTCGAGGAACGGCACGACGTCGTTCTCGAGTTCGTCGTACGCCGAGTCGCCGACGCGGTTGAAGAGGACGCCCTCCAGACGGTCTCCGATGTCGGCCGCGGCCGCGAGGACGCTGTCGAGGTCGCCCGGGTCGGCGTAGTCGGCGACGAGAAGCACCCGTGCGTCGAGGAGATCGGCGACCTGCGGGTCGGTGAGGTCGACGATGCCGCCGGTGGTGTGACTGCCACCGCCCTCGACGAGCACGAGGTCTTTGCCGTCCGACAGGGCGTCGAACTGCTCGCGGACGTTGTCGGCGAGGGCCTCGGGCTCTTCCTGTCCCCGGATGGCACCCTGGACGAACGTCGGCGAGTAGACGATGGGCTCCATCTGGTGCATCTCCGAGTCGAGGTCGAGCAGGTCGCGCGCGAGCATCGGGTCACGGTCGAGTGTCTTCCCGACGTTCGACTGCAGGCGCGTCCCTTTCGGCTTCATGTAGCCGACGTCGTAGCCGCGCTCCTTCGCGAGGAGGCCGAGCGCGAGGGTGATGGCCGTCTTGCCTGTGCTCTCTCCGGTCGAGGTGACGAGTAGTGTCTGGGTCATTGGTCGGGCTCCGTGAGGGTCTTTTCTGACTGTTCCGAGACGCTCAGTTCGTCGAGGTCGACGGTGAGCCGAACGTCGATGGCTTGTGCGCCGTCGGGAGTCGCCACGAGCGGGTTGATGTCGAGTTCGAGGATCGCGGGGAAGTCGGTGACGAGCTGTGAGAGGCGCTGGATCGTCTCCGCGACGGTATCGACGTCGACGGGGTCGCGCCCGCGTGCGCCTCTGAGAAGCGGCGCGGCGTTGATCTCGCCGGTCATCTCGTGGGCTTCCGTCCCGGTCACGGGAGCGACGCGGAACGTCGTGTCCTCCAGCACCTCGACGAAGATGCCGCCGAGGCCGAACATCATGAGCGGGCCGAACTGCGGGTCGCGATTCATGCCGACGATGGTCTCGACGCCGGAGTCGAGATCGACCATCTCCTGGACCTGCACGCCGAGGATTTCGGCGTCGGGCTGGTAGTTTCGCGCCCTCGTGACGAGGTCCTCGTAGGCGTCGTACACCTCCTCGTTCGGGACGCCGACGCGGACGCCGCCGATATCTGACTTGTGGAGGATGTCCGGCGAGACGATCTTCATCACGACGTCGCCACCGATCGATTCGGCGAGTTCCAGCGCCTCCGCCGGATCGGTCGCGATGCCGCCCTCCGGGACGGGAATCCCGTACGCGTCGAGGAGGTCCATCGCTTCGACGCCTACCCGGGGCTCGTCGCGCTCTACGGCCCGACCGAGGATCTCTCGGGCCGCCTCGCGGTCGACGTCGAACGTCGTGGGGTCGTCGTACGCGCGATTCGAGATCTCCTTGAACCGGACGAGCGCGTCGAGTCCTCCGATGGCGCGAGCCGGGTCGAAGTAGTTCGGGATACCCGCCTCCTCCAGAACGTCGGCGGCCGCCTCGACACGGGAGCCGCCCATGAAGCAGGCGGTGACGGGCTTTCCGTGCTCCTCCTGCAGGGTGACCGTGTCGCGGGCGAGCTGTTCGTAGTCCAGCACCGCCGTGGGACACGAGAGGACGAGCACACAGCCGACGTTTTCGTCCCCCAGCGCCACGTCGAGCGCGTCCCTGAACCGCTCGTTGTCGGCGTCACCGACGATGTCGACGGGGTTGTAGATGTTCCCCTCCTCGGGGAGCGTATCCGAGAAGGCGTCGAGCGTTTCGTCCGAGAACGAGGCCATCTCCAGTCGCGAATCGCCGACGGCGTCCGTCGACATGACGCCGGGACCGCCGGCGTTCGTGATGATGGCCACCCCGTCGTTCTCGGGAAGCGGCTGTGATTCGAGGACGCGCGCGGCGTCGAACAGTTCCTGCACTGAGTCGGCGCGGATGACGCCCGCCTGGTCGAGCCCGGTCTCGTACGCCTGCTCCGATCCGGCGAGCGTCCCGGTGTGTGAGGAGGCGGCCTGCGCGCCCGCGTCGGTCCGGCCCGACTTGACGAGCACGACCGGCGTCTCCTGTGTCACCTCGCGGGCGGTGTCGATGAACTTCCTCCCCTCTTCGATGCCTTCGAGGTAACCGATTATCACGTCCGTCTCGGGGTCGTCGCCCCACTCGCTCACGAAGTCCGCCTCGTCGAGGACCGCCTTGTTCCCCAGCGAGACGACGTCTTTGAAGCCGATACCTTGGTCGTTGGCCCAGTCGAGGACGGCCGTGATGAACGCGCCTGACTGGGACATGAACGACATCCGGCCCGGGAGCGCGTTGTCCGGGCCGAACGTCGCGTTCATCCCTCGTCGCGTGGAGAGGACGCCGAGGGAGTTCGGGCCGACGAGGTTCAAGTCGTACTCCTCGGCGACGCTTCGCAGTTCCTCTTCGCGCGCGGCGCCGTCGCTGCCCGTCTCGCCGAATCCGGCGGTGATGACGACGACGTGTTCGACGCCGCTCTCGCCCGCCTCGCGGACGACTTCGACGGCGACGGACGGGGGGACGACG
>JBEPYA010000202.1:0-7598 GCA_041641615.1 Salinigranum sp. | reverse complement strand
GCGCGTCTCGATTCCTCTTCTGGAGGCCATCTTCGAGAGGTACGTCGCGGTGCCGCCGTACATGTCGGCCGAGGCGACGACGTTGTCGCCGCTCTCGGCCAGGATGCTCGTCGCGGAGTCGAGTGCGGCCATCCCCGCCGCCGTCGCGACCGCGTCGGTTCCGCCCTCCAGGGCGGCCATCCGCTCTTCGAGGACGCGCGTCGTCGGGTTCGAGATGCGCGAGTAGACGTGTCCCTCCGCGTCGAGAGCGTAGAGGTCCGCCGCGTAGTCGGCGTCGTCGAAGACGTAGGAACTGGTCTGGTAGATGGGTGGTGCGCGAGCACCCGTCGCCGGGTCCGGGCGCTGGCCGGCGTGGAGGCTCCGAGTGTGGAAGCCACGGGTCATGTGTAGTATGCATATTTCTCGAATCTCTTATAACCCGTAGTTACGGCAAGGCCTTCGGTCGTTCGAAGGGTCGTCGGAGAGAGCGACTCAGTCGGTCGATACCGGGGGCGCGTGAGACGTGTGGACGAAGCGCGTGAGGGGGATGGCGCGGCGTCCGGTGCGTCGTCGGGTCAGTCGAGCCGTCACCGAACCGCGCTCGCGACGCCACGCGCCACAGCCCTGCGTTGTAGCGGTCGGCGCGTGAGAGCGACCGAAGGGAGCGAACGCGCGAGGTCTTCACGAGGGAACCGAGTGAAGGCTCGGAGCGACGGAGTCGCTCAGGTGGTCGGCTCGCGCTTCATGCGCGAGCCACCGGCTCGGGAGGTACGAGGCTGCGGCCGCACCGCCCTGGCGACTCCGCGGTCACCACGTCGTTCCTCACCGACTCGGATAGGGTAACGGTTCGCCGACGACTCACCGCGCAGTACGTGTCCCCAACAGAGACTCAGAACGACTCTACCGACCGGTACGCCACGCCCGCACGCTCCGCCGCCGTCCGGTCCCGCGGGGAGTCGCCGACGAACACCGCACGCTCGGGAGCGACGCCGACGCCGCGGAGCGTCGCCAGCAACGGCTCCGGGTCCGGTTTCCGCGTCGAAACCGTGTCCCGACCGACCACGGCGTCGACCCACTCGGCGAGGTCGTGCGTCTCCAGGGCGAGTCGGACGCTCGCCTCGCAGTTGAGCGAGCAGACGCCCACCGGGACGTCGTGGGTCGACACCCGGTCGGCGAGCGGCAGGCGAGTGGAGACCCGTGCCCCGTCCCGTTCGTGCCCGCCGATGACGGCCTCGATCTCGTCCCGCAGTCCTTCACGGTCGGCCAGGTCGAGCATCTCCCAGAGGTCGTAGCCAGCGGCGTCGACGCCGTGGTCGTCGAAACGGGCCACCGCGTCCCGTGCGACCGTGTCCCAGTCGACGACGAGGTCGACGAGCGTCCCGTCGAGGTCGTAGACGACGGCGTCGTACCCGTCGAGGTCCGTGGCGGTCGCGTGGGTGTCTGTCACTACACGAGAGGAGACGGGACGCGATAAAGAGCGCTTCGGCCCCCGCCCGCTCAGTCGACGACGCCGCGGGCGATGATCTCCTTCTGTATCTCGGAGGTGCCCTCGTAGATGGTGAGGATCTTCGCGTCACGGTAGAAGCGCTCGACGGGGAAGTCGGTGGTGTAGCCGTAGCCACCGTGGACCTGGACGGCCTCGTTGCAGACGTCCACGGCGGACTCGCTCGCGAAGTACTTCGCCATCGCCGCCTCAGTGCGGGGGTCCGCGCCCGCGTCGGCCCGCTCGGCAGCCGCCCGGACGAGCTGCCGGGAGGCGTGGACCTGCGTCGCCATGTCGGCGAGCTTGTGCCTGATGGCCTGGATGTCGGCGATGGGGCCGTCGAACTGCTCGCGCTCGTTGGCGTAGGAGACGGCCTCGTCGAGCGCCGCCTGCGAGAGGCCGACCGCCTGTGCCGCGATGCCGATGCGACCTCCGGTGAGGATGTGGAACGCGGCGGAGAGTCCCTTTCCCTCCTCCGTGAGGCGGTTCTCCGCCGGAATTCGGACCCCGTCGAACGTCAGCCCCGTCGTGTCGGACGCCCTGAGCCCGAGTTTGTGCTCCTTCTTCCCGACCTCGATGCCGGCCGACTTGGGGACGAGAAACTGCGTGATGGAGGAGGGGTCGTCGGGGTCGGTCTTCGCGAAGACGATGCAGACGTCGCCCCGTTCGCCGTTCGTGATCCACTGTTTCTCCCCGTCGATGACGTACTCGTCGCCCTCCCTCCGGGCGACCGTCGTCATCTCGGCGGGGTTCGACCCCGCACCCGGCTCCGAGAGGGCGAACATCCCGACCGGGCGACCCGTCGCCATGTCGGGCAGGTACTCCTCTCTCAACCCCTCGCTCCCGAACTCGGCGATGCAGGAGGTGGCGAGACAGTGGACCGACAGCGCGGTCGCGACGGCGAGGTGCCCGTAGGCGACCTCCTCGTTGACGACGCTGTAGGTGAGGCGGTCGGCGTCGTAGCCCCCGTACGTTTCCGGGGTTGTCAGCCCGGTCAGGTCCAGTGCGGCGAGTTCGTCCCACGCGTCTTCGGGGAAGGTCTCCGACGCGTCCGCGTCGCCGGCTTCGGGACGGAGCTCCTCGACGGCGAACTCGCGGACGACCTCACGGACGGCTCGTTGTTCCTCCGAGAGCGAGTCCGACGCTGCCAGTGCCATACCTGTCCCCACGCAACCCGGCGAAGAAAAACCTGCGCACCCACACCGGTCGGGCCGCCCCGCTGCTGTCACGTCGGGTCCCCGACCGCGTCGTACGGTCGCGTCTACGGCTCGCGCGGCTCCTGGGGCACCTGCTCGTTCGACTGCTCGGCCGTTCGCTGGTTCTTCAGGTCGATGACGTTCCGCTCGAGCGTCTCCAGCGCGGTCGACAGCGCGTCCGCCGCGCCGTACCCCTCACCGGTCCCGGCGACCTGGTCCGCGTCGGTGAATAGCCGGATCTGACACCGGAACAGCGACTGGCCGCGGAGTTCCTCGTCGTGCTTCTGGAAGTCGACCTGCGCGTCGATCACGTCCAGCTTCTGGTCCTTCTCGGCGATCGCCTCGATGCGCCCGGCCAGCTCCCCGCGCTCTTCGGTCCGGAGATACTCGGGGTTCGTCACCTGGACGTCGAGCCGTTCGATGTCGGTGACGACGAGCGCCCGGAGGACGTCCGTCTTCGAGAGTACGCCGATCAGGTCGCCGTGCGTGTCCTCGTCGACGACCGCGAGGCCGTCGTAGCCCGTCTCCAGCATCCGTTCGACCGCCGATTGGACCGACGCCGTGGGAGTCGTCGTCTCCGCGGGACGGCTCATGACGTTCTCGACCGGCAGTTCGAGCAGGTCGGCCTTCTCGCCACCACGGTCACCGGCGGACTGCGCACGCGTGCTCCGGACGACGAACTCGACGAGGTCGTCGGTCGTCACCACGCCGACGAGATCCCCGTCGTCGAGGACCGGGAGCCGCGTGATGTCGTTCTCACGGAGGTCGTTGACGACCTCGCCCATCGCGGTCTTGCGGTCGACCGTCACCGGTTCGGTCGTGTAGACGTCCACGACGTCTATCTCCGAGAGGGAGTCGACGACCGCTCGGAGCAGACTGTCCCGGGTGACGACACCCTGAAACTCCTCACCCTCGAAGACCGGTGCGATCGTCGTCTTGTTCTCGACGAGGAGGCGAGCAACCTCGCGGACTCCCGCCTCGCTGTCGACCGCCGGGACGCGCCGTTGGAGGGCGTGGACCTCGGCGTCGTCGCTCAACCGCGACCGCAGCAGGTCGCGCGGAAGCACCGCCCCGGTCACCTCCTCGTCGGCGATCAGGACGGCTTCGGTCGTGGCCGTCTCTAGCTCCGAACGAACCGCGCCGACACGGGTATCCGGTTCGGCAGTCTCGTACTCCTGGGTCACCATCGAGGGGTCCATGAGTGTGTCCCACTCGGATCGGATCGGAAATCAACCGTCGGCCTGCACGAGAAAGCGATCGTCCTGGGCACCGGAGAGCGATCGTCGTAGTGGTCAGACATACAGACATATTACTCCCTGGGAGTGTACTACTGAGATATGCAACGGACCGCCCTCATCGTCGCCGGACTCGTCGTGGCCGCGTCGCTGGCTGGAGTTCCCGGGAGCGCGCTCGCCCAGTCGGACGACAAACTCGTGACGCTGACCATCGACGTGGTGAACCCCTCGTCGAACCAGCGGCTCGGCGGCGTGACGCTGGTGGCGACCTGGGACGGAGGACAGGAGCGGGCCACCACCGCGTCGAACGGGCGGGCGCTCATCGACGTTCCCGAGGCCGCGACCGTCGAGATAACCACCGACGACGATCAGTATATCCGCAACGAGCCGTACCGAATCCGCGTCGCCACCGAGCGGTCACACACCATCGAGGTGTCGCGGAAGGCCGACCTGGACGTCGTCGTCACCGACGCGGAGGGACCGGTCGCGGACGCTCGCGTCACCCTCTCCCAGGACGGGGTCGAGGTGGTCAGCGGCCGGACGGACTCCGAGGGCCTCTACCAGTCGGGGACCGTCGCCCAGGGTGAGTACACCCTCGCCGTCGTGAAGCCCGGCTACTACCGCACCACCCGAGAGGTCGTCGTCGCCGGGTCACCCGAACGGACGGTCTCTATCGAACGCGGCCGCGTCGACTACGACGTCGTCGTCGAGGACCCCTACTTCGACCCGGCGCGGCCCGTCGCGGACGCGACCGTCTCGATCGATGAGGTCGGCGAGGTCCGGACGGACGACAACGGGGCGGCGACACAGCTCCTGCCCGTCAACAGCCGGTTCGAGGTGACCGTCTCGAAGGAAGGGTACGAGACGGCCACCGAGACCGTCACGACCAACGAGAGCGAGGGCTCGCTCGTCTTCGAACTCAGTCGCGAACCTACCCTCTCGCTCACGCCGCTGAACACGCAGGTCGTCGTCGGCGAGGTCGTCCCCGTCGAGGTGACGAACGCCTACGGCGAGCCCGCGGCGGGAGTGACGGTCCGCCTCGACGGTGAGACGGTCGCACAGACCGACGAGAACGGCCGTGCGACGGTCCGCATCGAATCGAGTGGCGAGCACGAACTGACCGCACGCGGCGGCGGAGTGACGTCCGAAGCAGTGACCGTTCAGGGCGTCGGTGAGGACGGGGAGACGACCAGCACGGAGACGCAGGAGACGACCGCGCCGGAGACCTCCGTCGCGACGACGGTACCCGCCGAGGGAACTGGCCCCTCGCCCCTCACCGTCTACGGTCCGGTCGTCGTCGTCGTACTCGTAGTCGCCCTCGGCGCAGCGTACCTCTACCGGAGACGACGCGCCAACGCGCCGAACCCGTGGGCCGACGACGAGGACGAGGAAGGAGAGCCGGACACGGACGACGAAGAGGAGACGTGGTAACTGCGGCAGTTGTTCGCCGTTCCCCTTCTTCTTCCCCGCTCTACCCGCCGAAGTCGACGTCCTCGCGGAGGAACGCCACGACCTCCTCGGCGTCGGCGTCGAGTCCGCCGCCCTGTGCGAACGGCGGCCCGCCACCGCCGCCGCCACCGAACCGCTCCGTCACCCGGTCGACGACGGCGCCCGCGTCGACACTGGTCGACGAGGCGACCACGACGAACGGTCGCCCCTCGCCGCCGACGGCGGCGACGACCTCGTCGCTCGCGACTCGCTTTGCGGCCTCGCCCACGGCGTTCGCGTCGAAGCCGTCGACGCTCCCGACGCGCCAGGTGACGCCCTCCCGGTCGACCGCCTCGAACGACCCGAGTCGGCCGTCGAGGAGGTCACCGCGGAGGTCCGACAGTTCCGCCGAGAGCCGCTCGTTCTCGTCGCGGAGAGATGCGACCCCGTCGGGGAGGTCGCTCACGCCTACGCCGAGTTCGCGCGCAGCGTCGAGCGCCGCCCCGTGGACGGTCGCGCGGTGGTCGATACCGGGGTCGCCGACGGCGAACTCGACGCGGGTGAGACCCTCGCCGGGGTTCGACCGTTCGAGGACCGAGACAGGACCGACGACCGCCGTGTTGGAGACGTGCGTCCCCCCACAGGCGGCGACGTCCCAGCCGTCGATCGTCACGATTCGAACCCGGTCTGAGTCGGCCATCACCCCGCCCTCGGTCTTGGTGTTGAACGCCACGTCCTCCCGACTGCGGGCCTCCTCGGTGGGTATTTCCTCCCACGAGACGGGGCGGGAGTCCCACACCGCGCGGTTGACGAGCCGTTCCAGTTCGACGAGGACCGCGTCGTCGACGTCGGTCGAGGTGGCGAAGTCGACGCGGACCTTGTCGTCCCCGATGCCGAAGCCGCCGTACCCGAGGTCGTCGAGGAGCCGCCGTCCGGCACCGTAGAGGGCGTGACTCGCGGTGTGCGCACGCATGCAGTACGTCCGGAACTCGTCGTCGATACGCGCCTCGGCGGTCTCGCCCGCGGCGACGGTGGCTTCGTCCGGTTCCACCGCGAGGGTGTGCTCGACCCGGCCGTTGCGGGCCTGGACGTCGACCACCGCCTCGCCCGCGAGGGTTCCGCGGTCGGCCGGCTGGCCCCCGCCCTCCGGGTAGAACCAGGTCCGGTCCAAGAGGACGGTCGACCCCTCGACCGCCATCACCTCGGCTTCGAACGTCCTGACGTCGGGTTCCTGTGGGGCTCGTGAGTGCACGTCCGCCGTGGCACGCCGCTGGTGAAAAAGGCTTCCGCCCCCGTCGCGTCGCACCCGGCTGCCGGACTCGCCCCGGCCCTCGATCGGTTCGCGAGACGCCGCCCCGGAGACGCGGCTTTCCGAGCGAGGTCACGAGGAAGCGGTCTTCACACGACGGACGTCGGTGCCTCCGGAGACGACACCGAACGCACCGAGCGGGTGGGTTACTCGTCGACGAGTCGGACGCCGAGCCGGTCCTCCAGCGCCCGGACGACGGAGCCACCGACACCCGCACGCGACGCGCGGCCCTGTTCGACGGCGAGCAGGTCGGCCTCTTCGACGTCGAGTTCGGTCGCCAGTTCCTCGAGCTGGAGGCCTTCGGACTGTCGGGCCTCCTCCACGATGTCGCCGTAGCCCGAGACCAGATAGGGGAGGCGGTCCTTCTCGTAGTTCGTTCCCTCCTTCTCCCAGTGAGTGGGGTCGCCCTTCTGACGGTCGTACAGCTTCGCCGCACGCTGGGCCGCACGCTTCTTCCGGTTGCCCTCGAAGCCGGAGTCTTCGTTCGCGCTCGCGGAGTCGCTCCGGTCGCGTCCCCCACCGCCGCGCTGGTCGCCGTGAGGCGCGCAGGAGCCGCAGACGAGGAGGTCGGCGCCCGCGACGTTCGCGCGTCGCAGGTCGCCCGTCTCCTTCCCACAGAGCTCGCAGGCGTCACCGGCATCGCCGCCGCCACCCGAGCCTGTCGAGTACTTAGCCATAACCTCCGTACTGGTTCCAACCGTTTAAATTCGCGGACACGACGACGGCTGCCCGTTCGCTCCGTTTGAGCCGACGCTGTGCCCGCGACGAGTGTACCCACAGCCACCGCTCGTCGGGTAGCGTTCGGAAGGATTGTGCGTGGGTGTTGTCCGCAGAGGGACGACACCTGCATCGTGTACCTCGGCGGCTGACGCCGCCTCGGTGCCGCGGTCCTACGGACCGCGCTTGCGATGCGTGGGCCCGGATTTGAACCGGCGGACCCCTATGGGACAGCGCCCTCAACGCTGCGC
>JBEPYA010000201.1:0-7631 GCA_041641615.1 Salinigranum sp. | reverse complement strand
CTCTTCGGGGGCCTCCTCTCGCCGGCGTTCTCGGTCGTCTCCGGAACGGTGCACGCGCTGGCGACCGCCAGCGCGCTGGACGTCGAGCACCTCGTCGACGAGTACGTCGACGCGCACCTCCGCGGCGAGGAGTCACCCCGGGTCCCGCGCTCGACCCTCCGGGTCGCGGTCGTCGCCACGAGCCTCGTGAGCCTCGCTCTCGTGGGCCTGCTCTGGGGGCTGGGTCACGGGACCGCCGCCGCGCTCACCCTCCCGCTCTGGGTGCTCGCGGTCCTCCACGCGCCCTATCTGGATTGCCACCCGCTTTCGGTCACCACCGACTACGCCGTCGGTATCGGCTTCGTGGTCGTGGGCGGCTACGCGGCGCAGACGCCCGCCGCTCCCCCGAACGTGGTCGGTACGGCAGTCGTGTTCGCCGTCGTGCTCGCCGGGGTGAAGATATCGGTCGACCGGCTCGACGCCGACTTCGACCGCCGCGTCGACAAGCGGACGCTCCCCGTCGTCCTCGGCGAACGGCGGGCGGCGCGGGCGAGCGCGCTCGTCGGTCTCGGTGCGGGTGTCGTCGTCGCCGCGCTCGTCGGGGTCGGCGTCTATCCGCCCGGCGCGCTCCTCGCGGTACCGCTTCTCGGTCTCGTCGCCCGGGCGGGGCTGGACGGGTCGGCCGACCGGGCGACTCGCCGGCAGATACTCCTGGTCTATCCGGTCGCCGTCGTGCTGTTCGTCACGCAGTGTCTCGCCGTCGGCTGCGTCGTCCGGCGGTTCGTCCCCTGAGTCCTCGTGGTCGGGGGCGGCTGAGCCGAGGTCGGTCGCCCGACGCTCACCGGTACGCGAGGTTCAGCTCCACGTCGTTCGCCGAGGCGAACAGCTCCTCGACGAACTCCGACTCACAGCGCTCGCGGGTGACGCGGTGGGCCGGCCCGGCGATGGCGAGCGCGCCGTGAACCTCCTCCTCGTGGCAGAGCGGGACCGAGACGGCGTGGATACCCGCGAGGTCCTCGCCCAGATTGAGGGCGTACCCCTGCTCGCGGATCCGCTCCAGTTCGGCGTACAGTTCGTCCCGGTCGGTGATGGTGTTCTTCGTCCGCGCCGGGAGTCCGTGCCGGTCGATGGCGTACTCGACGTCCTCCTCGGGGAGGTGCGCGAGGAGGGCCTTCCCACTCGAGTTGCAGTGCATGTACGCCCACGAACCGATGAGCGCGTTCTCGTTGACGTTCGTGTCACCGGCGTGGCCGTAGAGGTACATGATCTGCCCGCGTTGGTGGACGATCAGCCAGACCATCTCGTCGGTCGTGTCGGCCAGGTCGTCGATGACGGGCTTGGCTGCCTCGTACACCTCGAACCGCGTCCGGACGTACTGGCCGTAACTGAAGAACTCCAGCCCCAGCGTGTAGGTGTCCCCGTGCTTCACCACGAAGTCGTGGTCGCGCATCGTCGCCAGGTGGTTGTGGACGGTGCTCTTCGCGAGCCCGAGGTGGTTTGCGAGCTCCGTCACCCCCGCGCCGTCCGTCTCCCGGAGGTGCCCGAGGATGGCCAGGAGCGTCTCGTCTGACTGCACCCCGCGGGCCGAACTCGGACGATTGTTCGTCATACATACGAGGAAACGCGTCTGCCACAAAACGATATTGTTCGCCGAGAGCGAACAAAAAGGGAAATACATCGATATTATTCGGATCGACAGTTCGAACTACGTATATATTGTAGGATCGTCCACCGTCGAGGTGTCACACGTATGAATTAATGTTCGTTGTCACCGAACAGAGATTGATATAGGCTGTGAGTCGCCCCCGGAACGTTACAGAGTTACCACTGTAACGAAGGGCGGCGGTAACCGAATTCGAACGGCGGTCGGCCACCGGCCGGAGTGTGTCCGCGCATACTGCTACAATCGTCCATCCGTCAGTGGTTCCACGCCGACTCCGACAGCAGTGCGCGCTGACGTGGGGAGTCGACACGTGGGACGTGTGTCGAGTTCTCGTGGGGGCACGAGGACGAGCGACGGGAATCGGACGGACCGGCGTTCGCCTCGTGAATCCTATCGTTCGGTTAGAACGAACGGGCGTCGAAGTGGTCAAACGATCATCCTTTGTCGCGACAACCACACGATACTGCAGTGATCTCGCACCCAGTGGGCGTACCGGAGAGCACTGCGCGTCTCGACCCGACGGTCGAGCGTTCGCGCGGACGTCCGTCGAGCCCGATCGTTCCTGAACGTTCGGTACAAACGAACAGCGCCGTACACGGCACGGTTCGTGCGAGAGGGTGGTAACGACGCCGGATATCGCACGTCAGCGGCGCGACGAGCGACGAACGCGAGGTCGGGAGTCGGTGCCGGTCGGTGGGACGATGCGCGCGGCGAGAAGGAGGAAACGAATGGGGTTCAGTAGTTTCCGGTCGAGACGATAGGCGGGGCGTCGTGCGGGCCGTACGGCGCGTCGTCGAGGTACTCGCCGGCGACCTCGAAGTAGTCGGCGAGAGAGGCGGCCGCCTCCTTGCGGAGGACGGTCGCCGGGTTCTCCCCCTGAAGGTACTCCAGCGCCTGCCCGGCCGCGTCGAGGTTGTACTCCGCGGCCGTCTCGCGGCGGGCGGCGTACAGTTCGACCTCGTCGCGCGCGACCGCGTCTGAGCGGGCCCGGTACGCCACGGCGATGGCCGAGGCGGCCTCGTCGGCGTCGGCAACGCCCGAATTCATGCCACGTGCGCCGAACGGCGCGAGGAGGTGGGCGGCCTCGCCCGCGAGGAGGACGCGCCGGTGGTCGTCGACGAAGGTGTCGGCCATGACCTGGAGGAACTTGTAGCTCGACACCCACGTGACGTTGTCGGCGTACCGTTCGCCCATGATGCGCCGGGTGAACTCCCGCATGTTCTCGTCGCTGCAGAGTTCGTCGGGGTCGTCCCCTTCGAGGCACTGGATGTCGAGCCGCCAGCCGCCCGTGAAGGGAACGAGCATCACGTTCCGCCCGCCCACCTTCGGGTCGTCGTAGTGGAACAGGCGCTCCAGCGGGAGGGGCTCGGACTCGACCTCGTCGACGTCGGCGATGATGAACGAGTTCTTCGACTGGTCGCCCTCGAACTGCGCGCCGATCTCCTTTCGGACCGTGGACCCGCCGCCGTCGGCACCCACCAGGTACGGCGTCTCCCACTCCCGACCGTCGCTCGTCACGACGTGCACGCCCTCCGGGCCCGACTCGACGGTCTCGACCGCCGCGTCCCAGTGGATTTCGATTCCCGCGTCCGTGAGCGCCTCGTGCATGAACTGTTCCGTGCGCTCCTGCGGGAGGCTCGTGAAGTGCGGGAACTTCCCCTGCCCGCCGGGGTTGTCGTAGGTGCGCTTGAACACGTCCTTCCCGCGCCACTTGGTGTGGCGCGTGGGCCAGACGAGCCCCTCCTCGACCATCTGTTCCCCGAGTCCCGGGTGGACGCGTTCGAGCGTGTGCAGCGTCGTCCCGTGGACGTAGATGGCGCGGCTCCCCGACCGGTCGCGGTCCGCGGACTCGGCTTCGAGGATCGCCGCAGGGACGCCGCGGGCGTGGAGCGCGAGCGCCGTCGTCATCCCGACGGGTCCCGCGCCGGCGATCAGCACGGGGGCGGCCTTCGAGTCACTCATCGGTTCTGTCCTCCGGCGTCGTCTGTCGCGCGCACGTGGTGGTCATGGTGGGTGAAATTCATGGTTGGTGAAATGGTCTGGACGAGGTCGATGTCGGCATCGCGGTCGGTGGCGCTCGCCGCGTGCTTCGGTTCGGTCGACGGATCGGCGGGCACGGCCACGGTCACAGTCCGAGCCGGTCGCCGACCCATTCGTCGATCGCCGCAAACACCATCTCCTCTTCGCCCTCGAAGTCGGTGGCCTCGGCGACGAAGTCGTCCCAGCGCCCCTCCGCGACCAGCCGTAGGTCGTCGGCGGAGTCGGCGTCGGAGGGGCTCGCAGCGACCATCTCGTCGAACGTCTCGAACGCCGTGTGCGCTCGCATGAACGCCTCGTCGAACAGTTCCCGGACGGGAATCTCCTCGTCTTTCGCGACGATGTCGTGTGGATCGGGCAGGCCGTCGGCCGACGCCGCCTTCTCCGCGAGGTCGGACTCTCTCGCCATGTGGGTAGGTGACGACCCGGACAGGATAACGTTTACCATGCGGGGAGCCGCCCGGGCGACCGCGGCGGTGAGGACGAGGGAGCGGGAGGGTTAGTCAGTCAGTCGTGTATGGCTCTATCGCCTCGCGGAGCGCGTCGGGAATGGCCATCGCGCCCATCTCCCCCATCGCCTGACAGACCCGCTGTTCGTACGCCGTGAACGTGAGTTCGCCGTCGACGCGCGCCTCGTAGGTGAACCGGACGCTCCGCTCGCCCAGTTCGGGTGTCAGCCCGACCGTGACCGCGTCGCCGCCGCGCAGTGGCCGCTCGAACTCGAAGTTCGCCTCGACGATGGGGAGGCCGTACCCCTCCTCCTCGTGGGTCCGCCAGTAGGGCCAGCCGATCTCCTCCATGAACATGTCCGACGTCTCGTGAACCGCGTCCACGATCCGCGGGTAGTGGGCGATGCCGTGCATGTCCGTGTCGGAGAAGCGGACCGTCCAGACGCGTTCGTACATTTCGAGTCGGGGTACGGCACCGACCTACCTGTATGTATGGGCGCGCGGAGCCGCTCAACCGACGTACGGCAGACCCGTCCACTCGGGGCCTCGACCGATCCACCGGTGGTCGGTCGCGCCGTCGATTTCGCCCTCCTGCCACTCGATGGGCTCCCAGTCCGGTTCGAAGGTGAGGGAGCCTGGCCCGGCGAACAGCTCCGCGCGGAAGCCGCTCGCGGGATCCGAGACGTAGAGGAAGTCCGCCTGCGTGATGGTGTGTCTCTCCAACCCTCCGTCGGGAACGGAAGCAGTCTCGCCGTCTCGAAGACGGCGAGCGCAGTCGGGAGCCACGCGGACCTCTGGCGGCCGACCGCACTCTCAAGTCGGGGACGGTTTCAGTCGTCCACGATGGTGATCCGCCACCCGTCGTCACTGTGCCGCGGACGCTTACCGAGGGGTCTCGCGTTGTCGCCGAGTCGAACCCACCCTCGACGTCGGTCACATCACCTCCCGAAAGAGTCCAGCTAGTTCTATGTAGACTGACGATCCATGCCGACGGTGTTTCTCCGACCTCGCTCTGTTCGAGACCACTCCCCCGTCCTGTGTACCCCAGCGATGAACGGGTTCGACACGGCCGTCGAGGGTCTCTCCCGTGACCACATCTCGTCGGCCGCGGCAGTCGTTCGGGACGATAGACCCCTGGAGACAGCACCGTGCGGCGTCGACCCCAGCGAGGAAGCGACCCTCGACGTGCATCAATCCCCCTGGTGAGCGAACCGTTCGGTGGGAAGTGTGCGTAGTACCGATAAAACGAGTTGAAACCCACTCGCCTTGTTGTCGGGTCGTTCGGCCGTCGTCTCGTCGGGGTGACTGCCCGGCGAAAGAGTGATTACTACGAACACAACTACTGAACGTAACTGCTGAACATGATCGCTGAACGTAATCGATGAACAGAGTAGAAAACGAGCAGCGCGGTCAACCGTTCGGCGTGTAGACGCCCTCTGCGGGACCGCCCGCCGAGAGGAAGTCGAACTCACGCGTCGGGAGGGTGCCCTCGGTCCAGATCAGTCGACCGTCCCGCCGGGCGTCGAGTCCGTCGTACGTGCCGAAGCGGGCCGACTCGTTCTCTATGTGCGACTCGAACGACGCCTCTCCGGCAGCCTCCTCGTCGGGATAGGTGTTCGCGTACGTGAGTCGTGTCGTCTCCGGGCCGAACTGCCACGACCGGAGGCCGCCAGTGATGACGTCCTCCCGGAAACCGCGGGAGGTCGACCCGTCCATCGCCTCCACGTAACACGTCAGCCTGTGAGGGGTGCCGACGAGGCCGAACAGCGCGTCCGCGTACGCGTTGGCGTCGGTGTACCGACTCACGTCGTCGGCCCGCGCGTCGATGACCGCCCGAGCGTACTCGCGGAGGTCCCCCTCGGCGAACCCACCGACCGAGACGAGGGCGTTCTCGGAGACGGCGTACACCCGCCGCCGCCCGTAGAGGGTGAACCCGCCGTACTCCTCGGGGTTCTGCGTCGGTGTCGCCGTCTCCGTCGCAGGGGTTCCGGTCCGGGCGACCGCGCGCGAGCGCTGCTCGTCGCGATAGCGCTCGCCGAACGCGCTCGGGTCGAACGACCCGAGGGCGACCGACGTGCTGAACGCGAACCGGAACGCGGCGTCGACGTCTTCCACGTCGACGTACTGGGCCGCCGGGAGGACGTGCTGAAACTCCCGTTCGAGTCGCTCGACGGCGATCTCGTGGAGGGCGTCTCGCCGCTCGCGGACGGCCGCCATGTCGACGTACGACACCCCGTAGCCGTTGCGGTACGGTGACTGGGCTGGAGAGGGGAGCCACCGGGTGAACGCAGGTGGGGGAGGAGACCACGATTCGCCGTCGCTTGTGGCCGGCGACGCGGTCGCCGGTGAGGACTCTGCAGGGGGCGTGGACGTCTCGGAGCCGCTGTCCGCGGCGGTCGCCGCTGGGCCACCGAGACAGCCCGCGAGCGACGCGAGCGCCCCGCCGCTGAGGGCGAGGGCTGTTCGACCGAGGAGGGTTCGTCGTGTCGGGGACACGGACGGGAGTCGTGGGCGAGCAGACATAAACCTTGAACCGGACCCCGCGAACGGTCCGGCCACGGATCGCGTTCGGTTCTCACTTCGAAAACCGAACCAAAAGATGTGTTCGGGAGGTACCACTCGACGCGACACCGTCAGTCCAGTGGCGTCAGCCAGCGGCCGAGAACAAACCACGGCATACCGCCGACCACCGAGGCGACGCCGACGAGCGCTCCGACGGCCAGTGCCGAGGGGTGCCCCCTCGTCGTCGCCGATCCAGCGGGGGAACTCGTCCGTCGAGAGCATCCCTGCCGATGTTGTCAGAACGAGTGGACAACTGCGTTGGGTCGGTCCCGGGTCCAAGGCGACGGGTCCGCCGTCGCACTCACCCCGAACCGGTCTCAGACGTCGCGTCCGAGCAGGAAGTACAGGACGAGACCGAGAAGCGGCGCGAGGAAGACGACGATGGCCCAGAGGAAGGCCGGGTGCGAACTGTTCTTCTGGGCGTCCTTGTACGTCCAGACGATCATCGCGACCGTGACGACGAAGACGAGGATCGCGACCAGCAGGGCGACGGCACCGGCACCGCCCGACTGGAGGAGTACGGTGGAGGGCATGTTCGGGGCGAGGACCGTTCCCGTCAAATGTTTTCTGATTCACCGATTCAGTGGAGTCGCATCGAGCGAGTCGACGGCGACGAACACAGCCGAAGGGACCGGCTCTTCACCGGCTGTCGACGTCGGTGACCGCCCCTGTTCGTCGACTGTCGTCAACTAGTCGCGCGCCGTCATCGGCGTCGCCACGTTCGTCTGCTCGGTCGGGAACGTCCCCTTCGGGGCGGTGCTGTTCTCGAACGGCCTGCCGTTCGGGTCGGTTCTTTCGTACAGCTACACCGACCTCATCGTCCCGCCCATCGTCGACGCCTACCGCGAGTACTACGGAACCACCTTCGCGGTGATCCTCTCGGGGATGATCTTCGTCAGTGCCGTCGTCACGGGCGTCGTCATCCACTTCCTCTTCCCCGC
>JBEPYA010000200.1:0-7658 GCA_041641615.1 Salinigranum sp. | reverse complement strand
CCTCCGCTCGCACCCGATGATCGACGACGCCGTCGTCGTGGGCGTCCCGGACGCCGAGTGGGGCGAACTGGTCGGGGCGCTCGTCGTCCCGACCGACGACGACCTGACCGTCGACGACATCGAGGCGTACTGTCGTGAGCGGCTCGCGGGGTTCAAACTCCCGCGCGTCGTCTCGTTCGCCGAGGAGCTCTCGCGGACCGCCTCGGGAACGGTCGAGCGCGAAGCCGCGCGGACGCGACTGGTCGAGGGGATGGCCGGGGCGGGGACCGACCGCGAACTGGACGTCGCGATGGACGCCGAGACGGAGGACGCCCTGGGGGAAGGCGGCGAGACGGACGACGGGCCGGCGGAGACGACAGAAGGGGGAGAGACGGGCGAACGAGACAGCGGACACGCAGCCGAGAGCCACCCGGGGGACCCTCCGGTAACGCCCGATTCAGGCGGGTCGAGAGAGTCGGTCACGGCCACGGACGAAGAGAGAGACGAGCGCGCCGACGCGGTGACGGATGCCGACGACGAGCAGCGCGAGGTCGCCGAGACGTTCCTCATCGGCGGGTCCGACTGGAGCCCGGGCGAGCGGGTCCCCTCCGACCGGACGGACGGCTCGGAGGAGGCGAGGGGTTCGGAAGAGGGGCCGGTAGAGGCACCCGAGACGCCCGACTTCGTCCGCGAGGTCCTCCCGGACGACGCCGAGGCAGCGGTCGGAGCGGACGAAGCGGCCGAAGAGAGACGTGGTGACGACGGGGACGACGCGGACGACGCGGACGACAGGGACGACGCGGACGACAGGGACGACGCGGACGACAGGGACGACGCGGACGACGCGGACGACGTGGACGACGCGGACGGCGGTCGGGAGAACTGACCGCTCACTCTCCGCCCTCTCCTCGTTCCGGAGGAACAATCATTACAGTTCCGGCACAGGTTGGAGTATGGCAGGGACCACAGCGCAGACCTTACGGCCGTTCCTCTGGCGAGCGGCGAAGCTCTACCCCCAGCGCGAGATCGTCTCGCGGACCCACGAGGGTATCGAACGGACGACGTACGCCGCCTACGAGCGGCGGGTCGCACAGCTGGCGAACGCGCTCGACGCCGCTGGAATCGACCGCGACGAGCGAATCGCGACCGTCTGCTGGAACCACACCCGGCACTTCGAGACGTACTTCGGCGTGCCGTGTCGCGGGTCACAGCTCCACACCGTCAACCCGCTACTGCCCGACCACCACATCCGGTACATCGTCGAGAACGCCGAAGACAGGCTGGTGTTCGTCGACCCGTCGCTCGTGGAGAAACTGGAGAGCTGCGTCTCCGAGGCCGACGGCGCGTTCGACACCGTCGAACAGTTCGTCGTGATGGGCGGTGAGGTCCCCGACACGTCCCTCGCGCCCGTGACGGACTACGAGTCCTTTGTCGGGGGACAGGACGAGACGTACGACTGGCCCGACCTCGACGAGGAGACGCCGGCGGGTATGTGTTACACGTCGGGTACCACAGGAAAGCCGAAGGGCGTCGAGTACACCCAGCAGACGATGTGGGCGCACACGATGGGCGTCCTCCCGGAGGCCGGCCTCGACCTCAGCGCCGACGACGTGGTGATGCCCGTCGTCCCGATGTTCCACGTGATGGCCTGGGGGCTCCCCCACGCGGTGACCGCGGCAGGAGGGAAGCACGTCTATCCGGGGCCGGCACCCGACCCCGCCGACATCGCCCACCTCATCGAGGAGGAGGGGGTGACGTTCACCGCGGGTGTGCCGACGGTGTGGCTCGGCCTCCTCGAGTATCTGGAGGAGAACGACGCGGACCTCTCGTCGCTCGAACGCATCGCCATCGGCGGGGCGGCGGCCCCGAAATCTCTCATCAGGACGTACGAGGAGGAGCACGACGTCCAGGTGCTCCACGCGTGGGGCATGACGGAGACGTCACCGGTTGCCGCCGCGGCGCACCTCAAGCCGGGCATGGAGTCGTGGCCCGCCGAGGAGCGCGACGCGAAGCGTGTCAAGCAGGGACTCGTCCTCCCCGGACTGGAGTTCAAGGTGATGGGCGAAGAGGGCGAGGTGCCGTGGAACGACGAGGACTTCGGCGAACTGTGGATCCGCGGGCCGTGGGTGACGACGGAGTACTTCCGGAGACCGGAAGCGAACGAAGAGGAGTTCGAGGACGGCTGGCTGAAGACCGGCGACGTCGTGCGCGTCGATTCCGAGGGGTACATCCAGATCGTCGACCGCGCGAAGGACGTCATCAAGTCGGGCGGGGAGTGGATTTCGAGCCAGGAGCTGGAGAACGCCATCATGGCCCACGACGACGTGAGCGAGGCGACGGTCGTCGGCGTCCCCCACGAGCGGTGGCAGGAGCGGCCGGTGGCGTTCGTCGTGCCGCGCGAGGGCGTCGGGAAGGGACCACTGAAGGACGACATCATGGACTTCCTCGCGGAGGAGTACCCGAAGTGGTGGCTCCCCGACGACGTCGTCTACGTCGACTCCGTCCCGAAGACGGCGACCGGGAAGTTCGACAAGAAGGTGCTGAGAGAGGAGTACGCGGACCACACGGTCGAAGCACCCGAGGAGGCTGCGCCGGAAGACGAGTGAGCCGTCGAGAGGCGAGGTCGGTGAGAGCGGGTGGAGGGTGACGTCGTCCGTGTCCTCAGCGTGGTCGTGGCGACCGGTCGTGCGGACGAGATGGCCGGGCGGGACACGAGCGCGGCAGGACGAACCGACGAACGCGAACACGGACCGGATCCGGAAACCGCGTGGTGGACCGCATCCTCGGACCTCTCCATCCGGTCGCTCGCGCGCGAATTCGCCGAAGAAGTCGTCTCCCAGAATCCGTGGTCAGCGACAGTTACGATGCGACCGACGGAGACGCACCCGAACTGACTCTTGCCGAGAGAGCGAAGCTCTCTCGGACCACGTGAGTCGCCTCGCTCACGGTGCTCGCTCGGCTGTAGTGCTTACGTCGTCTCCAGTCGTGTCGGTGACCGTTTGCTCAGAGAGAGTATCGAGGTCAAAACGAGACGACGGCCGATCAGTACCAGACGCGGTGGTGCAGCGTTCGACAGCAGACAGTCACGACTGTCACCGCTTCTCGCGTCGACTGTGTCCGAACAGCCGATCTCTCAGCGGTCGATCGGAGGGGCGCTCTGCCAGCACCACGGAGGCGTCGACCTCGTTGACGACGTCGAGGTGCAACGAATCCGTGACGAGACGCGAGAGAAGTCCCCGCTCTGTCGCACCGATGAGCACGAGCGTGTGATCTGCAGCCGCATGCTCGATGGCCGCCTCGACGCCGCGGGAGTCGTCGACGAGCCGTGTCGCGTCACCGAGACCCCGCTCGGTCGCCCACTCGGTGAGGAACGCTTCGCCGGCTTCACGCTCGCCAGAGCCGACGACGTGGAGCAACGACACCTCGGCGCCGGTCGCCGACTGAAGCGTCCGTGCGACCTCGGCCGAGAGGTCCGAGTCGGGCCCGCCGGCCGTCGGCAACAGCACGCGAGAGGTGTCGAGTTCCCCGTTCTTGATGACGAGGAAGTCACAGGGTAAGCGGTTGGTCAACTCGTCGAGGGGACGTTCGGCGCGGGCGGCGTTCCACAGTCGATGGTCGCCCCACCCGATCACGACGAGGTCGGGTCGAGTCCGGCGCGCGCGGTCGAACACCTCCTCGAAAGAGCGTGAGGAGACGATCGTCGAGGTCTCGAACTCGACGTCGTATTCCTCGACGCGCCGTTCGATGTCCGCCATGAGGCTGGCCGACTCGCGAGTGATCCGGCCGTGGGGGCCGCCGGATTCCATCGGTATTCGTGAGGGGATCTGGACGATGTGAGCCGCGTGAACCGTACTCTTCTCGTGAACGCTCGCGAGCGCGCAGGCGAACTCGATGATTGGGGCCTCCGTTCGCGGGTTCGCAACCGGAACCAGGATTCGGTAGGAGTCGGGGTCGCGGACGAACTCCCCGAGGGTGTCGACGACCGGCACGTACGACCGGCCCGCGAGACCGCCGAGCACCCACTCCCTCGTCGAGAGGCGACGAACGTGCTCGAATCGTTCGATATCGAGACGCTGCTCGCTGGTCTGGTAGTAGTTGACGATGGTGACCAGCACGATACCGCCGAGTGTGTTACCGAGCAGGACGGGGAGTACGAACTCCGTCAGCGCCGTGATCATCCCCGGGCCGCCGACGAGCATCAGATAGACGGACTCGGTGAACGAGACGACGACGTGAAAGAGGTTTCCGAGCGGTATCGCCAGGAAGGCCAGGTAAACGATGAGAACCCGCGAGACGGTGTCACGAGCCGCGAAGTTCATCCAGACGACACCCGCGACGATCAGGCCGGCGAAGGCAGCTTTGAAAAAGAGGGCTGTCACCGGCGTCTCGATGCCCTTTTCGGCGAGTTCGACGGCGACTGCCGCCGCTTCGGGGCTGAAGACCCCCCCGTAGGCGAGCACGACGGCCCCGATCGCCCCACCGGTGAAGTTGCCCGCGAGCACGACCAGCCAGTGTCGAAAGAGCGCGGGAACGCTGGCCAGGCGTTCCAGTGTCAGCGCCACCGGCGGGAGCGTATTCTCGGTGTACAACTGGTAGCCGCCGATGATGATGTAGATGAAGCCGATCGGGTACAACAGGACAGCGGCGAGTGCGCTTTCGGTCGCGGCGGACATCGAGGCGTACAGCAGATAGGTGATCGTGATCGCGAACCCGCCGGCGACAGCGGCGAAGAAGAGTTCACGAAGACCCGACGTGATCTCGTGGTCCGCGTCGGCGACGATCCGCTGGAACACCTGATCGGAGGAGAACAGATCCGGGACAACCTCACCGGTGACGGGAATATCGTTGTTAGAGAGGTGTCCGTGATCCCGATCTGACACCTTTTGCTCGGAGTCCTTCATGCTATCTTGTGCCGCAACCCACGGACTAAGTGGTTTACGTCTCAGTCGACCCGCTGGGTTCCGGTGATACCGTAGGGATCGATCGGTTAGTTCGTAACGCCAGTCGGAGCGATATTGCCAGGGTTCTGTAACAGACTCTCTCGTGTGTCCTCAACAGCGTCCATCTACCGATTGTCTCCACGTTGAACGTCCGACTCTTCGTTCTCGTCAAAAACCCATCGTATGGACACCGCTCCGAGGCGTCCCACACCGGGTTCGTCTCAGTGCTCGAACGACCCGGGCTGGACCAGATCGAGGTCCGACAGGGCTACCTAGACGTCAGCGACGGACCGGTGCTCGATCGGCTGGAACGGCTGCTGTCCGCGCGAGACCTGACGGTGACGTCCCATGCGCCGCACATCGACTGTGCGATGGGCAAGGTCAACGACCGCCGGCGGCAGGCCGCCGTCGAGGGGGATGAGCCACCCCCTCGACGTGGCGACAAGGGTCGACGCCGACGGGGTGGTCATCTACGGTGGGGTTCTCGGCGACGGTATCCCGACCGGGTGCAGGCACACAGCCGCGAGCGGGCGTTCGCCTCCGTAGAGGCGTGTGCCGACCACGCCGCGACCGTCGGCGTGCCGCTCTGCCTGGAGAACAACCGGGGAAAACTCTCGGAACGACGTCATACCGTCCCGCTCGATCGACTGGCTCAGTTCCTCACGGACCTGAACGTGGACTCCGAGTTCCTGCGGCTCACGCTCGACGTCGGCCACACCAAGGCGAGTGGTGTCGACCGCAGACGCTTCGTCGAACGGTTCGGCGACCGAATTTACGTCGTCCACCTCCACGACGACGACGGAAGCGCCGACCAGCACGCCCCGCTCCGGCGTTCCGGTCGGTCGCCGTCGACGTGGAGGCCCGTTACGACGTCCTCGAAATGAAGGCGCTCGCTGACATCGCCGCGTGCGTGCAGGGCGAGCCGTCGGGGCAGGTGACTCGTCGGCGCGGTCGCGACTGTCGAACGATGAGGCCGACGGGATACGGATGCCGGAACCAGGCGCCGATGGCAAGCAGGCACTCCAGCGGCAGTCGGACCTGTCGGAGTGGACACTAGATGTAACCCGTGAACGGAACCTTTCCCGACTCACTGGACTCGACCCCTGTAACCACCCATCGCTGCTGGACCGTCCGACAGGTCCAGCCGGGAGACTCGGGCCGTCCCCCCATCGACCCGGATGTTGCCGGACGTGTATTCCTTCGGGCGAAGGGTGGCTACCAGCCCTTCTCCCCAAGGGTTCGCCCGAACCGTTCTATCCGCATCCAGCACCGCCGAAGAGACGTTCACGAACTATTTTTATCGTCCGCCCGAACCCCGGTGTATGGACCTCCTCGACGAGTCCGTCGTCCCCGAGCACGCCCGCCCGGCGAAGGAGCGAGCGCGGACGTTCGCTGCCGAGCAGATCGAACCCGTCGCCGCCGAGTACCACGCCTCCGGGGAGTACCCGTGGGACGTGCTCGAAGCGGGGATGGACGCCGGACTCGTCGCGGGGGACATCGGCGAGCAGTGGGGCGGGAAGGGGTACGACCTCCTCGAACAGCTGGCCATCGCGGAGGAGCTCTACCGGGCAGACGCGGGCATCGCGCTCACCCTCCAGCTGGCGAGCTTCGGCTGCGACATCGTCGAGCGGTACGGGAGCGAGCGCCAGGGCGAGCGGTGGCTCGAACCGGTCGCCGCGCACGATCAGATCTCGGGACTGGCGGTCTCCGAACCCGACACCGGGAGCGACATGGCGGGGATGACCACCTCTGCGGAGGAGACCGACGAGGGGTGGGTGCTGAACGGCGAGAAGTACTGGGTCGGCAACGCCGTCGAGGCCGACTGGCTCACCCTCTACGCGAAGACCGACGACGGCGAGAAGGCCCACGGTAACTACTCGCTGTTCGTCGTCGATACCGACGCCGAGGGCTACCACGCCGAGCACATCCCCGAGAAGATCGGCATGCGCGCGTCGAAACAGGGACACATCGTCCTCGACGACTGTGTCGTCCCGGCCGAGAACCTCGTCGGCGAACGGGGGGCGGGCTTTCGGATGCTCGCGGACTTCTTCAACAAGGGGCGAGTGATCGTCGGCGGACACGGCATCGGCCTCGCGGCGGCGGCCATCGAGGAGGCGTGGTCGTTCGTCCACGACCGAGAGGCGTTCGACCGCACCATCGCCGAGTTCCAGGCGGTCCAGCACACGCTGGCCGACATGCGGACGGAGTTCGAGGCGGCCAGAGCGCTCACCTGGCGCGCGGCGGAGAAGGTTACCGCCGAGGAGGAGCCGGGGCTGTGGGCCGCGATGGCGAAACTGAAGGCGACCGAGGTCGCGACCGACTGCGCCGAGCGCGGGATGCAACTGCACGGCGGCCGCTCGGTCCTCGCGGAGAACCGCATCTCCCGCGTCTACCGGGACGTTCGCATCCCCGTCATCTACGAGGGAGCCAACGAGATCCAGCGGGACCTCGTCTACCGCCAGACGGGATGAACGGCGACGCCGACCGGCCGCCAGCGCCTCACGGAGCGCCGCTGGTGTGGGTGGACCGACCTCGATGAGCGGACGAACTGCACCGAGCCGTACACGGATGCGGACCGCTGGCGTCGTCGCCGGGCTGGTCGTGCTCTCGGCTGCCGCGGCGGCGTACGAGATCGTCCCGGCGAGCGTGACGCCGCTCGTCCGCGAGTCGCTGGGTATCGGCGCGGCGGCAGCCGGGCTGCTCGTGACTGTCATGTACGCGACGTCCGTCGTCGCGAGC
>JBEPYA010000199.1:0-7671 GCA_041641615.1 Salinigranum sp. | reverse complement strand
TCGCCGAAACTGGCGACCGCGGACCGCCCTGAATTGGTCCCCGCTGACGCTTCGGCCCTCCAAAGCGAAGCGTCGTTTACCACAAGCCCCCACGACAACTTAAGCATGCCGCCGGCGGAACGTATCTCGTGTTTCCGTCGGCGCGAACCTGTTCTACGTGCGTCGACACAATAGTGGGTACGCCCTCGGACAACGGGCTTTTCTCGGACCGGTTCCTCCGCCGCGGTATGAGCGAGCTACCGGGTCGGGTCCGGCGTGCGTTCGCCGACCACCGCGGCTTCGAGGAGGCGGGAATCGACGAGTACGTCTCGACGGCGACGCCGTTCGACGCAACGGTGACCGTCGAGACCGCCGAGGACGGACGCGTGCGGTACACGGTCGTGGTCCGCGTCCCGACGCTCTCGGCGGTCGTCGACGGCGACGTCGCGGACGTCGTCGAGGAGGGGTGGGCCGAGACGTTCGAGCTCCGCGTCGAGGACGCCGACGGCGTCACGAAAGTCGAGCGCGGCCTCGACCCCGCCGTCCGTCATCTCGACGATGAACTCGTCGTGACCGTCACGTACACCGACATCAACGAGCGGCGCGGCGTCGACGACGCGGCCGCGCTCGTCACCTACGTCGAGGGGACCTACGTGCAGGGTGTCATCCCGGGGTACGACTACACCGAGCCGGTGACGTCGCTCCTGTCGAGTGCGAAGGACGCGGGCGGCTTCTAGTTCGACTTGGCGGCCCGGCGGCCGACTCAGTCCATCGCGATGTACGTCTGGGTGTCCTCGATGCCCTCGACCGCCTGGATGGCCGAGGCGATGTCCTTGACGTCGACCGGCGTCTCGACGTGGACCTTCACGATGAAGTCGACGTCGCCGGCGACGATGTGGGTGTCGACGACGCCGTCGCCGAGGTCGAGGATCTCGCCCTTGAGCCGGTCGGCCTCGCCGGTGTTGGCCTTGACCATGATGTAGGCGGTGACCATCGTCACGCACCTCCCGGGACGGCGGCGACCTCGTCACCGACGAGCAGTTGCCGCACCTCGCCGAGCACAGAGAAGTCCGCGAGCACGGCGACGCGGTCGCCGAGTTCGAGCGAGTCGTCGGGGAGCGGGACCCCCATCGCCTGCTCTTTCTTCCCGAACGCGAGGATGTGTGCTTTTTCGGGTAGTGCCACCTCGCTGAGCGTGTAGCCGCGCATCGGCGACTCCTCCGAGACGGTGAGGAGGACGACCTGGAGGTTCTGGGCGATGTCGGCGATAGCGCGGATCGACCCCCCCAGAAGGGCGTTCTTGGCGACGATGGCGCCGAGGCGCTCGGGGTAGACGATCTCGTCGACCTCCTCGGCGTACTTCTGGTAGATCTCCTCGCGGTACTCCTCGTCGATCCGCATGACGGTGCGGCAGCCGTGGTGTTTTCCGATCATGCACGCCGCGAAGTTGACGTTGAGGTTGCTCGTGAGCGCCCCGAGCGCGTCGGCCTCCTCGACGCCCGCCTTGAGCAGGACGTCCTCGTGGGAGCCGTCGCCGGCGACCACCTCGAACCCGGCGGTCCGGCACCGTTCCTGGCGGTCCTCGTCGAGTTCGACGATGGTCACGTCGTGACCTTCCTCGGTGAGGACGCGTGCAGTCCGAGAGCCCACACGTCCACCACCTATGATAACGAATCGCATGAGAGTCGATACATCGTACGACGGCAATAAGGTTGTCCCCGCCCGTTCGTGTCCCCGAGCGGGCGAACACTTTTTGCCCTGTTGTTGAGTACCACACCTTATGGTTCACGCGTTCATCATGGTCAAGACCGGTGCCGGGGAGTCCGAGCAGCTTCTGGGACCCGTTCGAGACCTCGAGACGGTCACGGAGGCACACATCGTCGCGGGGGCGTACGACATCATCGCCGAGGTGGACGCCGACGAGGTGTACGAGGTGCTGAAGGCAGCTTCGAGCGGGATTCAGGGGCTGCAGGGCGTCACCGACACCAAGACCTACATCGCGATGGACGACTGAGACGGCCGCTCCCTCCGTCTCAGTCGTCGTTGCTCTCTTCGAGCGGGTGGCTCGCCTCGTTCTTTCGGCAGTCCTCGCGCTGGTCGGCGAGGTGTGGCGACGACCCCGCGTAGACGTAATCGAACAGGTCGTCTGCCCCCGGGGGCTCGACCTCCTCCGCGGCGGCGACGGCCTCCGCGAGTTCCTCGTCGGCACGCTCGTGCGTCTCCTCGACGAACGCGTCGTCGACGATTCCCTCCTCGCGGAGGTACGCCTCGAACCGGTCGAGCGGGTCGCGCGTCCGCCACTCGGGGTGGTCCGGCTCCGCCGGTCGGTAGCGGTCGGGGTCGTCGGCGGTCGTGTGCGCGCCCTGGCGGTAGGTGAGCGCCTCGACGAGGACGGGCGAGCCGTCACGTGCCGACGCGAGCGCGTCCGAGACGGCCTCGCGGACCGCCAGGGGGTCGTTTCCATCGACCTGGACGCCCTCGAAACCGTACGCCTCGGCCTTCACCGCGATGCTCTCCGACGCGGTCTGCCGTTCGCGGGGGTGGGAGATGGCCCAGCCGTTGTTCTCACAGAAGAACACCGTCGGCGTCTCGAACACGCCGGCGAAGTTCATCGCCTCGTGGGTGTCGCCCTGACTCGTCGCGCCGTCGCCGAAGCAGACGAGCGCGGCCTCCCTGTTCTCCCGATAGTTCCGCGCCATCCCGATGCCGACGGCGTGCGGCAGTTGGCTGGCGATGGGGACCGCCTGCGGCAACACGGGGACGTCGTGGTCCGAGACGAACTCCGGATGACCCCGACGGAACAGGAGGATGTCGCTCATCGGGACCCCCCGGGCGATCTGGAGCGCGTTCGAGCGGTAGGTGGGGAGGAGCCAGTCGTCGTCGCGCATGGCGTGAGCGGCGCCCACCTGCGCGGCCTCCTGTCCGCGGAACGGCGGGTAGCCGCTCATCCATCCGCGGCGCTGGAGCGCGAGCGCCCGGTCGTCGAACCGCCGCGTGCGGACCATATCTCGGTAGGCCGCGCGCGCGTCTTCGGGACCGAGCCACGAGTCGTCGAGCGACCGGTCAGCGATGAGTCGGTGCATGGCCGGCGTTCCCCCGCCGGAGGCATAAATCCACACCCGACGCCTCCACATCCGCGGAGTAGGCGTCTCCTACTCCGGTCAGAGCGGTCTAACGCCGCGGGAGCCTGCTCTTAACTAAGCCGGTACTCCCCGATCGAACCACAAGAATGTCTCAAGACCATGAGAGTAAAGCTAACTCACCTATCGGAGCGCCTCCCGCACCCGACGTGACGCACACCGGAGGAGCGTCGTGAACGCTCGGCGAGCGGGCGCCGTCGCTCTCGTCGTTACCGTCGTCGCGGCGGCGGCGTCGGTCGGGGCGGTCGCGCTCACCGGGTCGACGGCCGACCTCAACCTCGCGAGCGTCGCCAACGACGGCCCGAGTACCGAGGTGGTCGACCACGACGGCGACGGTATCCCGTCGGCGCTCGAAACCTATCACGCCGAACGGACCCTCGCCGACCCCGACGGCGACGGTGTCGAACACTTCCTGGATACCGACAGCGATGGCGACGGCCTCTCCGACGCCGATGAGGGCGCGCGCGACACGGACGGCGACGGCGTGCCGGACTTCCTGGACCTCGACAGCGACGGTGACGGGCTCTCCGACGAGAACGAACGCGCCCTCGGCACCGATCCGTCCGACCCCGACACGGACGGTGACGGTTCGAACGACCGCGTCGAACAGGGTCGGACCGACGCGCTCGACGCCTCCGACGGCGGGCACTACCAGACCGACACCGACGGCGACGGACTGGAGGACGACAGCGAGGTGTCTTCGAGCCCCGAACTCAACCCCGCGAACCCCGACACCGACGGTGACGGCCTCGTCGACGGCGACGAGGTCTTCGGCTTCCACACCAGCGACCCGCTCGCCTTCGACACTGACGGCGACAGCGTCTCGGACGGCGTCGAGGTCGACGCGGGGACCGACCCGGACGACCCGAGCGACGTGCCCGCAGTAAGCGACAGCGACGGTGACGGCCTCGACGACGCCTACGAGGCGCTCGTCGGGACGAACCCCGAACGGGCGGACTCTGACGGCGACGGCCTCGCGGACGAGGACGAACTCCTCGGCGGACTGGACCCGCGTGACGCCGCGAACGAGTATCTGCGCATCGACTGGGACGGCGACGGCGTGTCGACCCTCGACGAGGTGGATGCGGGGACGAACCCGTTCGACGCGGCCTCGAACTAACTGTCGTCGTCTCGTCGCCGCCGCGACCTGCGCTGCCGCGACGCGTCCGCCCGCCGTCCTCTTCGACCGCCGAAGCCGACAGGTCAAAGGTCGCTGCCTCCCTACCTCGAGTATGGTCTCGGTCGTGACCCTCGTACTCCTGGGTGCCGTCCTCGTCGTCAACACCCTCATCGCCGCGGTGATGACGCGCTTCTTCCGCATCCGACTGAAGACGCGGGCCGGGTCGGTTATCTACGCGCTGCTTCTCATCCCAGTCGTGCTGTTCGTCACCACGATGCTGTTCGGGGCGATCATCCCGGGGAACCTCGAGGTTTCGGTCCTCTTGGGGCTGTGGATCGGGATGCCGCTCGTCCTCGGGTTCACCATCGACGTGCTGTACGTGCCACCACCGGACGAGATCGAACTGCCGAAGACGACCTGAGCCGCAGTCGAACCACCCTCCGGTCGAGTCGAACTAGCCGTCGGCCGAGTCGAACTGCCCGACCGCCGCCTCGACCGCGTCCACGACGTCGGAGACGACCCGTTCTTCGGGCCGCGAGGCGTCGACACGGACGAATCGTTCGCCCCCCTCCCGGACGAGCCGTTCGTAGTTTTCTCGCACCCGACGGAGGTAGTCGACGCGTTCGAGTTTGTTCGTCGCGCCCGCCCGCTCGGCGGCCGTCTCGGGGCCGACGTCGAGGTAGACGGTCCGGTCCGGCTGCCGGGTGAAGGGCGCGTGAACCTCGCGGACGTAGTCGAGCGGGTCGTCGACCGCGAGGTGGTCGTAGCTGGCGAGCGTCGCGGCCTGGTAGGCGTACCGCGAGTCGGCGAAGCGGTCCGAGACGACGAGACGCCCCTCTCGGAGCGCCGGCCGAACCAGGCGGGAGAGGTGGTCGGCGTGGTCCGCGGTGAAGAGGAAGAGTTCGGCGAGCGGGTCGGCGTCGTCGTCGCGGATGGACCGGAGCACGCCCTCGCCGTACCACGACCCGGTCGGCTCGCGGGTGAACGTCGCCTCGGGGAACTCGTCGCGGAGCCGCTCGGACGCCGTCGTCTTGCCGCTCCCGTCGAGTCCCTCCAGCGTGACGAGCATGGCGTGAGGCGCGCCGGGGCGACGAATAACCCTGTCGGTGCGGCGCGGACGACCCTCCTCCCCGGTGGCGCGTTCGACCCCTCCGAAAGGCCCAAAACCGGGACACGGAAGTGGTTCTCTCACGACAGCTTTACGTCAGTACCGCCGCAGGAGACTGTATGAAAGTCCTTGTCACCGGCGGAAGCGGCTTCATCGGCAGCTATCTGTGTCGTGAACTCAAGGAGCGAGGACACAACGTCACGGCGCTCTCGCGGAGCCCGGGCAACGACGAGCTCCCGGCTGGGGTGTCGAAGGCGATGGGAAACGTCACGGCGTACGACTCCATCCAGGAGGCGTTCGAGGGGATGGACGTCGTCGTCAACCTGGTCGCACTCTCGCCGCTGTTCAAGCCCAGCGGGGGCAACGAGATGCACGACACGGTCCACCGACAGGGGACGGAGAACGTCGTCCGCGCCTGCGAGGAGCACGGCGTCTCCCGATTAGTGCAGATGAGCGCGCTCGGGGCCGACCCCCAGGGAGAAACGGCGTACATCCGCGCGAAGGGCAAAGCCGAGGAGATCGTGACGAGCTCCTCGCTCGACTGGGTCGTCTTCCGCCCCTCGGTCGTGTTCGGTGACGGCGGCGAGTTCGTCCCCTTCACGAAGAAGCTCGCTCCCCCGTACCTGACGCCGCTGCCCGGCGGCGGCAAGACGCGCTTTCAGCCCATCTGGGTCGGAGACCTGGCTCCGATGCTCGCCGACGCCTGCGAGGGAGACGAGCACGTCGGCCAGACGTACGAGATCGGCGGGCCGGACAAACTGACGCTCGCCGAGGTGGCGAAACTCGCCCACGGCGCGGCCGGCCGCTCGGTGACCGTCGTCCCCGTCCCGATGGGGCTGGCGGGCGTCGGCCTCAGCGTCCTGGGGAAGGTCCCCGGCGCACCGATGGGTGCCGACCAGTACCGCTCGCTCAAGTTCGACAACACGACCGACGACAACGCTATCGGCGCGTTCGGGTTGAGCGAGTCGGAGCTCACGAGCCTCGAAGCGTACCTGGCCCGATAAGGGTGCCGAGAGCGATACGACCGGGGGAATCGCCACCGTCGTAATCAACTCCATGCGCGCGTGCGCTGGTTATCGAGGCTGAGAACACCAGTCGTCAGACGGGTGGCATGCATCGGTCTGACATTCGCCCCCTCCACCGCTGTCTCTTGATTCTTCCCTGAATAATCAATAATCTGATATTCACAAGGCTTATACTCTGATTCGTGTTGGTTTCTACCCAATGACGAGGGAACAGCACAGATGAAACTCGCGATGATCGGTTTCGGCCAGGCGGGTGGCAAAGTCGTCGACAAGTTCCTCGAGTACGACCGGAAGAACAACTCGAACATCGTCCGCGCCGCGGTGGCGGTGAACACGGCGAAGGCGGACCTCCTCGGACTCGAGAACATCCCGCAGGACCAGCGCATCCTCATCGGCCAGTCGCGCGTCAAGGGACACGGCGTCGGCGCGGACAACGAACTCGGTGCCGAGATCGCCGAGGAGGATATCGACGAGGTCCAGGGTGCCATCGACTCGATCCCCGTCCACGAGGTCGACGCGTTCCTCGTCGTCGCCGGCCTCGGCGGCGGTACCGGCTCGGGTGGCGCGCCCGTGTTGGCGAAGCACCTCAAACGCATCTACACGGAGCCCGTCTATGGGCTGGGGATCCTCCCCGGCAGCGACGAGGGCGGCATCTACACACTCAACGCCGCACGGTCGTTCCAGACGTTCGTCCGCGAGGTGGACAACCTCCTCGTCTTCGACAACGACGCCTGGCGCAAGACCGGCGAATCGGTGCAGGGCGGCTACGACCAGATCAACCGTGAGATCGTCACACGCTTCGGCGTGCTGTTCGGTGCCGGCGAGGTGGAGGCCGGCCAGGAGGTCGCAGAGAGCGTCGTCGACTCCTCGGAGATCATCAACACGCTCGCCGGCGGCGGCGTCTCCACCGTCGGCTACGCCTCCGAGGAGGTCGAGCCGAAGGGGAAGTCCGGCGGGCTCCTCTCGCGGCTCACCGGCGGCGGCGACGACGCCGACGACGGTCTCGACAGCGCACACACCACCAATCGGATCACCTCCCTCGTTCGAAAGGCGGCGCTCGGTCGGCTCACCCTCCCCTGTGAGGTCGAAGGCACCGAGCGCGCACTCCTGGTGCTCGCGGGGCCGCCCGAGCACCTCAACCGGAAGGGTATCGAGCGCGGGCGGAAGTGGATCGAAGAGCAGACCGGCTCGATGGAGGTCCGCGGCGGCGACTACCCCATCAGCAACTCGCGGCAGGTTGCGGCCGTCATCCTCCTCTCGGGCGTGACGAACGTCCCCCGCATCAAGGAGCTTCAGCAG
>JBEPYA010000198.1:0-7789 GCA_041641615.1 Salinigranum sp. | reverse complement strand
CGATCCAGGCGTTCAAGGACGCGGGAGGCTTCAACAACGACTGGGAACTCACCTACGCGGCCGCGCTGTTCGTCCTCGCCGGACGGGAGGGATACGACGCCGACGTCGATCGGTTCACGGCCGAAATCGCCGAGGCGGGCGGCGGACTGGCCGCCGCGGAGGCGGTCGTCGCGGCCGCGCTCTCCGAGGAGGAACACGACCGCGTCCGTGCGGCGTGGGACCCGCCACGGCTCAGGCGCGTCTTCCAGGCGTTGTACCTCGGGAGCGACCGCTACCGAGAGTTAGAGGGCGAGGAGCCACCGTTCGAGTCGGTGGGCTACATCCACGATGAACCGGTGCTCGTCACCGAGGGGGCGCTCGCCCGACTGGAGAGGGAGTACGACCTCGGGGTGTTGACCGGTCGTCCCGCGGCGGAGGCCGACATCGCCCTCGACCGCGTCGGCCTCGCGGTCCCGGACGAACACCGCTTCACGATGGACGACTGGGAGGAGGGCAAGCCGCACCCACGCGCGCTCGCGACGCTCGCCGAGCGGTTCGACGCCGACCGCGTCGCGTTCGCGGGCGACACGCTCGACGACGTCCGGACGGCCGTCAACGCGCGGGAGGCCGACACCGACCGCGAGTACTACGGAATCGGCGTCCTCACCGGCGGGCTGCGGGGGAGCGAGGGGAGAGAGAAGTTCGTCGCCGCGGGCGCCGACGCGGTGGTCGAGACGGTCAACGACCTCTCGGCGCTGTTCGGCGACCTCTGAGATATATCCCCGCGGCTCCCGAGAGGGACGGTATGAACCGCTTCCCGGCGTACGTCGTCACGATGCTCGCCCTCGACCTCTTCGGGATGTCGCTCGCCGCCGGCGTGCTTCCGCCGACACTGCGGGCGTACGGCCTCGGGGCGACGCTCCTCCTCGCGCCGCTCGCCGCGTACTGGCTGGTCTACCGCGAAGGGTTCGAGCGACTCAGCCTCGGTCGGTTCCTAGGCGGCAGCTCCGACGACGAGTGAGAGAACGGCAACGACGACCGGTCACGCAACGCTTACTTCGTGGCCGTCCTCGCATCCATGCATGCGAATCGCACTGCTCGGCGGAACGGGCGACATCGGTCAGGGGCTCGCGCTCCGATGGGCGTACGACACGGACCACGAGATCCTCGTCGGGTCACGCGACCCCGACCGCGCCCGCGAGAAGGTCGAAGAGTATCTGACCGAACTGGACAGCCGCGGCGTCGAGGCGAACCTGAAAGGCTTCGCCAACGAGATGGCCGCCGACCGCGCGAACGTGGTCGTCCTCGCCGTACCACCGTACCACGTCGACGACACCATAGCCTCGGTCGCGGACTCGCTGTCGGAGGGCGACATCCTCGTCTCGCCGGCGACGGGCATCAAGCGCGACGACGAAGGCTTTCACTACCACCGCCCCGGCGCGGGCTCGGTGACGCGACTCGTTGCCGACGCCGCTCCCGAGGGCGTTCACGTCGTCGGCGCGTTCCACAACCTCGCGGCCGGGCGGCTCGCGGACCTCGACGCGGAGCTGGGAATCGACACGCTCGTCGTCGGCGACGACCCCGACGCGACCGACATCGTGTCGCGGCTGGCCGAGGAGATTCGGGGGCTCCGGGCGGTGAACGCGGGAGGCATCGCCAACGCACCGGAGGTCGAGGCGCTCACTCCCCTGCTGATCAACGTCGCGTCGAACAACGACGGGATGCACGACCTGGGCGTGCGGTTTCAGTAGCCCGGCGTCGTCCCCGACTCCACCACCGCGGAACACCACGAACGTACCACTATCCTATATTTCATACTTTCGTGGCGAGTTATTATGTGGACGGCGAGCGACCACGACAGCGCTGAATGTTGGTCTACAAGTATCTCGAGACGGTGATGTCGGCGGATGAAGTCGTACTCGACGTAGGTGCCGGAACCGCGCGGCACCTCGCGGACCTCCCTGGACGGTCCGTCGCGCTCGATCTCGTTCACACGCCCGCGGTGGCGACGCAGGAGGCGGTGCTGGGCGACGGGTGTCGGCTCCCGTTCGCGTCGGACTCGTTCGACTTCGTCGTCTCGAATCAGGTCCTCGAACACGTCTGTGAGAAGGACGCGTACGTCCGCGAGGTCGGGCGCGTGCTCAAGCCGTCGGGCCAACTCCTCATCGCGTTCCCGAACCGATACTGGCCCCTCGACGAACACCACACCGTCCCGGGGCTGAGCGCGCTTCCCCGGACGGTGGGCCTCCCCGTCTCCAGGCATCTCCTCCCCGAACGGCGCCACGTCTACTACCGAGAGCATCTGTACCCTATCTCACCGCTTCGGGCGCGGTCGCTCCTGCGCGAGCACTTCGAGACGGTCGAGTACGTGACCGTCGACCTGATTCGCGACCTCGACCTGCGCGAGACCCCGTGGGACCTGCCGAAACAGGTGCTCCCGCTCGAACGGATGCGGAGCCGGCCGGTGGAGCTGTTGTTTGAGCTCTGTGCGACGTATCTGGCGTACCGCTGTACCGGGCCCGTCGACGCCCCGACCGGCGGGGACGCGGACCAGTGGTCGGCGGCCGCAGTGTAACGCGCGGCGAGTGTGCCGACGGACCGGTGGGTGTCGGCTCAAAAGCGCGCTTCGAGTTCGTCCCGGAGGTCCTCGACGGAGAGGTCCTTCATCGCCAGGAGGACGAGCAGGTGGTAGACGAAGTCCGCGGACTCGTACAGCAGTTCCTCGCGGTCGTCGTCCTTCGCGGCCAGGATGAGTTCGGTGGATTCCTCGCCGAGTTTCTCTAGCACGGCGTTCTCGCCCTTCTCGTGGGTGAACAGCGAGGCGGTGTACGACCCCTCGGGCAGGTCGCGCTTGCGCGCCTCGATGGTCGAGAAGAGGGAGTCGAGAACGTCCTCGTCCGCCTTGTCGAGGCCAGAATCGTCGCTCATGCGCCGAGTGAGAGCCCGGAGGAGCGAAAAGCCTGCGTCTTTCGCCCGTCAGTCCGCCGCCTCGGTCAGGAGGTCCGAGAAGAATGCCAGCCGGTGGAGGCGGCCGTCCTCGGTGAGTTCGGGGTGAAAGGACGTGCCGACGACGGGGCCGTCGCGGACCGCGACGGGGCGGCCCTCCCACTCCGCGAGCACCTCTACGTCGTCGCCCACCTCGTCGATGAGCGGCGCGCGGATGAACACCGCGGGGAAAGGGTTGTCGAGGCCGGCGACGTCGATGAGTGCCTCGAAACTGTCGACCTGTCGGCCGAACGCGTTGCGGTCGACGGTCACGTCGACGAGGTCGAGCGTCTCGACGCGGTCGTCCTTCGCGTCGCGCGCGGCGACGATGAGGCCGGCACAGGTGGCCAGCACGGGTTTGCCGGCGGCGACGTGGGCCCGTACTTCAGGGGCGATGTCCTCCTGCTGGAGGAGCCGAGAGATGGTCGTCGACTCGCCGCCCGGCAGCAGGAGGACGTCGCAGTCGGGGACGATTCCGGCACCCCTGATCTCGTGGACCGTCGCCTCCTCGCCGTGGGTGGCGGCGGCCCGTTCGATGGCCCGTGCGTGTTCCGAGACGTCGCCCTGGACGGCGATGACGCCCGCGTGAATCATACGAGAGGGTGAGGAGGCGACCGACAAAAAGGGCGCGTCACGCACGCGTCGGCGGGCGAGTCATCTGAGAGGTCGAAGCGAAGCCGCGATTACAGCGCGACGACGTTCAGCACCATCACGAGCACACCGAAGAGGAGGCCGAACGCCACGACGGTCTTGGGGTCGATACGGATCGCATTGCGGTCCTCCGCGTCGAAGTAGCGGACGAGCCCCGCACTCGACATCAGGCCGCCGCTGTTCTGTCCACTGCTCATACCTCCACATGAGAGGTCGAGCGCCTAAACGTTTCGTTCCCCACGGCGGAGTTTCGTTCCTCCGCGGGGGAGAGTGGGAAATCCTTATCTCTCCGAGTTGGCAATTGACGGGACGCAATGAGCGTCCGACTCAAGGACTTCTACGCCGACTGGTGTGGCCCGTGTAAGCAGCAAGACGCGATCCTCGAGGAGATCGTCGCTGAGTGGGGCGACGACCTCGAACTCGAGAAGGTCGACGTCGACGAGAAGCAGGACGTCGCCAACGAGTATCAGGTCCGGTCGCTCCCGACGCTCGTCGTCGAGAACGAGGAGGGCGTCGTCGACCGCTTCGTCGGCGTCACCCAGCGCGAGGACATCGAGGCCGCCCTGAGCGAAGCCTCGGCGTAACGTCGTTCGTACCCCCGCGCCGTGCGGACGTCCGTCTCGCAAGGGTTTTCACCCCGACTCCTGTACCGGGAGGCATGGCGAGTTTCGACGCTGCCGAGGAACGGACGCTGAGCAAACAGATCTGCATGCGCTGCAACGCACGGAACCCCCAGCGAGCCACGAGTTGCCGCAAGTGCGGATACAAGAACCTCCGTCCGAAGTCCAAAGAACGACGGGCGGCCTGAGGAACCCGGTCGAGCGTCGACGCGGCTCTCTTCTCGGTCCGGTTCGATTCACGGAGCGGCGCGTCTGCGCCGCGGGGGATGGACGCGGAGTGACAGTTACTCCTCGGGGTACTTCGGCTGGCGCCGTTCGGCCCGCGAGAGCGCCCGCTCGACGACGTCGCGGACGGAGTCGTCGTGGTCGGCCGCGTGGAACGGGTCGCCGTGACCGGCGTACATCGAGACGACCGAGTCGGGGAGCCGCTCCAGAAGCGCCTTGAGGCTCGTGATGAGCCGTTCGCGCGACTGCCCGGCCATGTCCGTCCGCCCGAAGCTCCCGTCGTCGTACGCGCCGTCGTTGTAGACGACGACGTCGCCGCTGAACAGCCGCGTCTTCGAGACGAGCGAGACGTGGTCGGCGGCGTGACCGGGCGTGTACACCGTCTCGAACGTCTCGTCACCCATGTCGACCCGGTCGCCGTCCTCGATGGCCTCGGTTCGGTGGGGGTGCTCGGCGTACGCGAACACGTCGGGGTCGAACGCGTCGACCACCTCGTCCAGCCGACCGACGTGGTCTGAGTGCTGGTGGGTGAGGACGATCCGGTCGAGGGTGTCGGTGTGCTCGGCGACGACGCTCGCGACGCCGGGCATGATCCCCGCGTCGACCAGCGTCGGCGTCTCGCCGAGCAGGAGGTACGCGTTGCAGGTGAACTGGTCGGCGTCCGCGGTGACGAGAACGACGGCTTCGCTCATGGCCGCTCGTTTCGTGCCAGCGGGTTAAAACCAGGGAGGTCGTATCGAACGGGTGGACGGCAAAAACCAACGGCGAACGTTCGTGAAAACTGTCGTGCAGTTTTTTTGCGACGAATCGGTTAGCATAACACGAGATGGGGTTCGGAAGCTACGACGAGTCCGAGCAAGAGAATCAGGAGATAGACGCCGACTACGACGAAGGGGACGCGGAACAGACCGCCAGAAACACCCACAACGGGTCCGTCGAGTACGACATCGGGGCGTCGAACGACGAACTGCTCGACCGGCTACAGGACATCAAACGGACCGAAGAGTGAGCGGGACGGGTGTGGCCCCCGTCTCCGTGTCGCCGGCCTCCCCGTCGGCGGACGACGAGCATGACTCACAGCCGTCTCGCTGATGTGAAGGCCGGAACACGCGCCGTCGGCATCGCAGCGTCCGACGGGGCGACCGAGGGCGACCCGTCGGTGCTCTGCGGCGCGGTGGTCCGCGCCGACCGGGTCGTCGACGGTTTCTCTTTCGCGACGTGCACCGTCGGGGGGACCGACGCGACGAGCGCGATGGCGTCCCTCTCCGTCCTCGACCGCGAGGACGTCCAGTTCGTCTTGCTCGCGGGCGTCGCGCTTGCCTGGTTCAACGTGGTCGACCTCCCTCGCCTGGCGGCCGCCGTCGACCGCCCCGTCCTCGCCGTCTCGTTCGAGGAGAGCGCCGGTCTCGAACCCGCGCTCCGGGAGGCGTTCGAGGGCGAGGCGCTCGCGAGCCGGCTCGCCACCTACGAGCGGTTGCCGCCCCGTCAGCGCGTGGCGGTGGGCAACGAGGACGAGACGGTGTTCGTGCGGGCGGCGGGCTGTGGCGACGCGGACAGCGCCGCGGACGTCGTTCGGGCCTTCACGCCCGAAGGGGGCCGTCCGGAGCCGTTACGGGTGGCGCGGCTGGCGGCACGCGGCGCGCGTGAGTGGCATCTCGACGGGGAGTGAGTGCTCGACGGCGGGGCGGCTGTCGGAGCAACGACCGAGATTAAGTACACCCGGGCCCGCCACCCGATATGGACACCGAACCCGGGGTCGAGTTCGACGGGCAGCGGGTGACGGCGTGTGAACGCTGTCCCGAACTCGTCGAGTCGCGGAGTCGCATCGTCAACGGCGTCGGTCCCGACGATGCCGACGTCGTCTTCGTCGGCGAGGGACCCGGCGCGACCGAGGACGAGGAGGGCGAGCCGTTCGTCGGGCGCTCGGGGAGCGTGCTCGACGAGGCGCTGCGCGACGCCGGTCTCAGCCGAAGAGACGTCCGCATCACGAACTGCGTCCGGTGTCGACCGCCGGAGAACCGCGACCCCACGACGGAGGAGCTCGGGAACTGCCGGGACTTCCTCGAATCCGAGTTGGAGTCGGTGGGGCCGGACGTCGTCGTGACGCTCGGGAAGGTGCCGTCACAGCACCTGCTCGAACGGTCGGTGGCCGTCACCAAGGAGGCCGGGAGCGTCCACGACCTCCGGCTCGACGAGACGACGACGCGCCTCCTCGTCTCCGTCCACCCGGCGGCGACGCTGTACGACCGCAGCCAGCGGGAGGGTTTCTTCGAGGCCATCGCCGAGGCCGCCCGGCTCGCGGGCGTTCACGAGGGCGGGGACGGCCAGTCGAGCCTCGGCGACTTTTGACTCCTCGACTCAGCCGACGTCGACGGGCTCGGCCCGATGGTCGCTCTCACTCGTGTCGACCCGCCCGCGACGGCGCTCGGCCGCCCGGCGGTGTTCTTTCAGATGGGCGTGGAGGTCGGTCGCGGTCTTCAGCCCCACGAGGAGGAGCAACGCGGCGATGGGTGCGCCGACCGCGCTGACGACGAACGCCCCGAGGACGATGGTGACGTGGAGGACGACGACGCGACGGTACGGCTCTTTCATCTGGATGCCCGGCGAGGTGGCGTGGTACTCCTCGTTGCCGACGAAGTTGACGAGGAACGACCCGGCGTGGCTCACGACCATGCCGCCGAGGCCCAAAAGCACCGTCGAGAGTCCGAACGCGTTCGAGAACGGGGAGGGAGCGAACAGGGTGAAGACGAAGACGCCGTGGACGACCCAGAAGATCCCGTAGTGCATGAGGAAGAAACCCGCGATGGGCGTGTTCTCGGCGTAGAGGTGGAGACCCTCCTTCGGCTCTGTGGGTCCGGAGAGGTCGACCTGCCGCCCGTTGATCGTCGCGTTGAAGTTCTCCGGGACCTCCGAACCGGCCGCGAGCAGGACCTTCGGGACGTTCAGCGCGCCGATGACGCCGCTTTCGAGCCAGTAGATGACCATGACGACCGAGAGCTGCCACCCGAAGAGAGCGACGCCGACGAGAGGCACCGCGTTGGCCGCGACGAGTCCCACGACGGCCAGCTGTGACGACTCGCGCGAGTACAGCAGACGCATACGGGAGAGAACGTCAGTAGACCTGATAAGTACGTCCCCACCGGGCCCCGACCGCCGACAGCCCTATCTGTATGACTATCCTACGTAGAGAGTCATGTCGAAACGACTCGACTGTCCGATGGAGGGGTGTCACGCGAGCATCGAGGGGGAGACCGAGGAGGAGATCATGGCGCAGGCGGAAGCACACGCCGCGAGCGCGCATCCGGACCTGACGCTGGACGAGGAGACGG
>JBEPYA010000197.1:0-7830 GCA_041641615.1 Salinigranum sp. | reverse complement strand
CCTGAAAAAGAGGTGTCACCGAGGTCACTCGTAGAAGACGAGTTCGATAGACTCGGGGTGTACGCGACGAGGCAACGAGTCGTTCAGCCCGCGAGCACTAACAGACCAAGCCATACTCATCCACTGTCTGGGTGGACCGCACTGTGACTCGAGAACGAGTCCAGGCGCAAACTGGATTGCACGTACATACGATCACACACGAGTCACGCTCTCACGACGTGAGAGCGAGCGACCGAGACCCGAAGACCAAAGACCGAAGATCGGTTCGGTCGATCGACCGACGTTGGACGTGACAGCGGTTCGATTCCGCTGGTCGGCGTTAAGGCGGCCACAGCGGCGAGGTAACACCCGTACCCATCCCGAACACGGAAGTTAAGCTCGCCTGCGTGTCGGCGAGTACTGGGGTGCGCGAGCCCCTGGGAACACCGATTCGCCGCCTCCACTCATACTTTATTCATCCGCGTACGGCACAGTGTCCCGTGAGCGTGCGGTCTCTTCCCGCGGTCGTTCGCGTTCTCCGCTGACTCTCGGTGCTGGTTGCACACTGACTCAGGGTGCAGTCGCACGCTCGCTGTGGAGCTCGGTTTCGAGGGTACTCGCGAGTACTGTTGGTCGGCCCGCTCGGAGGTCGGTCGTGGCTCGTCACACGGAGGTCGCCTCGTGCGCGATTGGATTAACGCCGCGATGGGGCGGACAAGCACGCCACCAGCGACAGCCACGGGTAGGGCCACTCACACGGAAGCGTGAGGCTTAAGCGGCTCACAGGAGTAGCTCCGAGCGCGCCAAGGTGGCAGAGTCCGGCCTAACGCGTCCGCCTGCAGAGCGGATCATCGCCGGTTCAAATCCGGCCCTTGGCTTCTTCTCTCGGGACGAGCGTGGCGGCCGAACGGATTTGTACCGTCCCGGTCAACGTCGAGTGGAGAGATGTGGCCGCACCCGACCGACCCGTCGCAGCCGCTCAGCGGTCGTGAGCAGCCATGCTAGACGACGGCGACCGACTGTTGACCCTGTTCGGCGCCGCCGTCGCGCTCTTCATCGTCGTCGGACTCGTCGGTGTGGTCATCGCGGGCCTCGGCGGTCCCTCGACCGATGTCACGGGGGCACCCGACTCGGAGTGGTCGCTCGAACGGCTCAACGATTCGCACGTCCAGATCATGCATCGAGGCGGTGAGGCGGTCCCGGCGACCGACCTCGTGGTGACGGTCGACGGGGTTCGACGGCGCGTCTCGTGGACCGGCGTCGTCGGCGACGGCGACACGGGCGCGGTCCGCGCCGGTCGGGACGTGCTGGTCCAGCTGTACTGGACGACCGACGCGGGCGAGCGCGTGAAGCTGCGGTCGTGGGACGATGTATGACGGAACGGATTTTTTCCTTGGCCAACCATGGCGCCACGTTCCGCCCCCGGTCGCGCTATCCTTCGAAGTCGAAGGTAACCCGGCGCACGCGTAGGCGAATCTCGCTTTTTCCCGCAAGAGTTATGATACACATGTGGTAATGGTAGGCTGGCGGCCGTCGACTCTCTCTTGACCGGCTGCCGAGTTGGGTGTCCCCTCCCCCAGCTCTTCACACTACCTACGACGTGAGCGACCCGACCGCTTCCGTCGCGGACTCCTCGTCGGCGAGCCACTCGTTCGCCCACGACTCGATGGCATCGAACACCGGCGCGAGCGACTCGCCCTTGTCGGTCAGCGAATAATACGTCGCGACGGGTGCGTCCTCTTCGAGCCGTCTATCGACGAAGCCCGTCTCTTGGAGGTCGTCGAGGACGCGCGAGAGCGTCCGGGCGCTAGACCCCGTCGAACGCTTGAGTTCGTTGAACCGCTTCTCGCCCTCTTGGAGGTCGTGCAGCACGATGAGTCGCCACTGGGAACCGATCTGTTCGAGCGAGTCGATGACGACGCACGCCTCTTCGCTGTACCGCTCGTCCGGGTCGGTCGGTCCTCTCGTTGTCACGTCCAGTGATAGGGACACGTCGTATATAGTGATTCGTTTCGGCATCAGCTAACAGTTTGTTAGCGGTGGAGGCTCGCCCAACCGTTTGCACTCTCGCGTCGACGTGAGGGTGGACAGACGGCCCGCGGGTTTTTGTTCGTCCCACCCTCGTTCCCGGTATGGCAACCATCGACGCCAGCGACCTTCTGCCGAACGAACGCGTCGAACAGATGGCGCTCTCCGGCGAACTGACACAGCTCCACCGCGGCGACCGCTACGCCGACGAGGGAGACACGTTCGAGATCGACGGCGTCACGTTCGTCGTCACCGCGGTCGACGAGCGCACGCTGGGTGACCTCACCGACGCCGACGCGCGCGCGGAGGGCTCCGAGGACCTCGCGGCGTACAGACGACGGCTCGAAGCCGTCCACGACTCGTTCGAGTGGGACGACGACTCGGCCGTCGTCCGTCATCGGTTCGAGCGGCGCGACGACGAGTAGATCTCACGACGCGAGTCGAGACCGTGCCCCCGAGGGACGTTCAGTAACCGTTATACACCGCGTGGCCTATCGTCCGACTATGCAACGACGCGCCGCGGCAATCTACGTCGCGTTCTTCCTGGTCATGGGGGCGGCGTCGTACTCGCTCATCGCGACCGCCCAGGAACCAACGGTCGGCTTCGAGAACCCCGACTACTCACTCGAACAGAACCAGACGTTCACTATCGACGGCCAGCAATACACCGCGACCGAGGTGGTGACGGAGGTCGAAGAGAGTAGCGGCGGTGGTCACGGCGGCGGTGGCGGCGCTACGGTCTCCCGGTCCGCGACGTTCGCGTGGACGAACCAGTCCGCCCTCTACACGGAAACGTGGGAGAACAACTCCACCGTGACGTACGACGGCGAGGAGTGGACCGTCCTCGTCCCGAACGCCTCGGACCCCTCCTCGGCCACGCTGCGCGAGTCGATCGACCGCGCGAGTATCCTCTCCAACGACACCAACGCGGACAACGAGACCGTCTCCCGGAACGGACAGGCGTACGTCATCGTCACCGAGAACAACTCCTCGACGCTCGTGCCGGCCAGCGAGTACTTCCCGGCACCCGCAGAGCGGGAAGTCTCCGAGAGCCAGCAGCTCGACTACAACGGGAACCAGACGCGCGTGGACGTCACGGCCGAGGCGGTGGAACTCTCGTGGAACGCGCCACGGGAGAACACCGTCCAGGCGTCGAACCACGCGAACGTCTCGCTGAGCGGACAGACGTATCTCGTCCACTTCCCGACCAACGACTCGGTCCAGCTCACGCAGGACTTCGAGAGCTTCCGGGCGCAGAACGACGACATCGACCAGTTCACCGAACAGAAGAACGGCCTCTGGGGCGTGACCATCCTCTCCGGCCTCTCTATCGTCTTCCTCATAGGGATGGCGTTCCTCCCCTCGCGGTACTGAACTGCCGAACCGCCCCGTCTCGATTTTCGCTCTCGCCTCCGTCAACAGCAGAACATGAACGGATAGATGAGAGCGACGCGGTCGCCGTCGTCGAGTTCCGTGTCCAGTCCGTCGAGGTTCTCGTTGAATCGGCCGTTGACACAGACGCGGGCGTAACAGCGCGTGTTCTCGCCTTCGGGGTTCTTCCGCCAGCTTCCCGGCGGCTCGTCGACCTTCGCCCAGCCGTGAGCCGTGGCCTCCTCGTCCGTCTCGGCGATGAGGAGGTCGGCGACGTCGTACTCCGCGAAGAACGCGTCGAGAAACTCCCGGAGGGTGTCGCCTTCGAACTCGAACGTGAGTTCGTGCGTGCCGAGTGCCGTTCGGACGTGACCGGTACACCGGACCGTGACCGTCGTCTGCCGGTTCTCGCTCTCCGTCGCTGTCGTCGTGCTCATGTGTCGTCGTACGTCCCCTGGCACCCTCAGCGTCACTGCGAACATGTTCGGACGAGGGACGACGAAGCTCGTCCGTTCGGTTCACCGCTCGTGATTCAGTTCAGTCCGCGCCGCGCCGTCGGCTGTCGCGTCCGGTCGCGACCTGCCGGGACGAGCGTGCGTCGCCGGTGTCGTCGACGTCGACGTACAGCGAGTAGACGAGGACGCTGAATCCGGCGGCGGTGACGAGGCTCTCGATGCCGACTCCGAGCGTGAATCCGATGTCGGCGACGTGATACAGCGCGCCGCCGAGGGCCGATCCGACCGTCACGAGGCCGAAGCCGATCATCAGTGCTCTGAGCGCCGGTGCTCCCTGTCGACGGAACGCCCGGTACGCGAGGAACGTGATCAGCGCGCCCAGGATGAGCGTCACCGTCTTCGTCACCACGAGGAGGACTGTCGTCTCGTTCGTGCCCAGGCTCACGGTCATCTCTGTACGAACACCTCTCGTCGACGTGTCGTCACCTCGGCATAAATATCGTTTCGGCGGTTTCAAGCGGCTGGGAACGGACTCGGCATGACGGCGACGCGAGCCCGTCAGAAGACATATGTCCGTCGCGGGCACGCGCTTCGACGCATGAAGAAAGTCCTCGCAAGCGTGGGCATCGGTAACGCGACGGTCGACACGGTACTGGCCTCCTCGACGGTCGAACCGGGTCAGTCGGTCGACGCCGAGATACACATCGAGGGCGGCTCCGCCGAACAGACGGTCGACGCCGTCGAACTCGAGGTCGAGACGCGGTGTGCGACCGACGATGGCTACACCGAGGTCGACGTCGGCCGATTCCGCCTCTCTGACGGCTTGACCATCGAGCCCGGTGAGAACGACGTCCGAACGGCGACGCTCGATATCCCCTACGCCACCCCCGTGACCCTCGGGCGCGTGGAGGTGTGGGTCGAGACCGAACTCGACATCCCGATGGCGGTCGACCCCGAGGATCGAGACCACCTGGACGTCCGGCCGACCCCACGGATGCAGGCGGTGTTCGATGCCATGGACGAACTCGGCCTCTCGTTCCGCTCCGCCGAGTGCCAGCTCGACCGAACGGGACGCTATGCCTCCGGACGAGCGTTCGTTCAGGAGTTCGAGTTCCACGCCGCGGACGGACCGTTCAGAGGGCGGGTCGACGAGGTCGAACTCGTCTTCGACCCCGCGGCGGACGCCCTCACGGTCTTCGTCGAGGTCGACCGTCGCGCCAGCGTCCTCAGCGAACTCGCCGACACCGACGAGCGAACGACGTCCATCACCGTCGACTCGACGGACGTCGCGGCGATCCGCGACCGACTCGAAACCGCCATCGAACGGTTCGCTTGATTCGGTTCAGCTGACGAACAGCCGTCGTTCGGCGCGCTCGTGGCCCATCCCCATCACGTCGACCAGCGGTGCGAACGGTGCCATCGTTTCCGGGTCGCGTCCGGCGTACGTCTCGCACACCTCGCACACGACCGGCCGGAGTTCGGTCAAGAGCCGCTGGGCGTCGGTGTGGGTCAGCCGGACGAGTCGCTGGGCGGCACCGAGCAACCCGACCACGAACGAGTGGCAGGCGAGCAGACACGCTTCCTCACGACCGATTCCCTGTCGACGCGCGACGAGCCCCAAGGCGACGGCGTGGTTCCCGGGCGCCTCCTCCGCGAGGACGCGTCGGTAGTACGCGTCGACGAGTGCGTCGTCGGTCGTCTCGGCCATCAGGTCGAGCAGCCGCCGCCCCGAGTTCTCCGAACTCTCGCGGAACTCCCGCGGGAGCGTCACCGACCGCTGTCGTTCGTCGACCGCCGCGAGCGCGTCGAGGGTTTCCACTCCGGCGTCGCCCCCGGCCAGGTCCCACGCCGCCGCGAGCGCGACGACGTCGCAGGGCCCGACCTGCTGTCGCAGGTAGTCTCGGAGGAGCGCCTTCAGGTCGTCATTCGTTTCGACCCGCCCCGTCGCGGCGAACTGCTCGACCCCGTAGGAGATGGTGTACGTCCCGACCGGGAGGAACGAATCGGCCAGCTGGAACGAGGCGAGCGAGGCGCTCGCGTCCTCGTCGCCGTCTCCGCCCGCGTTCGCTCGCTCGCTTCGCTCGGACTCGCTCTCACTCATCCGTCGCCTCCCGCGCTGTGCGCCTGAGCCGGTCGCGTATCATCGTCGTGATATTTTCGTGGCTGTGGTCGTGTCCGGGGTCGTGGTGGCTGTCGTCGTGCTCGTGGGGGTGAACGTGGTCGTGTCCCTCCTCCCCACTCCCGTGTCCGGTCCGACTCTCGTCGAACAGCGACGGGTCGACCGATTCGGTTCTCACCCTCGCGTCCGGCGGGAGGTACGGTTCGAGAAACGCGATGCGTTCTTCGGCGCTTCCACCGCTCGGGACGTACACCCGTCCCTCGTGAGCGACGAGGTCCCAGTGGCGGTTGCCGACGGCGTGGCCAGCGACGACCATCGCCGCCGGCTCCGCCTCGCCGTCGAAGTCGACGACGAGCGCCTCGACGGCTTCGAGTTCGACGACGAACCGCTCGCCGTCTTCCGTCTGGAGGACGTCGCCGGCCGACAGCACCCGCGCGCCGTCGACGACGACGCCGACCTCCTCGCCCTCTGCCGTCCGCGTCCGAAACCGGGAGCGCCGCCGCTGTGTCTCGTCGACGACGATCTCCCCCACGCACTCGCCCTTGCTCTCGACGGGACCGCGTACGACGCGCATCAGAACTTCCTCGTGTCGGGCGCGCCGACCCCGACGAGCGCGTTTCGAGCCTGGTCCCACACCCGGCGGAACCGCTCTGTCACGTCGCTCGCTCGCTCGCCGAGAACGCGGACGGCGACGCCCGATTCTCTGGGGAGGACGGACGCCCCGCCCGCAGCGGATGGGTCTTCGATCCCGTCTTGGGGCTGGACGCGCTCGTGGAGGGCGTCCGCGAGCGCAGCCACCTCGTCGTGGTCCGGCGCGACCACGTAGAACGTCCCGACGACTCTGAACTCGCCGAACAGCCCCGGCCCGCACAGGTGGTCGCCCCCGTCGAGTCGCATCGTGTCCGCGAACAGTTCTTTCCCGTCGCACCGCGCCTCGACACTCGTGTGGAGCCGTTCGAACGCGAACAGTTCGTCGCGGGCGAGCCGCCCCGGGACGACGACGTCCGCGAACAGCACGCTCGCGTCGGGTGCGAGGTCCACCTCCACTCGTTGCCAGAACCGCGCCCCCTCGTGGAGGATAGTCTCCTCGGGCAGGTATTCGAGGTAGCCGCCCTCGCCGACGTCGATTCTCGTCGTCGACGCGCCGTAGTTGCGCTCCATCCGGAGGACCTTCGTCGCGCTCCCGGTCGAGACGTGTGCGCGCGCACCGGCGTCGACCTCGATGGTCGCCTCGTACCGGTCGCCCTGCGCGATGCCGCCCGTCGGGTCCTGGACGTACGCCGAGGCGATGTCGGGCATGGCCTCGTCGTGGTACAGTCCGCCGGTGAGGTGAAACGGCACCGTCGCGCGGTCGTACACCAGCCGCGACTGGCCGTCCCGGCCGCGGGCGAACCGGAGGTCGAGTTCTCCCCCTTTGCCGACGGCACCCGCGGGCGACTGCGCGAGCGACTCCGCGGCGTACGACCGAAACTCGGGCGGCGGGCCGTTCGTCGACGCCGCCATCTACGCGAACAGCACCTCCCGTTCGATGTACCCGGCGATCTCCTCGACGCCCGACTCCTCCCTGCAGTTCGTAAGGACGTACGGTCTTCGGTTTCGGACCTCCTCGGTGTCGCGCTCCATCACGTCGAGGTCCGCGCCCACGTGCGGCGCGAGGTCCGTCTTGTTTATCACCAGGAGGTCGCAGTCGACGACGCCCGGTCCCCGCTTGCGGGGGATGTCGTCTCCCTCCGCGACGGAGATGACGTAGATGAAGTAGTCGGCGAGTTCGGGATTGAACGTCGCCGCGAGGTTGTCCCCGCCGCTCTCGACGATGACCAGATCGAGGTCCGGTTCGATATCGAGGAACGTATCGATCTGCGCTAAGTTCATCGAGGG
>JBEPYA010000196.1:0-7852 GCA_041641615.1 Salinigranum sp. | reverse complement strand
TTGACGGTCTCGACGACGTCGTCGTCGGGCTGCAGCGGCGTCGGCATCTTGCCGCGCGGCCCGAGGACGGTCCCGAGGTACCGACCGATATCTTGCATCATCGACGCCTCGGCAACGAAGAAATCCGTCTCGTTGGCGAGGTCCTTCGCGGCGTCAGTGTCGTCGCCGAGGTCTTCGAGGTCGTCCCCCGAGAGAACCTGGTCAGCGACGTCTTCGGCACGCAGCGCCGTCTCGCCGGACGCGAACACCACGATCTGTGTGTCCTGTCCGGTCCCAGCAGGGAGGACGACGCTCTCGTCGACGCGGTTCGCCGGGTCGTTGAGGTCTAAGTCACGCAGATTGATGGCGAGGTCGACCGTCTCGCGGAAGTTGCGAGGGGGCGCCTCATCCAGTGCGCGTGAGACTGCTTCGACTATCGTATCTGCCATTATTCACCTCCGTAGTACGCAGGATCTGCTCCTACGGGTCAGTGAAACAGGCGATGCCTGTCTCACCGGAACGAGGTGGATGCGAGACTTAAACCCGTCGAAGCCGGGGCGCGCGAAAAAGCCGATTTTCGGAGGTACGGGCCGTGACAGCGACTCACAGGGGTGGTGGGAGTCCGTGCGATAGCGAGCGTCATTGCCCCGGTCGACGCCGCCAATACCGGGCGACAGCCGTTTCTCACGGGACCTGCGACTCCTCGTTTCCGACCTCCGACTTCCGACGGCCACAGAGAACAGTCACCCGCGTCGTGGCCGCTCGCTTTCGAGCGCTTGCCCCGTCAGGACGGCTTACGCCGTCGCTTCTTCGGCAAACAGCTCGTCGTACTCGCCGTCGTCGAGTCGTTGCTTGAACTCGCGGGGGTCGTTGCCCTCGATGGTGACGCCGAGCGAGGTGCAGGTCCCGACGACCTCCTTCGCGGCGTTCTTCAGGTCGTACGCGAGCAGGTCCGACTGCTTCTGCTTGGCGATCTTCTGGACCTGTTCGACCGAGAGGTCGGCGACGAAGTCCTTCTGGGGCTCGCCCGACCCGGTCTCGAATCCGGCCTCGTCCTTGATGAGCGCCGCGGTCGGCGGGACGCCGACCTCGATAGAGAACGAGCCGTCGTCGTCGTACTCGACGGTGACGGGGACTTCCATCCCGTCGAACGCGGCGGTCTGGTCGTTGATCTCGCTGACGACGTCCTGGACGTTTACGGGCGTCGGTCCGAGCTCGGGACCGAGCGGCGGGCCAGGATTGGCCTCGCCGCCGGGAACGAGCACTTCGATAGTTCCGGCCATGTCTATTTCGACCCTCCAGCGACCTTTAACGGTTTTCTTTCCACTCGCTCGCGTGCGAGACGGCCTCACGGCACCCGTCCGATCGTCTTCCAGACTGTCTCTACCGGCGACGTCTGCCCCCTCGAACCGCCCGAACGCGGGCCGATCGCGCCCCTCGAACGAGGACAGTCGTTGGCTTTATCCACGGGCATCGTCGAATGACTCCCGTGTCATATCAGACCACTATTGGATGGTCCCTCATCACGTCCGGAATCGTCACCCTCCTCCTGGCTTACCTCCCGTACCCATCCATCTACTGGGGTATCGGCCTCCTCGCGGTTGGTCTCCTCGTCTTCTTCGGCCGAAGACTGTTCTAACTCCCGAACTCGCCTCTTTCGCCGGTGAGTGGATCGGTTCGGATGTCGATCCCGGCACGAGAGAGTGCCACGAAACGGTTCAGTCGACCGACCGCGTCGCCCCGTCGTCTCCCTCTTCCTCGTCGCTCCCGGCGAGGGTCTCGACGGCCGACGCCACCCACGAGTGATGATCGAGGAGCCGCCGCTCGCCCGCGTCGGTGAGCGCGTACCGGTCCGCGAGCCCGTCCTGTCGTCGGGCGAGGAAGCCGTCTTTCACCAGCGCGTCGAGCGCGCCGTGGAACGTCTTCGGTCGGATCCGGTCGTCGTAGTGCCGTTCGAGCGCCGCTTTCGCCTGCTGTCCCGTCGGGTCGTCGAGTCGGGCGACGATGACGCAGATGTCGCGTCTGAGTCCGCTCTGGAGCCACCGCATGGTGCCATTGGTTCTGGATGACGGGGCAAAGAAGTGGTTGTCTTCGTTCACGACCGGGCCCGCCCAGTCCGTCGTTGTTACTCCGTCGACAGTGTCGGACCGGGTGAGACAGCCAGCAGAACGAGACACTGCCGGACAGCGGAGCCGACCTGCGGCACGCGGACGCGGTGAACCGCAGCCTCGGACCGTTCCTAACCGTCGGCTCGCCGCTCCGTCCGCGAGCCGGTCCCTCGCGCACGTTCCGCCGCCTGGCGAGACCGCCGAGCTCGCTGGCTCCCGTTCGGTTCACTCACGGGAACGGCCACGGAAGCCGAGCGCTGACCGGATGGCTGGAGTGGGAGCGTGTGACGGTGCGTGGTCTGCCGAGCACCTCACGCAGGAGGTTTCGCGAGGGACGAACGGAGCGAACGCGTGAACCGAGCGAGTGTCCGAATCGACTGAGAGAATGTGGTTTCACCGCCCCGGCGACCGCATCTCCGTGGTCTCCACCCGTGGAGCGCCTCCATCAGCGTCGACCACCTCACCTCACCACACCTCACCTCGTCTCCTCTCGCCTCACGACGGCGTCTTCAGAGTTTCACCGCGAAATCCTCGTACGCGCTCGCCCGAACCGCGAACTCGGCCAGCAAGTCGACCGTCGCGTTGAGGTCGGCGATGTCGACCACCTCCACGGGCGTGTGCATGTACCGGTTCGGGATACCGACGTTCACCGCCGGGATACCCGAGCGCGTCGTGTAGAAGGCGTCGGCGTCGGTTCCCGTCCGGACCCCGGTGGCCTGCAGCTGTGCGCCGATCTCGGCCTCCTCGGCAGCCTCCCGGAGAATATCGACGAGGACCGGATGATTGGTGCTACCCCGCGAGATGACCGGTCCCTTCCCCAGTTCCACTGGCCCGTTCTTCTCGCCCGAGACGGCGGGCGAGTCGGTCGCGTGGGTGACGTCGAGTGCGATGACGGCGTCGGGGTCAAGGTCGTAGCCGACCATCCGCGCGCCCTGCAGCCCCACCTCCTCCTGAACCGTAGAGACGGCGTACACCGTCGCCTCGTGGTCGGACTCGGCCACGCGACGGAGCCCCTCCGCGGCGGCCCACACGCCCACGCGGTTGTCGACGCCGCGGGCGGCGAGTCTAGTCCCGTGCAGTTCGTGGAGGCCGCTCGTGAACGTCACCGGGTCGCCGACCTGGACCAGTTCCCGCGCCGTCTCCTCGTCCTCGGCTCCGACGTCGACGAACTGCGCCTCGATGTCCTCGTACTCCTCCGACCCGTGGTCGCGCAGGTGGATCGCGGTCTGGCCGACGACCCCCTGGACGCTCCCGTCGTCGGTGTGGACAGTCACGTGCTGGCCCTTCGAGACGGTGCGGTCCGCGCCGCCGATAGGACCGACCCTGAGGAAGCCGTCGTCCGTGACGTCGCGCACGATGAACCCGATCTCGTCGACGTGGCCGGTGAAGGCGAGCTCCGGTCCCGACCCGTCCCCCTCGACGACGGCGACCGCGTTGCCGTACGCGTCTGTCCACACCTCGTCGGCGAGGTCGGAGACGTAGTCGAGCCAGACGCGCTGTCCGCGCGTCTCGAACCCCGAGGGGCTGTGCGTCCGCAGGAGGTCGGTGAGAAACCCCCGTGGCCTGTCGTCCATACGCCCCCTCGGGCGACCGTGCCGAAATACGTTGCTCCCGCGAAGTCGTCACAACGTTGATACTGTCCGTCGACGTCTACACCGCATGGACAAATTCACCCTGTTCGAGCTGCACGTCCACGACGGCATGGAAGTCAGCGGCAACCAGATGGGCCCCGGGTTCGGTCGCCGCTCGGTCGACGAGGACGAGGAGTACGAGGAGCTGGCGGAGGTCGTAGCGGGGGACGACGAGTACGAGGAGGACGGGCCGACGGACGACTCGTCGGGGCGAGGTCCCAGCCCGCTTCCGCTCCTCTTGACGCTCGTCGCCATCGTGGTGGTCGCCGTCGCCCTCCGGAAACTCGCGGGCTCCGACATCGAAACCGAGATCGAGATCGCGGAACTCGACGACCTCGCCGAGTCGTACGACGAAGCGGAAGCCGAGCGCTGACCGGATGGCGACCGGTTCCGAGTCCCCCGAACCCCGCCACCGACGGCTGTCCACCGGCCACGACGTCACCCTGCCCCTCCCGTGCCGCGCCCGTCTCGGCGGCGCGGTCTTCAGCGCCGACTGGGCCCCCCTCCGGGCAGCACTCCCGCGAGACCTGACGCCGCTCAGAACCGGTGCGCGCCGCGGCGCGGTCGCCGTCGTCGGCATCGACTACCACGAGGTCGGAACGCTGGAACCGTACCGCGAGGTGGCGGTCGTCGTCCCCGTCGCGCGCGACGGGGTCGCCGGCGTGCCCACCTCTCTCGCCGGGGTCGGCGGCTACGTCGTCGACCTGCCGGTGACGACAGCGCCGGCGCGCGCGCTCGGCGAAGTGTGGGGCTTCCCGAAGTCGGTGACCGGAGTGGACGTCGACGCCGCGCCGAGCGAGTTCTCTCTCACCCTCTTCGAGGGGGACCACAGAGACGTCGAACTCTCGGTCGCCCCCGGCGACGGCCCGGCACGGCGTATCCGCCAGCGACTCACCGCCTTCGCCTACCTCAACGACGAGTTAGTGGGAGTGCCCGTCGACCTCGACGCCGAGGTTCGGCTGTCGCGGACGGCCGAGGGCGTGCGGCTCGCCCGTGGACGCGGGCGCTACGCGGCGGTCCTCAGGGACCTCGGAATCCGACCGCGTGTCCACGCGCAGTTCGTCGCGTCGCACGCGACGGCCGAGATCCACCCGCCCGAGCCCACGGACTAGCTCACCCACCACCCCTCACCGTTCGGCCGCGAGCACAGAGCCGGAACCACGGGGTGAAGCCGCTCTTCCGACGCTACCGAACACCATTTTTATCCGCCGGTCGTGACCTCGGCACATGACTCTCTCGAGCGCCCCGGGCAAGGTGTACCTCTTCGGGGAGCACGCCGTCGTCTACGGCGAACCGGCGGTCCCGTGTGCCATCGAGCGGCGGGCGCGCGTCCGCGTCGAGGCGCGCGACGACGACCACGTCCGCGTCCAGGCGACGGACCTGAGCCTGGACGGCTTCACCGTCGAGTACCACGGCCCCACGGACGAGCGACCGGACGTGGACGTCGACCGGTCGCTCGTCGACGCGGCGATGGGTTACGTCGACGCGGCGGTCGACCAGGCGCGCGACGCGGCCAACGAGCCGGACGCGGGCTTCGACATCGTCGTGGAGAGCGACATCCCGCTCGGGGCGGGCCTCGGCTCCTCGGCCGCCGTGGTCGTCGCGGGCATCGACGCTGCGACGCGAGAACTCGGGCACCGACTCCCGCCCGAAGCGGTGGCCGACCGCGCCTTCCAGGCCGAGTACGAGGTCCAAGAGGGGCAGGCCTCCCGTGCCGACACCTTCTGCTCGGCGATGGGCGGGGCCGTCCGCGTCGAGGGTGACGACTGCCGGGCCATCGACACGCCCGCGCTCCCCTTCGTCGTCGGCTTCGACGGCGGCGCGGGCGACACCGGCGAACTCGTCGCTGGCGTCCGCCGGCTGAGAGAGGAGTACGGCTTCGCCGCCGACACCGTCGAGAGCATCGGCGACATCGTCCGCCGCGGGGAGGAACTCCTCACGGCGTCGGACCCGACCGCGCCGCCCACGGAGGAACTCCTGACCGAACTCGGCCGACTCATGGACTTCGACCACGGGCTGCTGGAGGCGCTGGGCGTCTCCTCGCGTTCGCTCGACGCGATGGTGTGGGCTGCCCGCGACGCCGGTGCCCACGGCGCGAAGCTCACCGGTGCCGGCGGCGGCGGCTGTATCGTCGCGCTCGACCCGACACCCGAGACGGGGACGGCGCTGCGGTTCACCCCGGGCTGCGAAGACGCGTTTCGGGCGGAACTCGCGAGGGAGGGCGTCCGCGCGGAGGACGAGACCGACGGAGGCGGCGGGGCGGGCGGAGCGACCGACGGAGACGTGGTGAACGACACGGGCCGTGGCGGGGGAGGGAGATGACGACGGTTCTCAAACTCGGCGGGAGCGTCGTCACCGAGAAGGACAACCCCGAACAGGTCGACGAGGCGACCCTCGCGCAGACCGCCGACGACATCGCCGGCAGCGGGGTCGAGCGGCTGGTCGTCGTTCACGGCGGGGGCTCGTTCGGACACTATCACGCCGCGACCCACGACGTCACCACGACCCGCGGCACCCACGACCCGGGAGCGGTCGCCGACATCCACGGAGCGATGAAGACGCTCAACCGTCGCGTGGTCGACGCCTTACTCGCGCGGGACGTCGCCGCCGTCCCGGTTCACCCGCTGTCACTCGGCGCGCGAGGTGCCGACGGTGACCTGACGCTCCCGGCCGAGTCGGTCCGGACTCTCCTCAACGAAGGGTTCGTCCCCGTCCTCCACGGCGACCTCGTCGCGCACCAGGAGAAGGGGGCGACCGTCGTCTCCGGCGACGAACTCGTGACGTCGCTGGCCGGGAGCCTGGCGGCAGAACGGGTCGGGATGTGCTCGACAGTTCCGGGCGTGCTCGACACCGAGGGCGAGGTGATCACCCACATCGAGGCGTTCGAAGACGCTGCCGCGGCGCTGGGTGCGTCGGAGGCCACCGACGTGACCGGGGGGATGGCCGCGAAGGTCCGGTCGCTCCTGACCCTCGGCGCGCCGGCGTTCGTCTTCGGTCCCGGCGAGTTGGGAGCGTTCCTGGCGGGACAAGAGGCGGGGACGCGAATCGACGGCGGGGCCGGGAGCGAGAGCGCGGGCGGGAGGTAAGACTCAGATGTCCACCCGCAACCCGTCCTTCGCCATCCGCACGTCGCCGTCGAACGCCCGCTCGACGCTCCGTATCATCTCGCTGTGTTTCCCCTGTGTGTGCGGGTACAGGTGCGTGAGGTAGACCCGACCGATCTCCGTTCCCGAGAGCGCCTGGCCCAACTGCGAGGGCGTCGGGTGGTTCGAGACGTCCACCTCGTCGGGGAACGAACAGTCGTGGGCGAGCAGCTTCGCTCCAGACGCGAAGTTCGCCAGCCCCCGGAAGGCTTCGGAATCCCCGCTGAAGACGAAGTCGTCGCCGAAGCGATAGGCGAGACACGGCATGGAGTGGCGCGTCTCGAACCCCTCGACGTCGAACCCCGCGACCGTGAAGGACTCGGCACCGACCTCCCTGACCCGGAGGTCGACTCGTCCGTCGAGGTAGTCGTGGACGTCGAGCAAGCCGTCGACGAGCGCCTTCGTCCCGGCGGGGCCGACCACTTCGAGGTGTTCCTCGCCGGCGAGCCACCGCGCCTTCAGGAGGGGCATGAGGTCGGCGACGTGGTCGAGGTGGTGGTGGGTGAGAAGCACCGTCGAGACGGACTCGTAGCCGGTATCAGTGGACGAGAGGCGGTTGAGGACGCCGCTCCCGCAGTCGACGAGCAAACGTTGTCGGCGCTCGTCTCCCTGTTCGTCGTCGTCGCTGTCCTCGTCGGCGTCGCCGTCGCCGCCGAGGGGGTCCGACTCGACGAGGAGACCCGTCTGGACCCGTTCGGGCGTCGGCATCGCGCTCCCGGTACCGAGGAAGGTGACGCGCATACGAGTCGGTCTGCGGGGAGTCCGAAAGGCGTTCTGGTGGCTCAGAAGGACGAACGCGGAGGCGGGATAACGACTTCGGGGGCGGGATAACGACCGCGGCGGCCGATAAACGTGGAAGAGAGATCGGACGGTGAGACGCCTGCGAGGACGAGAGTGACCACGAACGAGAGCGGTCACCAGAGCGGTGAAACCACACCCTCCCCAGCCGATTCGGCCACTCGCGTCCTACGGTCGCTCGTGTCCACGTCCC
>JBEPYA010000195.1:0-8012 GCA_041641615.1 Salinigranum sp. | reverse complement strand
CGCCGCGACCGACCGGGAGGACGTGAACGCGGCGGCGGCCGACGCGGCGCGGGCGCGGAACGTCCTCGTCAACCGCACCGACCGGGCAGGCGAGCGCGACGCGGGAAGTGTCATCGTCCCCGCGACGGTCGACGACGGGTCGGTCTCGGTGGCCATTACGACGGGCGGAGCCAGTCCGGCGCTCTCGAAGCACCTGCGCGAACGACTCGAGGAGGAGCTGGACGGCGCGGGCGCGATGGCGGCGTTGACGCGAGAGCTCCGCGCGGAGTTGAAGGCGCGCGACCTCACACCCACGGAGCGGCAGGAGGCGATGCGCCGCGTGGTCCGGTCATCGCGTGTTTGGAAGGCTTTACGTACAGGCACGCCGAACGCCCGAAAAGTAGCAGAGGACGTGATTGGAATCGAATCCACCATCCCCGCAGAACAGGAGCCCGAGCAGCCATGAGCGGGAACCGAGACGTGATCACTGGCGTGAGCGTCTCGCACGTCGACGCGAGCGTCGACGAGATCGAGCGCGTCGGCGACGACTCCGTGCGCGAGACCGTCCGCGACCTCCTCGCGCGCGAGGGTGTCGACGAGGCGTTCGCGCTCCGGACGTGCAACCGCGCCGAGGCGTACGTCGTCACCGACGGTGCGGCGGCCGGGCGGCGTGCGCTGTGCGACTTCGCCCCCAACGTCCGCGACGGAGCGGTCGTCGACCTCGACCACGAGGAAGCCATCCGACACCTGATGCGCGTCGCCGCCGGGCTGGAGTCGCTCGTCGTCGGCGAGGACCAGATCCTCGGCCAGTTCCGGACCGCCCTGGAGGAGGCACGCTCCGTCGGCGGCGTCGGGCCGACGCTCGACGAGGCGCTGACGAAGGCGCTGCACGTCGGTGAGCGAGCCCGGACCGAGACGGCCATCAACGAGGGCGTCGTCTCGCTTGGCTCCGCGGCGGTCCGTCTCGCGGAGCGACACCTCGACCTCACGGCGACGACGGCGCTGGTCGTCGGCGCGGGCGAGATGGGGCTGTTGACCGCCCGTGCGCTGGATGCCGCCGGCGTTCCCCGGCTGCTGGTCGCGAACCGAACGGTGCCCCACGCCGAACACGTCGCCCGGGACGTGACGTGTTCGGCGAGCGCGGTCGGTCTCGACGCCCTTCCCGCCGCGGCTTCGGAGGCCGATCTCGTGGTGAGCGCCACCGCCAGCCCCGACTACGTCCTCGACGACGCGGCGCTCGTCGACGCGGGCGAGACGCTCCTCATCGACATCGCCCAGCCGCGTGACATCGACCCGGCGACGACCACAATCGAGGGAGTGACCGTCCACGACATCGACGCGCTGGAGGCCGTGACGGACGAGACTCACGAGCGGCGTCGGGCGGCCGCCGAACGTGTCGAGGAGATGATCGACGCGGAGTTCACTCGTCTGATGGACCGGTTCAAACGAAATCGTGCGGACGAAGCGATCGGCGCGATGTACGAGAGCGCCGAGCGGATGAAGCAGTCCGAGGTCGAAACAGCACTTCGAAAACTGGAGTCACAGGGCGAACTCACCGAGGAACAGCGCGAGACGGTAGGCGCGCTGGCGGACACCATCGTCAACCAGCTGCTCGCCGCGCCGACGAAGAGCCTCCGCGAGGCCGCCGCCGAGGACGACTGGAACACCATCCAGACTGCGATGCAGCTGTTCGACCCCGATTTCGGCGGCGAGCCGCCGGCGCTCCCCACGAGCGAGACGCCCGATTCGATCCCCGAAGACGCCGACGTACCGCAGCGGATCGTCGACCGCCTGACCGACGACTAGGGGCCGAGGCCGCGGTCACTACACCCGATCAGGTGCGGTCGACGCCGACGGACTCGGTCCCTCCGAGAGTCCGAACAGTTAACCCATGCCACGACGACGCACGGGTATGGCCGACCTGCTCTCCGAGGACGAGGTCGACGAGCGACTCCCCGACGGTTGGGAGCGAGAGGACGACGAGATCGCGCGGACGTACGAGTTCGACGACTACCTCGACGGCGTCACGTTCGCGACACACGTCGGCGAGGTCGCGGAGGAGGAGTTTCACCACCCCGAAATCATCATCGGCTACCAGACCGTCGAGGTCCGCCTCACCAGCCACGAGGAGGGGGGAATCACGGACAAGGACATCCGGCTGGCGAACCTGTTCAACGACGAGCGGTAGCGTGAGCGGGGAGAGTATGAACGAGGAGCGTCGCGGCCGGAGCCCGAAGCGAGACGAACCGGAGGCGTACTACGTGTTCCGGGTCCGTTTCCGGCTGGATGCGCCCGCGGTCGAGACCGACCCGAAGACGTTCGAGACGGTCGTCCGCTACCCCGCCGCCGAACCGGGCGACGAGGAGGGTCGATGGCGCTTCTTCGAGGAGTGGCTCTGGCGGGGCGAACTGACCGACGCACGCCGGTTCAGCGCGGTGATGGAGGAGTGGCTCTCCGTCCCGGTCGACCGCGTCACGTTCAGCGAGTGTGTGGTGAGCGAGCGGTACCGCGAAGCGTGGGAGGAGGCAGTCGCCGCCGAACTCGACCGGTACAACGCCGACTCGGTGCGGGAGGTGCGCCACAACCACCTCGGGTCGTCCATTCGGGTGCTGAGTTAGCAGCCGGGTGCTGAGCGAGCCGTTCTCACGCGAGAGAGCGGGGGCACAAACGACTTACCACTTCGTCACCTCCTTCCCTGTAATGGTCGTCGGCGAGTACGACGTATGGTTGTTCGATCTCGACGGAACGATCGTCGACGCCGAGTGGGCGTACACGCGCGAGGTGTTCGAGCGCGTCGGCTCCCGCCTGGGCAGGGAGTTCTCCGACCACGAGGCCGAGATCATCTGGCACGGCCTCAACGGCGCCCGCGACCCCCAACTGCGCGCCTGGGGCATCGACCCCGCCGAGTTCTGGCCGGTCTTCCACGACGAGGAGGACCCCATCGCCCGGGCAGAGGCGACGTATCTGCACGACGACGCGGCCGCGCTCGTCCGCGATGTCCAGCGGGTGGGCCATCCTATCGGACTCGTGACCCACTGTCAGGAGTTCCTCGCGCGACCCGTCCTCGACCACCTCGACATCGGCGACTGGTTCGACGTGGTGCTCTGCTGTACGTCGGAGGTCGGCTGGAAGCCCGACCCGGCACCGATCGAGTACACGCTGTCGCAGCTCGAAATCGGAGCGGACGCCCGCGGTGTCCTCGCCGGAGACGGCGCGAGCGACATCGGGGCGGCGTGGAACGCCGGCCTCGACGGGATTCACGTCGAACGACACCCGCCCGAGCGGCGCGGGCACTGCGTGCTCGCGGACTACCGTGTCTCCTCGTTCGACGAACTGGGACGGGCCTGAGCGGGGGTCCCGACGGACTACGCAGAAGTGAGCGGGCGGCTGGCGACGACACCGTCGGCGGTGACGGCGATCTCGTGGGTGTCGAGGCGGAGACGAACCTGGATGGTGACGTCGCCGTCGGAGGGGGAGTCGAACACCCGAGCGAGCGCTTCGGCGTCGAACAGTTCGACCAGGGGGCGCTCGTCGGCTCGGTCGCCGAGGACGTTGACGAGCGTCACGACCAGGTCGTCGACCGACGTCGGGTCACAGCGGGCGAGTTCGGTCCATTCGGCGTCCGTCGAGTCGACGGCGGAGTCGGCCGAGTCGGCGTCGTGGCCCGGAGGCGTGTATCGAAAACGGTCGGTCGACGAGGGCGACCCGTGGTCTTCGACGAGGCGTTCGACGCGGCCGACGAGATCGCGCGTGGAGTCTGCGCGCTTCTGGACGTACTCCGTGACCCCTGCCTGCGTGATCACGGGAGCGGCGTCGGTGAACTCACGTCCGGTGTAGAGGACGATCGGGAGGTCGGGATACGTGTTCCGGGCGGCCTCGACGAACGGCGTCCCGTCCGTCAGCTCGATCGAGTCCGAGACGACGGCGTCGATGGATTCGACGGCGAGCGTCGCGAGCGCCTCGTCCGCGTCGGTTCGAGTCACGACTTCCACGTTCGGGAGCGCACTCTCGAAAGACGAGCGCGACAACTCGAGACAGCTCTCGTCGTCGTCGACGTGGAGGATTACGGTCGGTTCGCTCATGACGTTATGTTCGAGTTCTGGTACGATAAACCATCAAATTTCCTGATTGTCTGTTGAGACATGAGATACCGAGCTCAGCACTCGCTGTCGCTACGATTCGCAACGTTATAAAACTATAATGACATATAGATGTCATGTATCGGGCGAGCAACCGAGAGTGTCTGCAGCGCGGTCGATCAGTGGATCAGTTCGCGTCCGAGACGATCGCGATGCTCCCGTCGCCGGTGACAGCGAGGTCGAGTCCGTGGTAGGTGAAGCGAACCTCGACCCGGCTCGCGCGGGCGGTCCCACTGACGGGGCCAAAGAGCGCTTCGAGGGCGTCGGGGTCGACGACGTCGTACAGCGGGTCGAACGCGTCGAGATCCTCGTCGACGGCCGCCTCGACGGCGTGGACGATGGAGACGCCGAGTTCGGTGGGCGAGGAGAAGTCGTGGCGGCCGATGAGACGCTGGTTCGATAGCGTCGGTGCCTCGGGCTTGTCGGTGAGTCTGAGGACGTGCTTGAGGACCGCCTTGTAGTCCGAAACGTTCGCCTTGCGGACGTACTCGGCGACGTCAGCCGCGACGGCGTCGGGAGCGACCTCCTGCCACTCCTTGGCGGTAAAGAGGACGATGGGCGCGTCGGTCACGTGGCTCGCGGCCTCGACGAACGACTGGCCGTCGGGCATCCGAACGGAGTCGGAGACGACGCAGTCGACGTCGTGGGTCTCGAGCACGTCCATCCCTTCCGGGCCGCTCCCGGCCGTGACGACGGAGACTCGCGAGTCCCGGCGCTCGAACAGCTTCGTCGAGAGGTCCAAGACGTCCGGTTCGTCGTCGACGTGCAGGACGGAGATGGGTGCAGGCATACTCGAGTGGACGGAGACCGCCTACATAAGCGAGTGGGTATGAATATCAAATATGATTTTGTCGTGTTCCCGCGAGCGGCAGCTACGTCCGAGAACCGGTCAGGGCACGTCGTACCCGGGGAGCATCGCCAGTTCGTCGGCGCAGCCGGCGAGCGCGTCGACGAGTTCGGACACGGCGGGCTTTCCGGCGCGGTCCGCCGCCGCGTGGACGACGACCCGCTCGTGGCCGAGCGAGACGAAGTCGAGTCCGAGCGACTCCGCCGTGGCACGGAGCCCGAGGCCGACATCGGTTTTTCCGGCGAGAACCGCACGCGCGGGACTCTCGTGGGCCTTCACGGTCAGCTCGTACCCATCGATTCGGTCGGCGAGCGACGCGCGCGACTCGCCCCGTTCCGCCGCGAGTTCGTCGAGCGCCGCGTCGAACGTCGAGCGGAGCCCCGCGGCACGGTCGCGGTTCACGAACCGGACGTCGTCGTCGACGAGGGAGTCGAGGCCATCGAGCGGGTCGGAGACGACGAGCCCCCACTCGCGGGTCCACGCGCCGAGTTCCTCGCTCTCGACCTCGCGATCGGTCGGTCCCGACGCCACCGCCACGTCCGGGACCCCGTCGCGGAGTCGCCGGAGCCCCTCACGACTTCCTACGGGGAGATACCGCGGGGCGTCGACGCGGTCGAGGAGTCGCGAGAGGAGCGGGTCGTCCTCGCCGACGCCGAGTAGACGGGGGACGCGGACGTCCGGAGAGAACAGCGTGACCTCGACGCGCTCGCCGGCCGCGATGTACTCCGTGTCCGGGCGAACCTCGACGACGCCGTCGGCCTCGACGAGGCTCGTCGTCGCGCCGCTCCCCTTGTCGACGGGGTACACCAGCGGGAGGTCCTCGTCCTCGCGGTCGAGCACGCCGACCGGCATCAGGCGGAGTCGGCCCTCGCTGTACCGCTCCCGCACCGCGAACTCGCCCGTGAGTGTCGCCGTCCGCGGTTCGGGCAGCCCCGCGGCGCGGCGGATGGCGGGCGCGACGAACGTCCGGAAGATGGTGAGCGCCGACACCGGGTAGCCGGGGAGGCCTACGTACGCTGACTGTCCCGTTCCCGCCCCGGTGCTGGAATCGAGTCGGCCGACCAGCATCGGCTTGCCCGGCTTCACCGCGACCCCGTGGAGGAGGAGGTCGCCGCGCTCCTCGATGACGCGGTAGATGACGTCCACGGCGGAGGCGGAGGTCGACCCAGAGGAGAGGACGAGGTCGCACTCGTCGGCCGCCTTTCGGAGCAGGTGTTCCATCTCCTCGTAGTCGTCGCCGGCGTGGGGGTACAGCACGGGTTCGCCGCCGGCTTCGGCCACGCCGGCGGCGATAGTCTGTGAGTTGACGTCGTAGATCTCCCCGCGCGAGGGGTCGAGTTCCTCACCGGGACGGACGAGTTCGTCGCCGGTCGAGACGATGCCGACGTTCGGGGTGCCGTAGACCGGCACCTCGTCGACGCCGAGCGCCGAGAGGAGGCCGACCTCTCGTGGCGTGAGCCGCGTGCCGGGGCCGAGCGCGCGCGACCCGGCGGCGATGTCCGTCCCGGCGAGCATCACACTGTCACCCGGAGCCACCGCCGTTCGGATCTCGATCTCTCCACCCCGGTCGTCGGTCCGTTCGACCATGACGACCGCGTCGGCACCGGGGGGAAGCACCGCTCCGGTCGAAATCTCCGCGCAGGTGCCCGGTTCGACCGCGACGTCGGGTTCTTCCCCGGCGTGGACAGTGCCGACGAGGATCAGGACTTCGGGGTCGGCCTCGTCCGCGCCGAAGGTGTCTCGCGCCCGCACGGCGTACCCGTCCATGCTCGCGCGGTCGAAACCGGGGACGTCGATGGTCGCGTCGACCCGCTCGGCGAGGACTCTCCCCCGCGCGTCGTCGAGCGGGACCGACTCCGGCGGCGGAGAGAGCGAGAGGGAGGCGATAGCCTCGTGGGCCTCCTCGGGCGGAGCGAGGTCGCGGAACTCCTTGCGCTCGGTCACGCCGACCACTCCCAGTCCTCGACCGCGACTCGTTCGTCCGCCGGAATGCCCTCCCGAGACTCGGGGACGACCACCCAGCCGTCCGCGAGCGCCACCGACGAGAGGATGCCCGATCCCGAAGTACGAGTGGGGACGGCGACGTGCTCGCCGTCTTCCGCTCTGACCTCGACGCGAGCGAACGTCCGGGTGCCGGGTTCGCTCGATATCTTGCGGGCGAGGCGCGCGTCCTGTGCCGGGAGCGGTGGGCAGACCATTCCGCCGACGTGCTTGACGAGCGGTCGAAGGAACTGGACGGCGTTGACGATGCAGGCGACGGGGTAACCCGGGAGGGAGACGACCGGCGTCTCCTCGACGACACCGAGTGCGACCGGGTGGCCCGGCTTGAGCGCGACGCCGTGTACGAGAACCTCGCCGAGTTCGTCGATAACCTCGGGGAGGAGATCGCGCTCGCCGACCGACGACCCCCCGGTGGTGACGACGACGTCCTTCGTGAGGTCGCGCTGGATCGCCGCCCGGAGCGCGTCGAAGTCGTCGGTGACGACGTCGCGGTACGTCGCCACCCCGCCCCATCGCGAGACGAGCGACGAGACGGTGAGCCCGTTCGTCTCGATCACTTCCCCGGGCTGGGGGTCGAACTGGACGAGCTCCTCGCCCGTCGGAATCACGCCGACGGTCGGCCGTTCGAACACCGGGACGCGAGCGAGACCAACCGACTTGAGGAGCCCGAGGTCCGACGGACGCAGGCGGTGGCCGGCCTCGAACAGCGTCTGTCCGGCCGCGACATCCTCGTCCGCGTCGCCGACGTTCTCCCGCTCGGTGACGGCGTCGAACACTTCGAGTTCGTCGCCGACCTGCTCGGTCTCCTCGATCATGACGACGGCGTCCGCACCGTCGGGGAGGGCGCTCCCCGTGTGGACCCGGACAGCGTCGCTCGGTCCGACGACGTCGTCGTTTTCGGCCGTAACGGCGCCCCGAATGACGGCGGGCGAGCGGCCGGAGGCACCAAAGGTGTCCTGCGCGCGGACCGCCCAGCCGTCCATCGCGGCGCGGTCGTACCCCGGCACGGGGTTCGGAGCCGTAACGCGCTCGGCGAGAGCTCTCGC
>JBEPYA010000194.1:7471-8121 GCA_041641615.1 Salinigranum sp. | reverse complement strand
TTCCGTCTTCCCGCTCCCGACCACGGGTGGCGCTTCCGACGTCGCGCTCGCGGGGCCGTTAGACGTCGGTGCCGACAAGGTGGTCCACGCCGTCAGCTACGCCGTCATCGCCGGGCTAGCCGTGTGTGGCACGCGCGTGCGGGGCGCGAGAGCGGACTTCTCGCGTCTCGTCGCGATCGTCCTCCTCGTCGCTGCGTTCGGCGCGAGTATCGAGGTGATCCAGTCGGTCGTCCCCGGGCGGACGGCGTCCAGCGGCGACGCCCTCGCCAACACGGTCGGTGCCGTGGTCGGCGTCGTAGCCGTCCTGGGATGGTGGGTTCTCGACCGACGGCGTCCGGTCGGCCGCGACTGACTCCGCTCTCGAACGTCGTCCGGCTGAAGACGCTCGACGCGACGATGGGAGTCGACTCAGGACACCGGCGACGTCGCACGCCGCAGGGCGACGCAGGCGACCGCCCCTCCCCCCGGGGCGTCTTCGAACCAGACGCGGCCGCCGTACGACTCGACGAGCCGTCTGACCAGCGAGAGGCCGAGACCGTCGCCGGGACTGTCGCCGCGTTTCGTCGACGGCTCGAACACCTGTTCCTTCCGGTCGTCGTCGATTCCGGGCCCATTGTCGGTCACGCGGACGACGACCTCCCGGGGCGGGG
>JBEPYA010000194.1:0-7461 GCA_041641615.1 Salinigranum sp. | reverse complement strand
GACCGCGGGAACCGGCCGGAGGTCGACGGTCACCCTCTTCGTCGTCGATTCGTGGACGCGCCTGATAGCGTCCACCTCCGTCTGGAGGACCGGACCCAAGAGGACTGCCTCCGTTTCGAGGTCGTGGCCGGCGTCGATGAGCATCGTCAGGTCGCGGCTGTTCTCGACGATCTCCGTGATTCGCTGCCCGCCGCGGAGGATACGTTCGAGCGCGTCGACGCCGTCGGGGGTGACGTCCTCGCGCAGCAGCTCGCCCCAGCCCGTGATGACCGTCGCGGCGTTCGCGATGTCGTGTCTGACTACCTGTGCGAGCAACGAGAGCTGGTCGTGACGCCGGTCGAGCGCCGCCGCCATCCGCCGGAGGTCGAGGTACGCCCGGAGCCGCCGGTCGAGCAGTTCGGGATCGACCGGCGTCGCGACGACGTCGTCGACGAGCTCGTTCCGGTCGTGGGTGGCGGTCGAGGCGAAGAACCGGCGCGCCGTCGACTCCGAGGCGAGCAGGAGACACGGGAGCGGCAGCGGCTTCTCGAGTTCGAGCCGCCGTCTGAGCCACTCGTCGTTCGCCTCGAACGCGGTCACGTCGACGAGTATCAGGTCGATCGCCTCCGATTCGAGGCGACGGAGCCGCCGAGAACCGGCGTGGTCCTCGCTCGTCTCGGTCCCTGCCGGGTGGCCCGTCGCCCCCTCCTCCGCGTCGCCGGGGACGCCGTCGTCCACGTCCGGTTCGGAGTCGTCCACGTCCGACTCGGGGTCGCCCACCGCTCGCTCGGTCTCACCGCCCTGCTGGTCGGAGAGGGCCGAGGTCCCGTCGATCGCGTCGTACGTCGGGTGTTGGTCGAACCAGTCGAGCAAGAGCGTGCGGTTCCGAGCGTGCGCCACGAGGAGGAGGATGCGGTGTGGTTGCGCGACGGAGGCCGGTGGCAGGAACGCCCCGTCGCTCCGGGTATTCGGTGGGTCGTATCTGGGCCGACTCGTTCCGTCGGTTGGTGGCCACATGTCGCCGCCGTTATCCCCGTGTAGACGTCTCCTCGCTCTCGGCGTGGACGCCCGACTGTGCGGCGTCCGCTGTCGAGTCACTCACAGAACCTCCTCTCGGTCGGGTTCGACACCCACCCACTGTGGGTCGCCGGTGAGAACGCCCGACAGCCCCGTGATCGGGTCGCCGACGACGACACCCTCGTCGGTTATCTCGAACTGCCGAAGTCGGTGTTCGAAGTCGCTCGTCCGCTTCTTCAACACGCCGATGGCGCGGTGGAGCTCGCCGTTGAACTCGAGGTACCGCATGAACACGATGTTGTCCACGATGGCCGTCTCGCCCGACTTCGTGGGGCGGAAGTCGCCCGTGACGTTCGGCATCTCGTCGGTGAGGACGACCGTGATCCCGCGGGCGGTCAGGTAGCTCCGCAGGGCCGACAGCTCCTCGCGCTCGGCGGAGAGGTTGGTGAGCTTCTCGAACCCCTGGATCCCGTCTATCATCACGAACGTCGTCTCGTCGGTGACGTCGCTCTGGACCTGCGCGAGGAACTCGCCGACCGTCAACAACGAAGGTGTTACACCGACGACTTCGAGCGCTCCCGACTCGATCAGCTCCGTCACCGGCGTGCCGATCGACGCACAGCGCTCGACGAACGTCGTCGGTTTCTCCTCCAGGTGGTAGAGGATCGAGTGGTTCCCCTGCCTGGCCGCTTCGACGAGAAAGAGGGCGCCGATCGTCGTCTTGCCGATCCCCGTGGGACCGCTGAACAGCGTGGTGGTTCCCAGCTCGATTCCCCCGTGCAGGAGGTCGTCGAGCGCGGGGACGTCCGAGGAGGCGCGCGTCCGGACGAACGGGCGCTCGTCGTGATCGGGGACGACCCGCGGGTAGACGGTCATTCCCCCGTGGTCGAGGGTGACAGCGTGCGGCCCCGTGGCGGTGCTTCCCCCGCGAAACTTCGGTACCTCGAGCACTCGACCGCCGCTCGGCCGCGACAGTTCGACGATGCCGTCGCTCATGAACTGCAGGTCGTTGTCGGGCATCTCCTGACTTGCCTGTGAGGTGAACAGAACGGTCGCCCCCTGCTCTGTGAACAGGTCCATGAGCGAGAGTAGCTCCCGTCGGAACTGGTACTCGTCGGGCGCGAGATACCGCAGTTGGGTCACCGGGTCGAGGAGGACGCGCTCCGGTGACGCTTCGACCTGCGCGCGGACGTGGTCGGCCAGCGACTCGTACTCGACGGCGGAGGGGGTGAAGACGTCGTAGCTGGTACCCTCGGCGAACGACCGCCCCTCGGGGCTCATGTCCAAAACGGTGACGCCGTCGAGGTCGATACCGAGCGAGGCGGCGTTCTGTCGGATCTTCTCGGGACGCTCCTCGAACGTCACGTACAGCGCGTCCCCCCCGCCGTCGGCGACCAGAAAGTGCCAGCCCAGCACCGTCTTTCCCGCACCGGGCGTCCCGCGAATCAGGTAGTGATAGCCGCGCAGAAAGCCGCCACCGAGGACGGTGTCGAATCCGCCGATGCCGCTCGAAAGCCGGTCGACGTCGCCCCGGCTCCCGCCATCCACGCCTGTGTCGGTTCCACTGTCTGTGGGGGGTTCGACCATGTGCTCCTCTCACGTCCACTCCCAACGAGAGGATAATACTGTTTCTCACGAATTTTTGAGTATACATTTGATTGATACTATCACCCACCTCAGCCACGGCGGGCGCTCGTGTCGAGTGTCACCTTCTCGTCTCGCTCGCGTTCGCCGCCGAAGCCCCACGCTTAATGTATCGCGCTGCCGAATCGAGCGCGTATGCGATTCCAGCGTCAGGGCGGCGTGTTCATGCACGTCACGTCGCTTCCGGGCCCACACGGTATCGGCGACCTCGGAGGGGGAGCGCGTGACTTCATCGACTTCCTCGACCGCGCGAACCAGTCGCTCTGGCAGTTCTGTCCGCTCGGCCCCACCTCGCAGGCCCACGGCAACTCGCCGTACCAGTCCTTTTCGGCCTTCGCCGGCAACCCACTCCTCGTCAGCCTCGACCGTCTCGAAGCGCGCGGGCTCCTCACCGAGGACGAACTCACGGGCGAGTCGTTCGACGACCACCACGTCGACTACGGCCACGTCGCGTCGTTCAAGCGCGACCGCCTCCGGACGGCGTTCGAGCGGTTCGAGCCCACCGACGACTACGACGAGTTCTGCGAGCGCGAGGCCTCCTGGCTCGACGGCTACGCGCTGTTCATGGCGCTCAAACACGAGTTCGAGGGCGCGCTCTGGACGACGTGGCCCCACGAGGTGAAGACGCGCGACCCCGACGCCCTCGAGCGGTACCGCGAGGAACTCTCCGAAGAGGTCGCCTTCCGCAAGTTCGTCCAGCACACCTTCGACCGACAGTGGAAGGACCTCAAAGCGTACGCGAACGAGCGCGACGTCCAGCTGGTCGGCGACCTGCCTATCTACGTCGCACTCGACAGTGCCGACGTCTGGACCGCCCCCGACGCGTTCCGCCTCGACGAGACCAACGAACCGGCGGTCGTCGCGGGCGTCCCCCCCAACCCACAGGACGACGGGCAGCGCTGGGGTAATCCCCTGTACGACTGGGACCACCTCCGCGCGAACGGGTACGACTGGTGGCTCGACCGTCTGAACCGGCTGTTCGACCTCGTCGACGTCACCCGCATCGACCACTTCAAGGGCTTCGACGAGTACTGGGCGATCGACGCGAACTCCGACTGGGCCGGCGACGGTCAGTGGGTCGACGCGCCCGGTCACGACTTCTTCGAGACGGTCGAGCGCGAACTCGGCGACCTCCCATTCATCGTCGAGGACCTCGGCTTCCTCGACGAGTCGGTGGTCGAACTCCGCGACCGGTTCGAGTTCCCCGGTATGCGCGTCCCCCAGTACGCCGACTGGTGTGAGGCCGGCCACATGTACCAGCCGATGCACTACCCCGACAACGTCGTCGGCTACACTTCGACGCACGACACCGACACGGTCGTCGGGTTCTACCAGAGCCTCGGCCCTCAACAGAAAGAGTGTCTCCACTACAACCTCGGCGTCGACGGCTCGAACATCAACTGGTCGATGATCGAGGCCGTCTGGAACTCCGAGGCCGTCATGGCCTTCACCACGATGCAGGACCTGCTCGGACTGGACTCACACGCTCGCTTCAACACGCCCGGCACCGCGGAAGGAAACTGGGGCTGGCGCGTCACCCGCGACGGGTTCGAGGCGGGCATCGCGGACGAACTCGCGAGCCTCACCGACATTTACATCCGCTGAGCCTGGTCGACCCCTTTTCGTCGACCGTCGCGCAGTGACCGGCTCGGAGACGTATACGATTAACCGAATGTATTTAATACGCGAGTCTGAGGTATTACATCAGTAACCCTTCGTAGTTAATTAGTTATTACGTTCAATACTCGGCAATACAGTCTTATATAGTACGTTAATTTATAGTGGGATATGCACGCCAATCCAGCGCCCGACGCCCGTCGAATCGCCCTCCAGAAGCACCTCGAACAGGCGCTCGTCGAGGCGACCGACGCCGAGACCCGGTTTCACATCCGGCAGGCACTGCAGTTGACGGTCTGACGGACGACTGCTCGTCGGCGACCGGAGGCGACTCGACCGGTCTCGAACGCAGAGGCCGGTCCGGTCGCCGAGACCGAAACCGAGGTCGGAGAGTGCGGTCGACACTGTTTTGCCGAACCGACCCGACCTCCGCGCCGTGACGCGTCGACTGGGGTACTCCGCGCTCGTCGCTGCCGGCATCGCCGCGCTCGTCGCCGGCTACGTCCAGGCGACCGGCCCCTTTCCCGAGCCGTTTCCGACGACCGTCCTCCCGGGGAACGTGGTGCTCACGAAGGCGCTCCTCGTCGTCTCGACCGTCCTCGGCTTCTACGGCGCCTACGTCATCGTCCTCCGCGTCTTCGCCACGCGGTTCACGAAGCGCCGCGTCCACGACGTCCGCAACGTCCTCCGACTCCTCCTCGGGGGAATCGCGCTCATCTCCGTCCTCGGCGTCATCACCGAGCAGTGGGTCGGCGTCCTCCTCTCGCTCGGCGTCGTCGGCTTCGCCATCACGTTCGCGCTCCAGCAGCCGCTCCTCTCCCTCCTGGGCTGGGTGTACATCATGCTGAAGCGCCCCTACGCCGTCGGGGACCGGGTGAAGATCGGCGAGTCGAAGGGCGACGTCATCGAGGTCGACTTCCTCGTCACGACCCTCTGGGAGGTCAACGGCGACCTCGTCTCGACGCACCAGCCCTCCGGACGGGTCGTCACGGTGCCGAACAGCGTCGTCCTCAGTTCGCAGGTCGTCAACTACACCACGCTCGTCGACCACGTCTGGAACGAGCTGTCGATTCAGGTGGCGTTCGAGACCGACCTCCGGTTCGCCCGCCAGACGATGATCGACGTCGCCGACGACTACCTCGGCGACGCGATGGCCCGCGAGATCGCCGACTACCGCGAGCGACTCGCCGAGACCGCCGTCGAACTCGAAGTCCAGGACGGGCCCACGGTGAACGTCGTCCAGACGGAGTCGTGGGTCGAACTCCGGCTCCGCTATCTGGTCCACCCGCGACGCGGTGCTCGAACCAGGAACGTCCTCTACGAGCGCATCCTCGAACGGTTCAACGCCTCCCCCGAGCGCGTGAAGTTCCCCGTCAGTCGGAACCGCTGATCACTCCCGGCCGCTGTCGAGCACCGACGCGAGGACCGACCGGTGACACCGAAATCCGGGCCGGCGGTCCGTCGCGAGGACGACTCCCTCCCGACGGACGAGCGAGTCGAGCGCTTCCCGTACCTCGTCGCTCACCCCGTTCGACAACCGACGCCGGTAGCGCTCGTCCACCGACAGCTCCTCCCACGCGGCGTTGTGCGCACCTTCCGCGCAGAGGCCCTGCATCCGAAGCTCTCGGCGTCTCCGATCGAGTGACTCGCGGGTCTCCGGGAGGAGGCCCAGCGCGGGATAGTCGACGTCGACGCGGCGGTCGAACCACCCCGGCGGCGAGCGTACGATCCCGACCCACACCGGGCCGTCTCCGGTCGGCTCGGCCCCGTCGGGGAGGGATCGCTCGCGGACACGCTGTGCGTGGGCGGTCTCGATAGACATCATCTGTCCTACGACGGCCAGGCACCTCACTTTTCGGCCGTGTCGTCGGCGAACCAGGGTTATTTCGCACCACGCGCCTTCGAGTCGCTAATGGCTGGTGGGCACCGACAGCTGTCGCTCCCGCACGCGCTCGGCATCGTGGCCGGCACCCTGCTCGGCGCGGGCGCGCTGTACGTCCCCGAGCGCGTCGAGAACCTCGCTGGTCCGGCGACCCCGCTGAGTTTCCTCCTCGCGAGCGCGGGAGCACTCGCCCTCGCGGTCGGCTACGCGACGTTCTGCTCGGGGCCGCTCGGCGACGACGGCGCGGGCGCGTACCTGCACCTCTCGCGGACGTGGCGCTCCCGAGCCGTCGGGTTCTTGCTCACGTGGCCCAAACCCGCCGCTTACGCCGCCCTGCTCGCGCTCCTCGCGCAGTACCTGGCCCGTATCGTTCCCATCGGGGTCCCCGCGGACGTCCTCTCGCTCGGAGCCCTCACGATACTCCTCGCTCTCCACCTCGTCGGGCCGGCGGTCGTCGGTCGCGTCGGTCTCCTCCTCTCGGGGGCGTTCACGCTCTTCGTCCTCGTTCTGGGAGTCGCGGCGCTCTCGGTGGTCGTCCCGGACAACTTCGTCCCGCTCCTTCCGACGCCCGTTCTCCGCGAGCAGCCGGTGTTGTCCGTCGGTCGGGGTGCGCTCGTCGCGCTCTTCGGCTTCGTCGGGTTCGAGGCGTGTGTCGCGCTCGCCGACGCGGTCCGGTCGCCGCGAGATACCCTCCCGCGCGCCCTCGTGGGCGGGGTCGCAGGGGCTGGGTTCCTGGTCACCTCGATGGCGTTCGTCACGCTCGGGGTCATCCCGTGGGCGCGGATGATCTTCGCCTCGGTCCCCTTCGTCGACGCGGCCGCCTCGGGCCTCGCTCTCCCCGCCAGCGCGCTCGTCACCCCCAGACTCGTCCTCGCCACGCTCGCCGCGCTCGTCGCCCTCTCGTGGGCGCCGACCCGGACGCTCGCGGGGCTGGGGGAGGTGGTGCCACCCCTCGCCCACACGAACCGGTTCGGCGCGCCGGACGTCGCCAGTGTCGCCGTCTTCACCCTCGCGGGGGCACTCGTCTACGTCGACGCCGTCTCCGTCGGCCTCTTCCTCACCGTCCCGGGACTGCTCGTCCTCTACGTCGCCCACGGGGTGACGACGGCCGCACTCCCCGTCGTGAACCCCACTCTCTACGAGGCGTGTGAGTTCCGTCTCTCGCCGCGGCTCCTGGCTCTGTGTGGGCCTCGATCCCCATCCTGCCCGGCTCCCGTTACCCACCATGCAGTGGGACGAGCCGGTTCTGCCCTTCAATAAGGCCATCATTGATGCCACCACTGACCTGGTTTGCGCCTACAAACCTAACCTGGGCTTCTACT
>JBEPYA010000193.1:0-8174 GCA_041641615.1 Salinigranum sp. | reverse complement strand
GAGCGGGACGAGCAGAGGGAGCGAGAGGAGTACGACTCCGGACCACGCACGGGTCGGTTGCCGTCGATCGCTTCCGGTGGTCGTGTGCGGTTCCGAGGTGGCGGCGTCGTCGGAGGACATCTGAAATCACCCCGACACTACACCGCCGGAGAGGATAGCGGTTCCTGCTAACCTCCCGTGTTCGGCTAGTACAGGCGTTGAATATCGTTTCGAGACGACTGTCAGCCGACCGCTCCGTTCGCGGATTCGAGGCCGTCCCGGATACTAAAGGCTGATTTGCGTCGCGTCCGTCCGTCCGTCACGAGACGATGGCTTCGCTCCGCTCCCCCCTCGCCCTGTTCGTCGGCTTCTTCGTCTTCGTCAGCGTCCCGCTCGTCGCGATGTGGGTCGCCGTCGGCGACCTGGGTCTCCTCCTCTCGCTCTTGGGGTTCATGCTCTACTTCCTCGTCGCACACGTCGTTGTCCCCGCCTGGGTCTACCTCGACGCGCGGAGCGCCGGGAACGACTACGCCGTCGCCTGGACCGTCGTGAGCTTCTTCGCCCCGCTCGTCGGCGCGCTGGTGTACGTGCTCCTCGTCCGCGCCCGCCGCGACTCGGCTCCGAGCGAGTGAGACGCTCCCCGCCCTCTCCTCACGACCAGGAGCCGGGGAACGACTCGAACTGCTCCAGATCGTGTCCCGCGTAGACGACGGCGTCGCGCGTCCGCTCCAGTTCGTGGAGTCGCTGGAGGCTCTCGAACCAGTCCGACCGCTGGTCCAGTATCACTGCTCCCTGTGGCTGGCCCTCGTAGTTCTCCCGCTGCACACACTGGTCGGACGCGAAAACGAGGGTTCCGTCGCGGTCGAGGTCGACGGAGAGCCCCATGAGACCCGGGCAGTGCCCGGGGAGGTGATGGAGCGTCACGTCCTCCCAGAGCGTCGTCTCCCCGAGATGAATCGGCTGCCAGTTCAGCTCGCGGTCGTAGTCGTCGACCACGTACGCCGGATGCCCACCGACCTTCCCCTGGTAGAACGCGTTGCGGAGCTCCAGTTCGTGGGCGTACACCGGCACGTCAGTCCCCTCGAAGTTGTACAGCCCGCCCGCGTGATCGAGGTGCAGATGGGTCTGGACGACGACGTCGATATCGTCGATGGTGTAGCCCTTCTCCTCCAGAGCGACCTCTAGCGTCCGTTCGTCGGCGTCACCGTGCTCGAACAGCTGGTAGATCGGTGGTGCCCAGTGGCCCGAACCCGCGTCGGGGTGCGAACCGGAGTCGACGAGAATCGTCGCCTCCGGGTGGTCGATGAGGAGGTTGTACACGACGAAGTCGATCATCTCGTTGACGTCGCCGGGCTGGTCGATGGTTCCCAGTCTGTGCCCCTCGAACGCGATGTTCGAGTCGAGACGGATTCGTCCTCGGTCCAATGCATGGATTGTCGCGTTCACCATGGTCATTGCTATCATTCGTCACGAAACCATATTAAAATATTTACATGTATCTGGAATGTCAACGATAAACATAGATGATTTGATACAAACGACCGCGTTCCAGTCGGCCATATCCACGTCCGAACGACGGTTGCCCTCCGCTATTTGACTGTCTATTTTCATATATTGTCTGCGTGACACGCAATATCATAATTATTATTGGAGAGATATACCGACAGTGACCTGCGATGGCTACCAGAACGCAGGAGAGTGGTGACGCGCTCGGACGATACTTCGGCATCCGGGGTAAGTACCTCGCACAGTTCGAAGAACGCGGCTTCCTCGGCCGGAGCGGAAGACTGACCGCCGCGGTCGTCGAGGGCGTCTTCCAGCCGGCACCCGGCGGCGAGGCCGAGTGGGAGAAACACTGCCGCGAACACCCGGACGACCCCATCTGCCTCTTCGGCGCGCGCGCCGACGTCCGCACCGACGAGCTGTTTGAGCTCCGTGACGAGTTCCTCGACAGTATTGCAGAAGCCGGCCTGGTCGACGTCCAGCGCGGCGTCTCGGACATGGTCGCGGTTGATGGTGCCTCGTTCGGTGGGGGGGCTGGGTATCCCCAGCCCGGATGACCCCGACGGCGTTCCGGACAACCCGATCATCGGCCCACTGGTGCGCGAGTTCGCCGCTCGCATGCTGTTCTGAGCGGCTCCGACGACGGTTTTTTCCACGACTTCGCCCGGCTACTCCCGACTCTCCGCACGCGACTCGGCCCTGTGCTCGGAGATGATCTGGTCGACCATGCTCTCTTTCTGCTCCTTGCGTCGTTCCTCGGCGCGCTCTTCCCACGCCTCGATGGCCGCTTCGACCTCGGACTCGCGGGCGACGGCGAGTTCGTCGACCTCTTGGACGGTCACGTCTTCGGCGGGCGCGACCGGAATCTCGTGGTCGAACAGCACTCGGTCGGCGACCTCCGAGAGCCCGCCGCGACGGATGACGACCCTGGGGTCGAGGTCGGTGAGCTGCTCCGCCGTCGACCGCCCCGCGCCGGAGGCGTCCCGGAGGTAGACCACGTCGCCCGCGGCGATGCCGTACCGCTCGACCGTTCGGTCGATGGCGTCGCGGGTGAACTGCTCGACGACCTTCACGGGGACCAGGTTCTTCTCGGTGTTGACGTCCGCGAAGTTCGAGTGGTCGAGCTTCCACAGCGCCTTCAGCCGTTCGAGCTTCCGGTCGAGCTCTTCCGACCGCTCGCGCTCTTTGGAGAGTTCCCGTTCTAGGCGGCTCTTCTCGCGCTCCAGCCGCGAGACCTCCTGCCGCTCGCGTGCCTTCCGTCTCTCTTCGCGTCTCGCCTCCGACAGCTCCTCGCGGTACTCCTCGATGGTCTCGTCTCTCTCCTCGACGGTCGCCTCCAGCTCCTCGACCTGCGACTCCAGTCTCGCCGCCCGGTCGCGGAGCCGCCGGAGCTCCTTCTCCTCCTCAGTGAGCTCGCGCTCCTCGTGCTCGTGGGTCTCTTCTTCCTCCGTCTCCTCCTCGGTGAGGTCCCGAAGGACGCTCTCGACGCTCTCCTCGTTGCCGAGCACTCGCGAGATGACGACGCCGCGCTCGACGTCCGGCGGGACCTTCCGAGAGATGCGCTCGAACTGGTCCTCGTGGTCGTCGAACGCGAACAGCGCCGCCGCCATCGCGTCCCGCTCGTGGTCGTTGTCGTACTCGGTATCCCGCGTGCGGTGGAGCTTCTCGTCGACCGGGAGGTCCGTTTCGGGAACCCATCCGGCCGCGTCGAAACTCCGGCGGAACTTCTCGACCGTCTCGGGCATCGGCGTCACGTCCGCGGCGACGAGGAGCGGTCGCCCGCGCTCGATGAGCCACTCGATGACGCCCGCGGTGTCTTCGGTTCGCGTAGAGAGGACGTCGAGGACGGAGCCGTCCAGCCCCACGACGGCGGCGGCCGTCGTCGTCCCCGGGTCGATGCCGACGATGACGTGGTCGCGTCGTTTCACGAGCGGCTCGAACTCGATCCCGTCGCGCCGCTCCCGCTCGACCTCGACGCGGGTGTCGCCCGACCGTCTGGAGGAGACGGGGATGTCCTCCGGCGGAGCCTCCACGGTGAAGACGGCGCGGGAGTAGCCGCCGTACTTCTCGGTGATGTCTCGCTCGTAGGTCAGGCCGGCCTCCTTCAGCTTCGACTCGACCTGCCGCGCCGTCCGCTTCACCGAGCCGTGGATGCGCCGCGTGTAGCGGTCGGCGCTCCACCCCCCCTTTCCGGTGGAGCGCCCCCGCGAGACCTTTACTGTCGTGGTGTTCTCGAACGCCGACACCTCGTAGCCGACGTTCGCGGCCGCGAGTCTGGCGGCGGCCTCGGCCTCTTTCATCGGCTTCTTCCCGTAGGGGACGCCGTGTCTCGACGCGACCCGCGAGAGGGGTTCGGGCCGCTCCGCACCGGTCACCTGCACGAGCTTCGTCTCGGCGGGGAGCGCTCGCAGGAACCGCACCAACTCGTCCTTGTCGGCCGCGAGCTCGTACATGTTGTCGGTGGCGACGATCGAGGGGGTTTCGCGCTCGATGAGCCGCCGGAGCTTGCGGTGCGACACGACATCGCGGTCGACCCGCTCGCCGTCGAAGGCGACGACGGCGTACGACGGTGAGTCGCCACGCACGTCGCCGCTCTGCACGTCGACGCCGAACACGAGCGAGTCGAGCGCGCTCGTCCGGTCGTTCACACTCGCGGTACGGACGGTGCGGATATATACTCCACGCTGACGCGAGCCACCTCCCCGGGCTGCTGGCTTCCACAACCGAAGCTTCTATAGTGTCGAATTCGAAGCAGGAGACGAATCAGATGACGACGTGTTCACGAAGCCGCTGTGTCTGCCCGGACACCGACCTGATGGACGTCCTCTCGAGCCGGTACACGATGCAACTGGTCTGTGTCGTCGACGCCCACGGCACCGTCCGCTTTTCGGAACTCGAATCGCACCTGCCCGACGCGAGCACCTCGACGCTGTCGACCCGCCTGAGCGACCTCGTCGAGGTGGGTGTCCTCTCCCGCGAGAAGTACGACGAGGTGCCGCCGCGCGTCGAGTACGAACTCACCCGCGACGGTCGCAGCCTCGCGCGGCGGACCCGCTCGCTGCTCTCGTGGGTCGACCGCAACAGCTGAGACCCGTCGGCTCGGCCTTCGGCGTCGCCGTAACGTGCGTCACCGTAGTGTCCCCGACCCCACGGGGACGACCCGACCGCCGACTTCGACTGCGATCTCCTTTCCGTCGGCGTGCGCGTCGAGGAAGAGGAGCGACGGACGATCCATCTCGTACCCTTGCTCGACACGGACGGAGACGTTTCCGTTCTCGGTACGATGCCGCGCGAGGTACGCCGCCAGGCAGCCGTTCGAACTCCCGGTTGCGGGGTCCTCGGGGACGTCGTAGTACGGCGCGAACACCCGGCAGGCGAGGTCGTTCCGTTCCTCTCGCGGATCCGGGCAGAACGCGAGCACGTTCTTTGCGTCGCGTCCCGCGACGAAGGCGTCGTAGGCCGCACGGTCGACCGATATACCCGTCAGCGCTGTCCGGTCACGGAGGGGCACGACGACCGTCGGCAACCCCGTCGAGACCTCCCGCACCGGGAGGTCGTGGTTCAGCGTCTCGACCGAGAGTCCGAGGACCTCGGCCGCTTCTTCGTGGCTCCGCCGGTCGCCGAACGTCGGCGCACGCTGTCGCATCCAGAGCGTCTCCGCACCGTCTGTCGAGTGCACGTCGACCGGAATCTCGCCGACCGGCAGGTCGAGGACAACCTCGTCCGCCCCCGTTCGTTCGCGGACGATCCACGCCGTCCCCAGCGTCGGGTGGCCGGCGAACGGTATCTCCTCGCGGGGCGTGAAGATGCGCGTGTGGAACGCCTCGTCCGTCACCCCTCGATCTCCCGCTCCCGACAGGGAGACGAACGTCGTCTCGGAGAAGCCGAACTCGGCCGCGAGCGCCTGCATTTCCTCGTCGATGAGCGACGCCGGGTCTTCGACCACGGCGAGTTGGTTCCCGGCGTACCGTTCGGTCGCGAAGACGTCGACGAGATGGAACTGGTTGGAGGGCACGTTCGGACGCATGGAAGGAGGGGTGAAGAGCCTGATTGAGCCGTGGTCTCACCCGTCAGGGTAGGGCAGTTCGATCTCAAGGCCGTCGTGGGCGACGAACGACTCGCCGTCGAACGCGCGCGCAGCTTCCGAGGCGATCTCGGACGCGTCGCCGGCGTACCGGGAGGAGATGTGTGTCAGCGCGAGCCGCCTCACCCCCGCGCGCTGGGCGAGTTCGCCGGCCTCCCGCGCTGTCGTGTGGCCAGTCGAGCGCGCGCGGTCGGCCTCGTCGCTCGCGAACGTCGCCTCGTGTATCAGCAGGTCGGCCTCGGTGCCGACCTCTTCGGTCGCCCGCACGGGGCGCGTGTCGCCCGTGTACACCACTGTCCGGCCGGGACGCGGCTCGCCGACCACCTGATCGGGTTCGACGACGCGCCCGTCGTCGAGTTCGACCGACTCCCCGCGGTGAAGTCTGCCGAACTTCGGACCGACGGGCACCCCGAGTTCCTCGGCGCGCTCGCGGTCGAACCGCCCCCGACGGTCGTCCTCGACCAGCGCCCAGCCCACCGAGCGGGTCCGGTGTTCGGTCCTGAAGGCGCGGACCTCGAACTCCTCGCCGTCGAGCGCGACCGACCCGGGAGACACCTCGTTTACCCGGATCGGAAACCCGGGCTGGTGGCCGCCCGCGTGGAGGAGCGACTCGATGTGTTCGCGTGACCCCGGCGGTGTGTGGATGGCCAGCGGTTCCTCCCGCCCGTTGAAATCCCACGTCTGCACCAGCCCCGGAATCCCGAGGACGTGGTCGCCGTGGAGGTGCGTGACGAACAGGTGCGAGACCGAAAAGCCAGTCCCGAACCGCATCATCTGCCGCTGGGTGCCCTCGCCGCAGTCGAAGAGGTAGCGCTCGCCCTCCCGGTTGCACAGGATCGCGGAGGGGGCTCGTTCGGTCGTCGGAACGGCCCCGCTGGTTCCGAGGAAGGTCACGCGCATCGACATTCACTCCCCGTTCGTCGCGGCCGCCGTAAACGGCTGTCGAATCGGACTCGTCGCTCTTTCGTCCGGTGGCGTCGCCCGTGGCCGCGTATCTCACGTTCGGTTTCGCGCTTACCGCCCGAAGTCGACGCGTCGGCTCTACCACCCGAAATCGACGCTCGTGACCCGCCCGCGCCACGCGTGGAGGTCCCCCTCGAGGAGGTGCCACACCACCTCGCCGGCCGTGGGAACCAGAACGTCGTCTCGATCCTCGTAGTCGCGCCACAGCCCCGTCCACGGCGTCGGCTCGAACCCGTTGCCGACGGCTCGGTATCGCCGCTCCGTGTGGACGCGTTCGACCAGCGTCACCTCCTCTCCCTCTTTGTGCAACCGCTCCTCAGCGAAGTGGAACGTCAGCGACGCCGTCGTCTCCCCGCACGTGAGCGTCGCCCGGGCGGTCCGGTCGTCGATGCCTTCCCACGACACGCCGTTCTCGGGGAGGAGCGCCGTCGGGTACCAGACCGCCTCCGCGAGGTATCGCTGGAGCGCGGCCTCGTCCAGTTCGGGACTCCCCGCCGCGCTGCCGAGAGGGAGCGCGCCGAACAGCGTGACGCGCGAGGACGCCTCGCCGTCGACGAACGCGTCGCGGACCCGGACCGCGGTCAGCGGGAGGACCGAAACCGTCGCGTCCCAGACGAACCCCGGTCGTCGGCCCGTCGCCCGGTGAGTCGCCGCGAACGGCTTCCACGGACTGTCGAGGCCGCCGACGCGGAGCCGCCCCTCCTGTTCGATGCGAACCGAACTCGCCCGTCCTGGGTCGCCCGGGAGCACCGCGTCGAGGTATCGCTCCACCGGTTCGGGGAGGCCGGGACGGCCGGCTCCCGGCTCGCTCGCGTTCTCCCGCTCGCCCGCCTCCGCGCTCCCCGCGCGCAGTCGGTCGACGAGCCGCTCCGTCGCTCGCGCCTCCCGTCGTCTCCCCAGTCCGACGAGCGCCAGCGCCGTGGCGAGTGTCACGAGCACCAGCGAGACGCGAGCGGACACGCGGTCGGCCGTTCTCATGTCGTGGACGCTCTCTCCCGAGAGACATCAATCTCACCGAGGGACACCGACCCCACCGACCATCTCTCCCGCTCAATACCTTTGCCGGCTCTCGTCGGTCTCTCTGTATGCGCCCGCCCCGCCCCTCGCGCCTTCGTCACGGCGGCCGTGCCACGGGCGTCGCCTCGCTGCTCGTCCTTGACGTCGATCTCTCCGCGCTGTTCCTCGGGTACGGCTGGTTCTGGGTGGTGTTCGTCGTCGGCTTCGCGGTCGTCGTCCCCATCGTTGAGCATCCTCGCGGGCGAGGACGAGTCGAAGGCGGACGAGTCCCCGACGACCTCGCCGGAACCGACTGCCGACGACCCGCACGCAACCCTCCGGGAGCGGTACGCCCGCGGGGAACTCACTGAAGAACAGTTCGAGCGGAAACTGGAATCACTGCTCGAAACAGAGACGCTCGAAGCCGTCGAGGACCGCGCCCGGCGCCGAGGCCGCGAGCGTGCGGACGCGGCGGCCGCCCGTCGACCGCCGTCGATACCGAGGCGGAACACGAGACCACCTGACGACGACCCACTTCTCCCGGCTGACCGACCGATTCTTAGCCCCTGACCGACACACTACGGCGTATGGACGCGCCGCTCTGGACGGAGACACACGCGCCGGCGCTCGCGGACCTCCCCCAGCCGGA
>JBEPYA010000192.1:0-8186 GCA_041641615.1 Salinigranum sp. | reverse complement strand
GTGGTTGATGGTGAGTTGGACGCCCTCCTCCTCGCAGACGCGGGCCATCTCCCGCGCGTCGCCCCAGGTGAGCGCCATGGGTTTCTCGCAGTGGATGGCCTGCACGACGCCGCTTCGAGCGGTGCCGACGACGAGGTCGGCGTGAACCGAGGGCGGCGTGCAGATGCTGACGATGTCGGGTCGGGTTTCGGAGAGCATCTCCTCGTGGTCGGTGTAGACGTGTTCGGGCGGAATGTCGTGGGTGCGGGCGAACGCCTCGGCGTTCTCGCGGACGATGTCGGCACAGGCGACGAGTTCGCAGTCGTCGAGGCGCTGGTAGCCGGGGGCGTGGCGGTACGCCATCGCGAAGCCGTCGGTACTGGGGTTCTTCGGGTCGGGGCCGGTGCCGATGAACGCGACGGTGTAGGTCATGATACCCTGCCCTACGAATGCGGAGCGGATAAACAAGCAGTCGCTAACGCGCGAGGGACCGGAAAACAGGGTCGGCCATCCGGGTCGTTAGTCCCGGCCTGACGAGACGGGCGAGATTCCCTCGGAGGAGTCGCGGCGGGACTGGTGGGCGTCGCCGTGCGCCTGTCGACGCTCGGGGCTGTCGACGAGGCCGAGGAGCTGTGCGGTGAGCCGACGGATCCGGCCGAAGTTGAGGACGAGCATCGCGACGGTCTCGACCGGCTGGCGGCGGAGCACGTTCCGCGGGAGGCACTTCCGGAGTCGGGTCCGGAGCGGCACCTCGTCGACGACCCACCAGTCGGCGTCGGCCTTCCCGTGTCGGTAGGACTTCTCCCAGTACTGCCGGACCGAGAAGGCGTAGTAGTGCTCGACCACCATGCTCGGCTCGTACCAGATGTCGAACTGCTCGTCGATGCGCCGCCCCAGTTCCGTCTCCTCGTGGCCGTGGAAGAACGTCTCGTCGAAGCCGCCGACCGCGTCGATGACCGACTTCCGCATCGCCATGTTGCAGCCGACGACGAGGTCTGTATACTTCCCCTCGTCACCCTGGTCGTACCACGGCAACTGCTTGTAGGTGATGACGGCGTCGTCCGGCTGGAACACCCTCCCGGCGATGACGTCGTGTTCGTCGAGCGCATCACTCGCCGCCTGCAGGTAGCCCGGCCGCGGCATCGAGTCGTCGTCGAGGAACACGAGCTTCTCGGCGTTCGCCCGTTTGATCGCCTCGTTCCGGGCTTTGGAGGCACCCGGGTCGGAGCGGATGAGCACCTCGTAGTCGTCGAACTCCTGCGTGTCGAGATAGCGCAGACAGTCGATCTCCGACTCCGGCTTGATGGTTGGAATGATGATACTTAGCTCGACCATGAGACAGATTACTGTTAATTCTGGATACGCTGTTCGACCCGATATACCTTTCTCCGTTCGTGACGGTTCTGCCGCGCTAGCACGGCCCAGTCGGGTCACCACCCGAGACGAGAGACCCGACGCCACAGTCCGAGCGAACCAGTGAGAACTGAGCGGACTGGTAGTTCGAGCCGTGCGACCCGAGCGTTCAAGTACGAACGGGCGGCCATCCCGCCGTGGATGCCCACCTTTACTGCCATATCGCAGGCGGCGTACTGCCCCCGACAGCTGTACTACGCCCGCCGCGACGGCGACGATGGCCCCTCTCGGGAGGAGCGACGCCGGCAGCGGCTCGCGTTCCGGTACGACGAGCTCCGAGACGCCGACGACGCACAACTCGGCGCGGAGCCGGTCGCGCTCGCGCCGAGTGCGTACCGGACGGCGCTGGAACGACTGACCGAGCGCGACGACTGGGGGGCCATCCGTGACCCGGTCGGGACCCACGTCCCGCTCGCCGGAAAGGACTGCCACGGCCGCGTGCACAAACTCGTCGACACGGTCGAGGGACGAATCCCGTCGTTCGTCTCACCAGGCGCGCCGCCCGAGCGCGGCGTGTGGGAGCCCCAGCAGGTGCGAGCGGTCGCGGCCGCGAAGGCGCTGTCGTGGGAACGCGGCGAGGCGACGTCGCACGCGCTCGTCGAGTATCCGGCGTACGGCGTCGTCCGAACGGTCCGACTCTCGACGCGGGCGAAGGCGACGTACCGGCGGGCGCTCCGCGCCGTGCGGTCGCTCGACGGCCCCCCGCCGCGGCTGCGAAACACGTCGCGCTGTCGGGCGTGTTCGTACCGCGACCGCTGCGGGGTCAAAACGCGGTCGATGCGGTCCCTCCTGCGGCGGTGAGAGTTGGGTTACCCGTCGTGGCCGCCGTGGTCGGCCAGCCACGCCGCCACACGGTCGGCGTGGGCCCCGCGGCGGTGGACGACGCCGCGGCCGGGATCGACGACGGTACTCTCCGTCCCCGGCGTCTCGCCGCCGTCGAGGACGACCGCACAGGCGTCTCTGATCTCGGGAGCGAGGTCGTCGACGCGGCGGACGCTCCCGCTGCCCGAGCGGTTCGCACTGGTGGCCGTCACGGGGAGCGGTTTCGCGGCCCGATAGAGCGCGAGCGCGACCTCGTGGTCGGGGATGCGGAGCCCGACGCGGTCGCGACCGGCGGTGAGCGCCTCGGGGAGTGACGGGTCGGCCTCGACGACGACCGTCACGGGGCCGGGGAGGAACGCGTCGACGAAGCGCTCCTCGAGCGGCGTCAGCCGCACATAGCGCCGCGCGGTCTCCACGTCGGGGACGCCGAGCGAGAGCGGCTTGTCACGACTGCGGCCTTTGGTCTCGAAGACGCGCTCGACCGCGTTCGGGTCAGAGGCGTCCGCGCCGAGGCCGTACACCGTCTCCGTCGGGTAGACGACTAGATCGCCGTCGGCGATGGCGCTGGCCGCGCTCGCGACCCGGTCGTCGGTGGGGGTGTCGGGACTCACGCGTGCTCCCTCCCGTTTCAGACGAGCGCCTCGATGGCGTCTTCGACCGCGTCGTAGTCGGGGAAGTCGGGCCACTCGCTGGCGACCCAGGCGTACTCGACGTTCCGACTCGAATCGAGGAGGAACACGGCGGGCCGCGGCTCCTCGATACCCGTCATGCCGTCCATCGGATTAGGGATGCCGTACTCCTGTCCGACGGCGTTTGCGGGGTCCGAGAAGAGCCGGTAGTCCATCCCCCGTTCGTGGATGAAGGTCTTGTGCTCGTAGGGGGTGGAGATGGAGACGCCGACCACGGTCAGGGAGTCGCCCCACGCGCGGTCGCGAATCTCGTTCCACATGTACGTCGACGGGAAGGCACCGTCCATCGGATGGAAGACGAGACAGACCGGCCCCTCAGCCGTGAGGTCCGAGAGGGAGACGTCCTCCCAGTACTCGTCGTTCACGAGCGGGCGGGTGAAGTCGGGGGCGGTGTCGCCGACGTCGACGTGGTCAGCCTCCGGCAACTGAACGACGTCGAAGTCGACCATCTACGCACTCCCCCCGTAGGTCTTCTCGAGATAGTCGACGATGTTGGCGGATTCGGACATCGTCACGCCGGTGTTCTCGTCGACGATGGCGGGAACCGTCCGCTTGCCCGAGACGCGCTTGACGACGTCTCGGTCGCCGTGCATCGGCTCGACGAACCGCGAGGTGTAGTCGAGGTCGTACTCGTCGAGCGCCCGGACGACGCGCTCACAGTACGGACACGCCTGCAGTCGGTACAGGGTGATGGTCGAGTCGCTCATACCCGCCGGTTAGGAGGTGTGCGGCCTAAGCGTGTCGCAACCGGTCGAGCGGGCCGTGGATGGACAACTCTTAATTCCGCGCCCCGACAACGTCTGGTGTTATATGGGTTTGCCGCTGCACTCGATGGCCACGCTCACGCAGACCGCCGCTGGACAAGTGACCGACGTGTTACCGGTGAACGACACGACAGTCACGATCGGCGGGGTCATCGCGATCGTCGTCCTCATCGCCCTCTCGGCCTTCTTCTCCTCCTCGGAGATCGCGATGTTCTCGCTCGCGAAACACCGGGTCGACAACATGGTCGAGGAGGGCGTCCCCGGCGCGGCGACGGTCAAGGAGCTGAAGGAAGACCCCCACCGACTGCTGGTCACCATCCTCGTCGGGAACAACATCGCGAACATCGCGATGTCGTCGGTGGCGACGGGGCTGTTCGGCATCTACCTCTCGCAGGGACAGGCGGTGCTGGCCGCGACGTTCGGTATCACGGCCCTGGTGCTCCTCTTCGGGGAGTCGGCCCCGAAGTCGTACGCCGTCGAGAACACCGAGTCGTGGGCGATCCGTATCGGCCGCCCCCTGAAGCTCTCGGAGTATCTGCTGTTCCCCCTGATCGTCGTCTTCGACTACCTCACGCGGCTCATCAACCGCGTGACTGGGGGACGGTCGGCCATCGAGACGACGTACGTCACCCGCGACGAGATCCAGAACATGATCGAGACCGGAGAGCGAGAGGGCGTCATCGAGGAGGACGAACGCGAGATGCTCGACCGCATCTTCCGCTTCAACAACACCATCGCCAAGGAGGTGATGACTCCTCGATTGGACATGACCGCGGTCCCGAAGGACGCCACGCTGAACGAGGCCATCGAGACGTGCGTCCAGTCCGATCACGAGCGCGTTCCCGTGTACGACGGCAACCTCGACAACGTCATCGGCATCGTCAACATCCGCGACCTCGTCCGCGAGAAACACTACGGCGAGGGGACCGCGAAACTGACCGACCTCGTCCAGCCGACGCTGCACGTCCCCGAATCGAAGAACGTCGACGAACTCCTCCAGGAGATCCAAAAGGAGCGGATGCAGATGGTCGTCGTCATCGACGAGTTCGGTACCACCGAGGGCCTCATCACCATGGAGGACATGGTCGAGGAGATCGTCGGCGACATCCTCGAAGGCGACGAGGAGGAGCCGTTCGAGTTCCTCCCCGACGGCGACTGCCTCGTCCGCGGTGAGGTGAACATCGACGAGGTCAACGACGTGCTCGAGATCGAACTCCCCGAGGGCGAGGAGTTCGAGACGCTCGCGGGCTTCATCTTCAACCGCGCCGGCCGCCTCGTCGAGGAGGGTGAGGAGATCACCTACGAGAACGTCGTCATCCGCATCGAGCAGGTGGACAACACCCGCATCATGAAGGCGCGCCTCTCCACGCTCCCCGAGGAGGAGATAGACGGCGCGGACGGGGACGGGAACGAGACCGAGGCGGAGGTCGAGGGCTGAGCCGCACCGTCGTCGCCATCGGGGAGAACGTCGGCCTGCGGAGCGAACCGGCGCGCCTCGCGACAGTCAGCCGTGGCGGTCGAGGAACCCGGTGACCAACTCACCGCACGTCTCGGGGTCGTCGAGCCACGGGAGGTGGCCGCCGCCGACCTCGTGGAACGTCGCGTCCGGGAAGAACGAGGCGCCCCGTCGACCCTGGTCGACGGTTCCGAACGGGTCCGTTCGTCCCCAGACGAGCAGAACCGGCGACTTGACGCGTCGGAGGTCGGCAGTCCCGAACGCCGCCTCGGGGTGAGCGCCTCGAAGTCGGACGGCCCGCCGGAGCAGCCCCACCCACGACCGGGTGGCGTGGGGGAGATTGTCCATCCGGAACCACACCTCTGCGAACACGTCGGGGAGGACCGCTGTCGTCTCTTCGGGGTGACCGAGGACGCGCCACGTCTTCCGCATCCCGTCGGCGTCACCCGCGGTCACCACCGTCGCGGCGAGGAGTGGCCCGAGCAGGGGAAGCGTGACGAGCCGCATCGGAACCGGCGCGCTCGTGGTCGGGTAGAGCGCGGGACAGCCGAGCAGGGCGAGCGCGGACACTCGCTCCGGCCGGGCGAGGGCGAATCGAAGCCCCCAGAGGCCGCCCATAGAGCTCCCGACGACGGGGGCCTCGTCGAGGTCGAAGTGGTCGAACACGGCCGCCGTCGAGTGCGTCGCGATGGTCTCCAGCGACGCGGCGCGGTAGTCGACGCCGTCGCTGAACCCGCCGCCCGGCCGGTCCACGACGAGCAGACGGTAGCCGTCCAGTTCGGGCAGGAGCGGTATCCAGACGGCGCCGTACCCCACACCGCCCGGGATGACGACGACCGGCGGACCCGTCCCGATCTCGACGACGCGAACGTGGAGGTTCAGGGCAGAAACGTCCACGAAGTGTTCCGTGACGCCGAGGCCGTACGCCTCGTACGCCCGTGCTTCGGCCCGCCGGGCGGCGTCGACGCGCGGGTCGCCGTGGTCGAGCGGGTCGAACGAGGTGGCTCGGTGCTGGCCGTCGGTGGGTCCGATGGGCTGGCTCATGTTTGGTCAGATGCGCGATCGCACCCGTATCTGTACGCATTGACGCGTCATAACGACGAACCCGGGTCTGTCAGGGGGCGGACGCCCAACCAGGGCAATCGGGCGCACACGGGCTCGAACGGGAGTGACGCTGCGACGCGAACGTTTTTGAGACGTGGTCGAGAGTCTCGAAGGGATGTCAACACCCTCCACCGTCTTCGGCGTCGACCGCGACTCACTCTTGATGGTCGTGGCCGCCCTGGCGCTCCTTGTCGTCTTCCTCTACAGCGTCCTCGTCGTCCAGCAGGTACTCGCGCTCGTCGCCACGCTGCTGTGGCTGTTCGGCGTCTACCTCGTCTGGCGGTTCGTCCGCGCACACGAGCGACTCGCGGACGCCGCCGATCGGCTGGCGGCCGACGCGACCGAACCGGTCGAGGCCGGGAGCGACGACCGCCGAGGGGAGCCGTCGGGTTCGCCCCACTCAGCCGAGGAGTAGCCGGTCGACGAGGACGAAGACCCCGTACGAGAGGCCGAACGCGAGCGCGAGTGATCCGAGCCACGCCAAGACGGTGTAGCCCATCTTCGCCGCGCTGACGCCGCCGCCGCCCTCCTCGTTCACGGCGGCGTAGCCCGAGCCGATGATGGCGCTGACGATGATCTCGTTGAACGAGACGGGGATTCCAAAGGCGACCGCCGTCTGTGCGATGGCGAAGGAGGGAATCATCGCCGCGATCGAGCGTCTCGGGCCCAGCGAGGAGTAGTCCTGCGCGAGCGCCTTGATCATCCGGGGCGCACCCGTCCACGACCCGACCAGGAGGCCGAGACCGCCGCCGGCCAGCACCGCCGGGAGGGGAATCGAGAAGTCGCCCAACAGCGGGACGAGCGGGCCGATGGCGAGGCCGACCTGCGACCCCCCGGCCGAGAACGCGACGAGCGCGCCGAGCACGAGGAGGAACCGCTGCTGGCCGCGGGCCTCGTCGTCGGCCATCTCGTAGGCGAGGGCCACGACGACGAGCGCCGACAGCGCGAGCGTCGCGGCGAGTCGGACGCCGAGCGAGACCGTCGGGTCGGGGTCGACACCGACCGTGAGACGCACGACTGTGCCCGCGACCGACCCGCTGCCGGCGGGGCCCGGGAGGATCGCGAAGCTGATGTTGACGACGATGGCTCCGACCAGCCCCGCGAGGAACGGGACCGCGAGGCGCTCGGGGACGCGCTCGTCGCGGAGGAACTTCGCCGTGGCGAAGGCGATGCCGCCGCCGACGAAGGGGGTGAGTACCCAGAGCGCGCCGATCTCGCGATACTTCGCCCACGCGGGATCGCCGCCGAGCGCGAGGCCGGCCCCGACGACGGCCCCGGTGACGGTAAAGGCGGTCGCGATGGGGTAGCCCGCGAAGACCCCGAGCGCGACGAGGGTGGCGGCGACCAACAGCGCGACGATGACGGCGGGGGCGGTGAGTGTCGTGTTCGCGACGAGTTCGGTGCCGACCGCCTCGGTGACGTTCGCGCCCTGGAGGACGGCACCCAAGAACCCGAGCAGACCGACGATGAAGCCGGCCCGCATCACCGAGATGGCGTTCGCGCCGACGGCTGCGGCGAAAGGTGTCGACCCGGACGACCCCGCGCCGATGGCCCAGGCCATGAACAGGGAGGCGGCGGCGGCGACGAGGAACGTCGCGAGCGTCGCTGTCGTGACCATCCGGGCTACTTCCCGCGGTGGGCGTCCTCGTACCCGTCGCGGAGATTCATGAGCGTCCGCCGGATGTAGAGGTACGCGAAGAACACGATCAGGAGAAGGCCGACCACGAGCACGACCAGGATGGGGTCGCTCGCGAGCGTGTCGACGACTCCAGTCGCGGGTGCGACAGGGAGCATGTACCGCGGTACCGACGGCGCGGGTAAAGCCGTTTCGGGGTCGTCCTCTCGGACGCCGAGACTCAGAGAAGTGATAACACTCATACCGGCCGCGTTGAAAAAACACCGTCGATGGCCGGTCTCCTGCCCTCCAAACCCGACATCGACCCGAACGACGACCCCCGG
>JBEPYA010000191.1:0-8253 GCA_041641615.1 Salinigranum sp. | reverse complement strand
CGTGTTACAGACGACGATGCCGCGGCGCGACGCCGCGTCGATGTCGACGTTGTCGAGGCCCGCCCCGTGTTTCGAGACGACCTTCAGTCGGCGTGCTCGCTCGAAAACGCCCGCGTCGAGTTCGGTCGTTCTGACGACGACCGCGTCGTACCGCCCGATGTCTCCGAGCGCGTCGTCGACGTCGTCGTACTCGCCCATCCGGGTACATCGGGCGAAGTCGTCGATCGACTTCGGACCTGACGGGTCGATGTGCGCCGGGAGGAGAACGTCCCACTGGGTCGACATGCCAGACGGTTCACACGGACCGGCAAAAGTGTGTATGTCGGGTACCCACACGGATCCGTTTCGGGGGCATCCCGCGCAGCAAAACATTCATGTTACCGGACGGGTTCACCATGCGTAATCGACCCCCTGATGGAATCGTGTCGTTCGTTCGCCGTCTGAACCGCACCGTGTGTTATTTTTCATCATTTTGGACGGGAGACTAATTGGGCAGATTTAAGTACTGTCACCCCGTACGACTATATCGGCAAAGACTGCCCCGCAGTCGCTTCTCCACCCCCCCCTCAACCAATGACTGAATCCGTCCGAAGCTACGACCCGGAGCAGGCCCGCGCACGCGCGCGTACAGGCGAGGCCGAAGAGACCGAAGACGAATCCGCGACGGCAGACGAGTCCCTCCAGTGTCCCGAGTGTGGCGGCCCCCTCGCGACCGACACCGAACACGGCGAGACGGTGTGTGAACACTGCGGCCTCGTCGTCGAGGAGGACGAGATCGACCACGGTCCCGAGTGGCGCGCGTTCGACGCCAACGAGAAGGACCAGAAGTCGAGAGTCGGTGCCCCGACGACGAACATGATGCACGACAAGGGGCTGTCGACGAACATCGGCTGGCAGAACAAGGACGCGTACGGCAACTCCCTCTCGTCCAGACAGCGCGAGAAGATGCAGCGCCTCCGCACCTGGAACGAGCGCTTCCGAACCCGCGACTCCAAGGAGCGCAACCTCAAGCAGGCGCTCGGCGAGATCGACCGCATGGCGAGCGCGCTGGGGCTCCCCGACAGCGTCCGCGAGACCGCGTCGGTCATCTACCGCCGCGCGCTCCAGGACGACCTCCTTCCAGGACGCTCCATCGAGGGCGTCGCCACCGCGTCGCTGTACGCTGCCGCCCGCCAGGCCGGGACGCCCCGCTCGCTCGACGAGATCACCGCCGTCTCTCGGGTCGAGAAAGACGAGATCGCCCGGACGTACCGGTACGTCGTCCGCGAACTCAAGCTCGAGATCAAGCCCGCGGACCCCGAGCAGTACGTCCCGCGGTTCGCGAGCGACCTGGACCTCTCCGACGAGTCCGAACGGCGCGCCCGCCAGCTCCTCCAGAACGCCAAGGAGGCGGGCATCCACTCGGGCAAGTCGCCCGTGGGACTGGCCGCGGCCGCGGTGTACGCCGCGTCGCTCCTCACCAACGAGTCAGTCACCCAGTCGGAGGTGAGCGAGGTCGCGAACATCTCCGAAGTGACCATCCGGAACCGGTACCACGAGCTGCTCGAAGCCGAAGAACAGGTCCAGGTCCCGTAGGTTTCGACCGAGTCGAGGCGACTTCTGAATCGACGTCCGGTACGGTAGGTTCGTCTTGAGCGTCGAACCCGAGTGTCGGGTCCGTTAGTGTGTTCAGCAGAAACTTTCTGCCGACTGGAGCGCGGCTGGCCGACAGAGCGGTGACCGCACCGCATCTGTGTGTCCCACGACCTTCTCGTTCCGATCGACCGTGTCGATGACGACTCGTTCTGCAGCCGATGCTACATCCATCACTGTATTACACTAGTCTCAACGAGCCTGGCGACCGTTCATATACGATGCCGCGACCACCACTGCCCGTGACGTAACGACTACCGCGCGACGACAGCGGGTGTCCGGCACGACGTCGCGCGGCGAACGGGTGCCGGCTGTTCGCACAGTCGCGGAGGTACGCAACTGTCGGTCCTGACCGGTCTCGTCCGCGCCTCCACAAGGATTTTGCCCGGAGTCGTTTACCCTTCGGTATGAGCACCGACTCCGACGCCGACCCGATCCCCGAATACGCCGCGTGGCTCCTCGTCCTCGTCGGTCTGTGGACGCTGGCCTCACCGTTCATCTACACCGTCGACGGCGCGGCGTTCAACAACACCATCGGTATCGGCGTCGTGACGACAGCGCTCGCGCTCGTCATCGCGGTCGGCCTCCGCAACGAGTAGGAACGGAAACGCCCAAACCCGCCCGGGCGGACCCTCGGGCATGGAGACGACACGGCACTTCACCGCGACGGTCTACCTCGTCCACGACGGCGCGACCGCTCTCCACGAGCATCCCGGACTCGGTATCCGCCTGCCGCCCGGCGGCCACATCGACCGCGACGAACTCCCCCACGAGGCCGCCCTCCGCGAGGCGCGCGAGGAGACGGGGCTCGAACCCGCCCTCCTGACTGACCTCGCCGACATCGCCTCGGAGACGTCGCGGGCCATCCCCCGGCCGCGCCACCTGATGCTCGCCGACGTCAACCGCTACGGCAACCAAGTCGGCCACCAGCACATCGACCACGTGTTCTTCGCGACGGTCGACTCCCGAGCGCTGGCCCCCGACGACGACGAGGAACCGGCGAGCGCGTGGGACTGGTACACGACCAGTGAGCTTCGCGCGACGGACGTCGACAGCGACGTCCGCGAGTTGGGAAGTGAGGCGATCTCGGCGGCTGCCGAGCGCTCCGAGTGAGGCCCGGCGTCACCGGCGGGCAAGGCCCTCCGCTTCGAGCCGGTTGAGGGCGTCGTCGACATCGACCGGTGGGTCGTCCCAGCCGAGCCGGTCGAAAAGACGGACAGTGACGGGCGGCTCTAACCCCGCGGTCGTCAGCGTCTCGGGGTCCGTGAGCACGTCCGCCACCGGGCCGTCCGCGACGAGGTTGCCCGTGGGACCCACGACGACGACCCGGTCGGCCACTCTCGGGATGAGTTCGACGTCGGGCGTGACGGTCACGAGGGTCGTTCCCGCCCGGTGGCGGCGGTCGAGGATGTCGAGGACGTCGGCTGTCCGCGGGGCGTCGACGGCGCTCGTCGGCTCGTCGAGGAGGAGTACACACGGTTCGAACGAGAGGACGCACGCGAGTGCTGCCCGTTTCTTCTCGCCGCCGCTCAACCGGTGGGGCGGCTTGTCGAGGAGGGCTTGGAGGTCGAGCACCTCGGCCAAGGCGCGCACGCGTCGGTCGGCCTCCTCGTGTGGGATGCCCAGCTGCGCGGGGCCGTACTCGATGTCGGCTCGGACCGTCGTGTTGAATAGGGAGTCGTCGGGGTCCTGCAGGACCACCCCAAGACGTTCGCGGACCACCTCGGCTGTCGTCGTCTCGCCGAAGTACTCGACGTGGCCTTCGGAAGGTTCGACGAGCCCGCCGAGGATCTGGAGGAGCGTGCTTTTGCCGGAACCGTTCGGTCCGGTAACGGCGACACGCTCGCCCGCCGCGATGTCGAGGTCGACCCCGGAGAGCGCGACAGTGCCGTCCGGATATGTGTAGTGGAGGTTGCGGGCACGGAGGACGGGCGTAGTCACGCCAGGACCACCAGCGCGAGCACGCCGAGAACGGTCGCGACGAAGACGCCGTCACGGACGCCGAGCGGGTGTGGCCGACGATACGGCGACGCCGGACGGGCTCCGCCGCGGGCACGCATCGCCCGCTCGACGCGCTCACCGCGCTCGACCGTCCGGAGAAGGAAGCTCCCCGACAGCGTGCCGAGTTCTCGCCACTGGGCAGCGAACCCACGCGGGCGGAGCTGTCGGCTCTCGCGGGCGAGCAGCGCCCGGTGGAGTTCAGCGAAGCATAGGAACAGGTAGCGGTACGTGAGCGCGAGCAGCGTCGTCAGCGTCGCCGGCGCGCCGAGGCTCCGGAGGGTCGCCACGATCGTGCCGAACGGCGTCGTCAGCGAGAGGACGGTTACGAGCGCGACGCTCGCGACGACACGCGTCTCGAACAGCGCGACGTACGCGAGCCCCGACTCGGTGACGGCGATCCCACCGACGGTGAAGAGCGTCGTGCCGGGCGTGAGGACGAGTTGTGGGAGGACGACGACACCTGAGAGCGCTGTGAGGGTCAGCGTCCGCGCGAGGAACGCTCCAATCGGAACGCGCGAGGCGACCGCGAGCACCAACGCGAAGCCCACGAGTCCGGCGAGCACCACGAGGTCCGACGAGAGGGCGGCCGCGACGAGGAGCGCGACGACACCGAGGAGTCGAACGGTCGGGTGGAGACGCTGGACGAACCCGTCGGTCGCGGCCGTCTCCTCGGTCAAGAGTGCGGTACGAACGACGCCCGCGAGGTCCGTCGAAACGTGTAACACTGCTCCAGCCATCGGTTCAGGTTCCGAGGTCGCGGTCGAGCAGCCGACCGGCACCGACTGCGACGACGAGGGTGACGGCAGTCCCGAGCAGCCCGGAGACGAGCGTCCCGACGACCGTTCCCGTGCCCGGAACGGAGTAGTCGGGGAACGGGCTGAACAGGAGCGTCCGTTCGTGTTCGGTCGCACCGGTCGCCTCGGCGACGTTCTCCAGCGGCTCGGCGTACCCCACCGCACCGGAAGCGAGCGCGAACACCGGCGTGAGGACGACGAGGACGACGAGGACAACGAGCGCCCGGCGGAACCAGGCGGGAGTATCCGTCCAGCGGCCGGTCATACCGCCGCCTCCTCGACCGCGTCGGTGGAGGCCTTCGACCCGGCGAGTCCGAGGACCAGGTCCGGGCGGACATCGAGGAGGTATCGGACGACGAGGACGGTGATGAGTCCCTCGACGAGCCCCAGAACGGCGTGGCCCACGGTCATCACGGTGAGGGTCGTCCCGAGGTCGTACGCGAACGTCGCCGAGAGACCGGCCTGAAGACCGACCGCGGCCGCCGAAACCGTGATGGCACCCCAGCCGGCGACGAACGCGGCGAGCGTCTCGTCGACCCCGACGAGCGCACGGAATATCGCGTAGCCGACGAAGACGTCGATGACAGCCATGTTCAGGAGGTTCGCACCGAGTGCGAGGACGCCACCATCGCCGAAAACGAACGCCTGGACGACAACGACCGACGCCATCGCGAGACATCCCAAGTACGGACCGAGCAGGATGGCGGCGAACGCGCCACCGACGAAGTGTGCGCTCGTCCCACCGGGGATGGGCCAGTTGAGCATCTGCGCGGCGAAGATGCCCGCCGAGACGACACCGAGTAACGGGACCCGGGCCCCCTCGAGGCCACCGTTCAGTTTCCACGACGAGAAGGCGATGGCGGCCCCCGCGAGCAGGAAACAGCCCGCGAGAACCCAGGGGTCGAGAAAGCCGTCAGGGATGTGCATGCTGTGTTCGCTCGGACTGTTTCGCCAGCCCCGGATAATACTTTCTACTCGGTTCGTAATACTACCGTTTCGATAGCGGATGACGAAACAGATCGGAACGAATTTATCCTCGTCGCCGTGATTCGTCCACCGAACACGGACAAGTCCCGAAAGACCGACGCCACCGGCGGAGAGAAAGTTTCATCGCGTCGGGGCCAGCACCCCGAGGCATGTCCGAGCGCCTCGAACGTGTGAGCCTTACCGTCCCGACCGATCTGCTCGCGGAGGTCGACGACGTCGTCGCCGACGCCGACTACGACAGTCGCTCGGAGGCCATCAGGGACGCGCTCCGCGGCTTCGTCTCTTCGTACCGATGGCGCGACGACCTCGACGGCAGACATCAGGGCTCCGTCGTCGTCCTCTACGATCACGACGTGACGGGTGTGACGGACGCCCTGCTCGACCTTCAGCACGACCTTCACGAGACGATCATCTCGACTCAGCACGTCCACCTCTCGGCGGACCGCTGTCTGGAGACGTTGGTCGTCGACGGTCCGGCGGCGGACATCCGCGCCCTCGTCAGCCGCATCCAGTCGCTCCGAGGCATCCACCAGGTCCAGTTGGCCGTCGTCGGGGCCGACGAAGAGGTCGCATCCGTCCACGATGGGGGCCGCGACCACAGTCACGCTCAGGGGCACGGACACGAGCACGTGGACGAGACGGGAGACGACCACTGACCCAGTCGCCGTCCCCCGGCCGACTCACCCATCCACGTCGGCGTCCACCAGCGACCGGATGTACTGCCCGACGTGGTCGTCCATCCGGCGCTTGTAGCCCGCCTGTCGGGCGAGTCGGTCGAGTTCGCGCGAGACGAGGCTCCCGTACTGGACTGCCTTCTTGTCGGTGCTGACGACGTCGGGCGGCAGAACACCTCTCGCAGCGCGTCTGAGTGCGATCTTCCGCTCGTCCTCGGTCGCGAGCAGGTCGCCGGGGAGCGCGAGGGCGGCCGCCACTACCCGGTCGTGGAGGAGCGGTGCCACGGGTTCGACACCGGCCGCGCGGAGCGCCAGGACGTCCCGTGCTAACTGCCGCGGGAGCGTCTCTATCGTCTCGCGGCGCGCCCCGCGGACGGTGTCGGCGTCGACGCGGTGGTCCTCGGCGGGGGAGACGACCTTCGCGTAGCCGCCGAACAGTTCGTCCGCCCCCTGCCCGACCGCCAGTCGGGAGAAGCCTTCGGCCTGAACGCGTTCTGCGACCAAGAAGAGGGGGAGCGCGATCTGTACGTCCATCGGGTTCGTCCGCCCCGTGGCACGGACGATGTCGGGAACGGCGCGGACGAGGTCGTCGTGTGAGAGGTCGACGACGCGGAGGTCGCGGCCCATCGCGGTCGCGGCCTCGCGGGCGGCCGCCACGTCGTGCGAGTCGGGGAAGCCCGCGACGTAACAGGGCGCGTCGACGCCGCTGGCGACGAGCGCGGAGTCGACTCCTCCGGAAAAGGCGACGGCCAGCGAGTCGGCGTCGACGTCGCGGACCGACCGGAGAACGGCATCGCGGGCAGCCTCGATGGCGGTCTCGCGGTCCGTTTCGGGAGCGGGGTCGGGGAGCGTCCACACGCGCGTCTCCTCGTTCTGTCGGAAGTCGACCAGACAGCCGGCGTCGACGAGTCGTGGGTCGTCGAGGCGTCGGGGGTCGAAGCTCCAGCGCGGGTGCTCGCCGTCGACGAAGACCGGTTCCCTCCCGAGAACGTCCCGGACGACACGGCCGCCGCACCCCCCGACCACGGCGTCTCCTTCGGCAGTCGCGTCCGTATCGAGCGCGCCGGCGAACCCGCCGGTTCCGGGGAGCGGGTCCCCCTCCGAGAGGGCGGCTCGAACGAGGTCAGAAGACGCGCCGCGGAGGGCGTCGCGGGTCAGTTTTCCCTCCCGTTCGCGTCCGTCATCATCTCCGAACTCAGAAGGCGTCGAGGACGGTGTGTTTCACGCGACGGGGGACGCCCGAGAGCGCCTGCTGGATGGAGACGCGCCAGGGCGTTCTCCGTCCCACGACGCTCGTCCGTCCCGCGCAGATGGCGTCGAGGATCGCCTCGGGAGTGCGTTCGTCCGTGTCGACCTCCGTGACGGCGCGGCCGACCATCTCGGCGATGTGGGCGTCGCTGCCGGCGGTCATCGGGAGGTCGTGTTCCTCGGCGAAGGTCTCGGCCTTCCGGTTCGCGAGGCCCGTCAGGAGCCGGGAGTTGTACACCTCGATCGCGTCGGCGGTTGCGAGTTGCTCCGGAGTGATGTGCCGGGCGACGCCGTGTCGGGAGGTCTGGAACGGGTGCGGAACGATGGCGATGCCCCCCAGGTCGCGGATGCGGTCGAGCGTCTCGCCGAAGGGGAGCCCCGCGGGCACGAGGTCGGAGATGCCGAAGGCGAGGACGTGTCCGGCGGCCGACGAGATCTCCATCCCGGGGATACCGACGAGGCCGTAGTCGGGCGCGAGCGACGTCGCGTCGAGGCTCGCGTCGATCTCGTCGTGGTCCGTGACGGCGATGGCGTCGAGGTCGGCCGCCTGCGCGCGTTCGAGCAGGTCCTCGACGGGGTCACGTCCGTCGTACGACAGCGCGGAGTGTGCGTGCAACTCGACCGATAACACAGAGAGAGATTACGGTGGTCAGTAAAAAAGCGCCTCGGTCCGCCGCGCTCGTACTACCGGCTGTACGTCCGTGAACAACTCGGTACTGGGGTGTCGATTCGCGTGACATCCTCCCCGTCGTAAACGACGGGGCTTCCCCCGCACGAGGAAACCCGGCCTGTTGCCGAGCAGGTTTCAGGACCCTCTCTCCCGAGGTCGGTGGGACGGGTTTCGTCCCTCGCTCGGGAGCGTCCTGTGGCGCTGTCACGGGCGCTCCCATCCGCAAGCGAGTCATCGCCATCCGGTT
>JBEPYA010000190.1:0-8267 GCA_041641615.1 Salinigranum sp. | reverse complement strand
CTTACTCAGCGAACGAGTGGCTGAAGCCTTCATGAGGCGATCAAGTGCTTAACCGAACACCGATGGATGTAGACACAATGCAACATACGCGCTCTCTGTTCAGCACGACCGCAGAAACCTCACCGATTGCTGTCAGGAGCGGCGTGACACAGACAGAGGGTATATCTCTCCGTTTCTTATTGGGCCACGCATCCCTCAATCGCTCCACATCGGAACAACGACGGCTTGGATGGAAGCACATGACTGAGTGTCACCGAAATCCCCCACTTAACCGCTACAGGATGACGACGTAAGCATCGACTTGACAAACTAGTACTCGTAGTGTATTCCCCAGCGACACAGATACTCAAACGCCGGTGTCAAATCCATCGTTTTCTCTGTCGCCGTATACTCTACTCGTGGCGGGATCTCGTCGAACGATTCACGGATGAGGAACCCCTGTTCAGTAAGTTCGTGGAGGCGGTCAGTGAGCGTCGTCTGTGGGACACCGATGGTTTCCTGTAGCTCCGAAAATCGGCGTGGTCCCGGATTCGACTCAAACTCATGCAGAATTGGGATCATATGCGCCTGCCCAAGCATATCGAACAGTTGTGCCTTTTTTTCGACATCGTACTCTGGCGTGGGAGTACTGAATGTGACTTCTAAGAGAGTATCGACGTTGTCATTCGCGGAGGTCATACTCTCTAGTCGATGTGCGTTCGCTTATTTATATTGGACTACATCAGGAAGGGCCACACCGAGGATTCGGTGTTACAACTTTCTATCGGAGTTGTAACATATTACTCACCCCGGTGTACTGGATTCACATGGAGTACACGAAACTCGGTAGTACTGGTCTTGGGGTCTCGCGGTTCTGCCTCGGCTGCTTGAACTTGGGGTCTGGGGAGGACTGGATGATGAAAGACCGCGAAGAGAGCGCGTATCTTATCGAACGGGCGCTCGAGTTGGGTATTAATTTCTTCGACACGGCGAACGCGTATTCCCATGGCGAGAGTGAAGCCATCCTCGGCGAGGTTCTAGGAGACCACGACCGGGAGGAACAGGTAATCGCGACGAAAGTGTACTTCGACATGGGCGAAGGGCCTAACAAGGGTGGACTCTCCCGGAAGCACATCCTGGATCAAGTCGAAGGAAGTCTCGCTCGACTAGGAACCGACTACATCGATCTGTACCAGATTCATCGCTGGGATGAAACGACGCCCATCGAGGAGACGTTGTCCGCACTCGACTACTTGGTTGAGTCCGGAAAGGTAAGATATCTCGGTGCGAGCACGATGGCCGGTTGGCAGTTCTCAAAAGCACTCTACACTGCAGAGATGAACAACTGGGACCGGTTCGTCTGTCTTCAACCTGAGTACAATCTCGTCGACCGTCACGAGGAAGCGAACTTACTCCCGATTTGTGCGGACGAAGGCATCGGGGTAATTCCGTGGTCGCCGTTGGCGGGTGGATTTCTGACTGGGAAGTACGAGCGTGATAGCACGGTACCAGCAGATTCGAGAGCAAAAACAGACACTTACACAGAAGACCGGTTTTCGGAGAGGAACTGGAAGGTACTAGATGCCGTCCGAGCTGTAGCAGAGGAAGAAGACGTAACTCCTGCGCAAGTGAGTTTGGCGTGGTTGTTGCACAAAAAAGTCGTCGACGCCCCTATTATCGGTCCACGGCGTACTGAACATCTCGAAGAAAATGTGGAATCATTTTCAGTCAAACTGACGGACCAACAACTTGCTCGACTAGAGGAGCCAATATTCCCGCAGTGGCCTGCCCCGGGGAAAGACTGAGTACACTCTAATTCATCCTGACCGAGTGTTCTTCGCTATTATAATCACTCGAGCGGCCTCCAAAACTACTTGCTGTAGCCGCTAATGGACCCCTGAGAGGCTCTCACGGTTTATTCCGAGAGGCTATACACGACACCGTCCTCGCGGCGATCGAGCGACGGGTAGAGACACTTGGTCGTCACAGTGATTTCACGAAGAGAACTCATCGGGTTCCGGTGTGTCGTATTACTTAATGTCTGACAAATCGATTTCCTGGACAGCCCTGTTTTGCTGCTTTCTCTCTATTGTTAGAAGCTCTCAGTAAGCAATCACTCCTTCACCAGGCACCACACTTGCGCTCTGAATTCAGTACGTCCGCTGAGATTTACCCGGAGTCTGTCAGAAGCACCGTGCGAGATATAGAGGGTGGAGTTAGCACGACACCAGTCGGGGGACAATCCTAATGAGCGCCAGAAGTCGCCAGCGACCGGTAGCGGCGGAGGACTGTTAGAGACACACGACTGTTCACATTGCAAAATCGTGGGTCGTCAATGCGCTCGCTCTCAGAAGCGCGATGTGAACGACGAGGAGCACAAGGAACGAGCCAATAGTCGCGGCGACTGACATCTTCCCCCTCATCGCGTCCGGAACCGCCGTCGTGAGCTGCGCCGCTCTTCAGTGAGTGCTGTGGCTTGTGCGATACCGACAAACGCGAGAACGAGTGTGAGGAGAGTGATCGCCTGATCGCTGGCACGATTCTGTTTCGCCAGTTTCCGATTCCGGTGTTCCTGTTCGCAGTTCATCCGGGCTTGATGGCGGTCGTTAGCACGGGCAAAGCCGTCGCTTTGCAACGTCACGGTTCGTTCTACTACCGGCCCGTTCGGTGCAATCGGATTGGCTATAGGCGACATGTTTGTACGCTCCTGTCGCTGCCAGAAAATCGCCGAGAGAAGCGGTGTGTAGCGTCCTGACGGAGATTTGAACTCCGGTCCCTGGCTCCGCAAGCCAAGAGGATAGTCCACTACCCTACCAGGACTCATCTCATGAGATGCCCGTCCCGCATAAGACGGTTACGGTTCCATCGGTCGACGAGAGGTCGTCGCACACCACGCCCGTGACACGAAGCGGGAGCTGCGTCTCACCAACGCCTATGTCGACGGCTGTCGTGGACTCTCGTTATGCACAGACGAGTCCTCCTTTCGGCGCTCGGTCCCGCGCTCGTAACCGCTGCCGGCTGTCTCGGCGGCGCCCCGACCGCCGGCGACGGTGACGGGTCGTCGGGAGGCGACACGGGCGGGAGCGCGGGTAGCACCCACCCCCAGTTCATCGAAACCTCGCTCACGAGGACGGGCCAGTGTGAGCGTCCGGGGACGGCGAGCGTCGCCTTCGACGACGAGGCCGTCACCACCACCGGCTGCGCCCACGGTCGGAACGGCTGCGCCGTCCCCGTTCTCGCGGACGTCTCGTACTCTCCCGACGGGGATCTGCTCACCGTGGTCGTCGCCGGTGAGGTCCAGCGCGACGAGGACGAAGCCTGCACCGAAGCGCTCCTCCCGCTCGGATACGAGGCGCGGGTCGTGATGGACGGGACGGTTCCCGGGGTGGTCAGCGTCGTCCACGATGACGTCGACGGGCGGCGCGAAGTCGTTCGCCTCACCCGCGACGGGGCGTAGGTTCAAGTACGAAGCCGCGGCTACCTCTGCTCGATGCAGTGCCGAGTGAATCTGTCGAAATCGATGGACGTGAGGGTTATCGGGCCCGTTCTACGGGAACAAAGACAAGCCTTAAGCGCGACTCTACCCTGGTGCTGAACGGATTATGGGTGTCATCGAGGATGTCTACGAGGACGTCTCCCCGGACGTCGACTTCGAGGAGTTCGAGGCTGCCGTCCAGGAGAAGGTCGAACAGATGGGGGGGCTCGCGGACGAGGAGACGGCCGCGATGCTGGTCGCCCACGAGTTGGAGGACGCCGGCGGCGAGGTGTCGGGTATCGCCGACATCGAGCCCGGCATGGACGAGGTGAAGTTCGTCGCGAAGGTTGTCAGCGTCGGCGAGATTCGGACGTTCGAGCGCGACGGCGAGGACGAGGAGGGGAAGGTCGTCAACGTCGAAGTCGCCGACGAGACCGGCCGCATCCGCGCCGCGCTGTGGGACGAGGCCGCCGAGGCCGCCGTCGACGAACTCGAAGTCGGTCAGGTGCTCCGGATCGCCGGCCGACCCAAGGACGGCTACAACGGCGTCGAGGTGAACGTCGACCGCGTCGAACCCGACTCGGAGGCCGAAGTCGACGTGCAGGTGCTCGACACCTACCGGGTGGAGGACCTCTCGCTCGGGCTTTCGGACGTGAACCTCTCGGGGAGAGTGCTCGCGACGGACTCGGTCCGGACGTTCGACCGCGACGACGGCTCCGAGGGGAAGGTCGCCAACCTCGTCCTCGGCGACCCGACCGGGCGCGTGCGGGTCACGCTCTGGGACGAGCGCGCGGACCTCACGACCGAGTTCGCGGTCGGCGAGTCCGTCGAGGTGGTCGACGGCTACGTCCGCGAGCGCGACGGCGACCTCGAACTCCACGTCGGCAACCGCGGAAGCGTCGAAGCCATCGGCGAGGACATCGAGTACGTTCCCGAGACCGACCCCATCGCCGGGCTGGAGATCGGCCAGACCGTCGACGTCGCCGGCGGCGTCATCGAACTCGACGAGAAGCGGACGTTCGACCGCGACGACGGCTCGCAGGGGCAGGTGCGAAACGTCCGAATCAAAGACGACACCGGGGACATCCGCGTCGCGCTCTGGGGCGACAAGGCCGACACCGAGATGGACCTCGGGCAGTACGCCGTCTTCACCGACGTCCAGGTCAAAGACGGCTGGCAGGACGCGCTGGAGTGTTCGGCCAACTGGCGCTCGACGGTCTCGGTGTTCGACGAGCGACCCGACGACGCCCCGACGCACGAGGCACCCGCTGCCGCGACCGCGACGTCCGGAGGCGGCGCGGAGGGACAGGGGAGCCTCAGTTCGTTCGACTCCTCGGCCGGGTCGTCCGCCACCTCGTCGTCGTCCGCCACCTCGTCGTCGTCGTCGTCTTCCACGACCTCGGCTCCCGAGGCCGCCACGGCCACCGACTCGACCGACGAGACGGCTGGCGACGCACCCGAAGAGATCGAGTTCACGGGCACGGTCGTCCAGGCGGGCAGTCCCGTCGTGCTGGACGACGGGACGGAGACGTACAGCGTCGACACCGACGCCAGCCTCCGGCTCGGCGAGGAGGTAACCGTCCGCGGACGCGTCCGTGACGGCCGTATCGACGCCGAAGACGTCTTCTGAGTCGCTCGTTCGCTGGCGACGGAAAGGATTATACGGCGGGTAACCTGGATAATTGTGTATGAGTGTCGAGCTCCCGTTCGCCCCGGTCGACTCCATCATCCGACGCAACGCGGGTGAGCTTCGGGTGAGCGCCGACGCCGCGGAGGAACTGGCTCGGCGTATCCAAGACCACGGGGCGACGCTGGCCGTCGACGCGGCCGAGCGCGCGACGACTGACGGCCGGAAGACGTTGATGGCGGCGGACTTCGACGTCGAGCAGGTCGTCGACCGGGAGACGCTCGAACTCCCCGTCGCACCGGTCGACCGCATCGCCCGTCTCCACATCGACGACCGCTATCGGGTGTCGATGGAGGCACGCATCGCCCTGGCCGACGTGCTCGAGGACTACGCCGACAACGTCGCGGCGGCAGCGGCCATCCTCGCTCGCCACGCCGACCGCCGAACCATCCAGGCGGAGGACATCGAGACGTACTTCGCCCTCTTCACGTAGCCATGCAGTTCGGCTACAGCGAGACCTGTCTCGAACACGACACTGGCTCGCGACACCCCGAGACGCCGGACCGCCTGCGCGCCATCCGCCGCGCGCTCGCGAAGCGCCACGGCGTCGACTACGTCGAGTCCGACCCCGTCGAGCAGGCGCGTGTCGAGGCGGTCCACGACCCCGACTACGTCACGGAAGTGAAACAGTTCTGCGCGGACGGCGGCGGCAACTGGGACCCCGACACGGTCGCGAGCGCGGGAACGTGGGACGCGACGCTCGCGAGTGCCGGCCTCGCCGAGTGGGCCGCACGGGAGGCCGTCGGCGGGGCCGACGGTCGCGAAACCCCCTTCGCTCTCGGTCGTCCGCCGGGTCACCACGCCGTCGAGGACGACGCGATGGGTTTCTGCTTCGTCAACAACGCGGCCGTCGCCGCTCAGGCGCTCCTCGACGACGACGAAGTCGACCGGGTCGCCATCTTCGACTGGGACGTCCACCACGGCAACGGAACGCAGGACATCTTCTACGACCGCGGCGACGTCTTCTACGCCTCCTTCCACGAGGACGGTCTCTACCCCGGCACCGGAAAGGTGTCGGAGACGGGCGAAGGGGAGGGCGAGGGAACGAACCTCAACGTCCCCCTGGCCGCGGGTGCCGGGGACGGCGACTACCTCTACGCCCTCGACGAGACGCTCGCGCCCGCCCTCGACCGGTTCGACCCCGACCTGCTCATCATCAGCGCCGGCTTCGACGCCCACCGCCACGACCCCATCTCGCGGATGCGCGTCTCCACCGAGGGGTACGCGCTCCTCACCGACAGCGTCCGCGACATCGCCCAGCAGTCGGACGCGGGCCTCTCGTTCGTCCTCGAAGGCGGCTACGGCCTCGACACGCTCTCCGATGGCGTGGCGACCGTTCACGAGACGTTCGACGGTCGCCGCCCCATCGATCCCGACGAGGGACCGAACGAGAAGACCGAACTCCTCGTCGACGATGTCCGCGACGCGTTCGGGCTCTGAGTCCGCGTCCTTCGAGCCCGCGGTTCAGATCAGGGTCGCGGTTCGAAGTACCGTGCTACCTCCCCCCCGAACGCCGCGGCCAGCCCCGCCACCTCGTCGGCGACGAGGACCTCGTACCCCTCCCGCAGCGCCGACTCGACGTGCTTGCCGAGCGCGACGTCGAACACCGCGTCGCTTTCGAGGAACGCCCGGACCTCCGTCCACTCCCGAGGCCGCTCGACCACGTATCGCTCCCCGTCGATGAAGGGGCCGTACACCGCCTCGTCGTCGGCGTACGCCTCGAAGAACCCTTCGGCGTGCGCTCGGACGTGGACCGGCGGCCCCTCGTGACGCTCGACAGCCGGGAGGGTTCCGGTTTCGACTTCGAACAGGAGAACTGCCCGTTCGGCGGCGAACGTCTCCGCCCGGAGGACGCCGAAGCCGAGCCGGTCGAGCTCGCTTTCGAGTCCTCCCAGCGATTTCTCTAGCTGCGGGTAGAGCTGGTCGTCGACGAGGTTCGGCGCGTCGAACCGGACGGCGAGCAGGGTCGTCTTTCGCCGCCGGAGGTGCTCGCGAACCGCGCACTCGGAGAGCGGGGCGGGCTGTTCCTCGGAGAACCGCTCCACCCGAGGGTCGGCGACGACCTCGCGGGCGTAGTGCTGGAAGCGCGCGACGTTCGCGGCCGAGCAGACGGCGGCGACGTTCCGTGCCGGGTCGGTCGGGTCGACGACCACGAGCGGGTCGTCGTGGTCGCGGCTCCCGTGTCCTTCGGGGTCGAACGTCACGGGAGGATTCCAGTCGCCGGCCGCTTCGAGCAGGGGAACGACACCGCCGTACTCGAGTACGAGCAGCTCCGTGAGATACCCCGAGAACCCCCTGGTTCGAAGGTTCGACCCGTACGCACCGATGGCCTTGAGGAAGCGTTTGAACACGCGGACGTCGCGCGCGAGGTCGTCGGTGATTCGCTCTCGCAGGTAGGCGTTGTGGAAGGGCGTCCGGTCGACCGCCGACCGCGTCTCCGACGCGCTCTCGACGTCGTAACACGGCACCAGGTCGACGTCGAAGCCGTCCACCGTGCCGGTGACGTACGGGTGCTCGGCGTACTCCTCGTGGCCGTCGGGGAGCACCGCCCGACCGACGACGAGCCCGTACTCCTCGAGTTCCGCACGGTCGAGGCTCGTCGGGAAGCGGACGAACAGGTCGATGTCGCGGTCGCCCGACAGCCACGTCCCGCGTGCGGTCGACCCGACCTGGAGGACGTCGGTCTCGGCGGCGACCGCCGGGGGCAGTTCGTCCTCGACGGCGCGTTCGATCCGCGCTCGGAGCTCGTCGACCGCCGCAGCCAACCGGTCGCGCTCGGCCGCGTCGGGCCGGACGTCATCGTCGACGGCGGTGACGACGGCTTCGAGTTCGGTCATCGGAGTCGCTTGTCGGCCCCCGCGCGAAAGCGTATCGGTCCGGTCTCTCCCCGCTCGACGCTGTGCGTCGCCGTGGCGCGGGCGGGTAAAAACGAAAGCCCTATCAAATCATCTCCAGTACGGGAGAGTGCGTCGCTTCCGACGCGAGCCATCGTAGCTCAGCTGGTAGAGCGCCTCGCTGTTACGGGGATTCAGTTCCGGCTGTTCGCCGCAGAGACGAGGTGGTCCCAGGTTCGAGTCCTGGCGATGGCGCTTCTTTACTCCAACTGTTCTAACGTCGCGTCCAAGT
>JBEPYA010000189.1:4891-8295 GCA_041641615.1 Salinigranum sp. | reverse complement strand
TGGCACGGCATACAGCTCGGTCTCTTGCGTCCCATAGTTGGTTCACGCTCCGCTGGGATAGCAGAATTTCCATCGAGTCAGTACAGTCGTCTGAAATTGACAGAGGTCAGTACTCCCGGCAGACTTCATTCCAAACTCGGCCTCATCAGCAGTTTCCAAAATTCGACAGGAAGAGCGGTTACTACAGAAGAACCGATTTCAACGGTGTACCGTCGCTGAAGCGCTGGATATTATTTCGAGAGTATTCTATTAGCATACTCGAAATGTACGCCCGGAACACTAACGTCCGGTCTCATCCCGTGGCGGCGTGCCGCGTCGACCGGGAAACCCTCGTGCCGGGCGGCCCACGTTCGGTCGGGTGACCAGGAGGGGCGGTCCCGTCTGTCCCACACCGGGGTTCTCCGCGCGTCATCGCGCCCTCGTGGGCCAGCTCGGGCGGGGACTGCGGTGTGTACCCGAAGGAGGAGACGGAAGCGTAAACAGATTACGTCCGGGTCGCGTCCCCTGGCTCAGGCCGAGCGGTACTCGTCCTCGCGGATCTGGACGTATTTGCCGTTGCGGAACTTGAACTTGCGCTTCTTGTACGCGCCGACGAGCCGGGCCGCGCTCACGCCCGCGCTCATCTTCGAGACGCCCAGAGAGCGATACCCCCCCTCATCGGTCTGGATCTTCCGCGCCGTCTCGAACGCCCAGTCCCAATCGTCGGGGCCGTAGTCGTGGACGATGTCCGCCATCGCCACGTTCCGGAGGACCTCGTCGTTTATCGCGTCTTTCCACGCGCGGTTATACGTCGAGAGGTCGCCCTCCCCGGCGAGTCGACCGGCGATAGATCCGGTGCGGACGGCGACGTGGTCGCCGCCCTCGTGGAACGCCGAGGTCGCGCCCATCGCACCGCCGACGACGGCGATGCCCGACGAGACCGGCGAGTCGATCGGTCGCGTCGAGGAGATGGGGTACGTCTCGGTTCCCTTCGTCTTACCCCGGTCGTCGACGAGCGGGAAGTCCGACTCGACGTCGTACTCGTCGCCGTACTCCTGTTCGAGGAGGCGACGGATGTACACCTTCCCCTGGGGAATCCGCTCGTCCTCGGGGCGGAGAAGTTTGTACTTGTCCCGCTCTTTCACCTCTGAGAGATCGAGACCGATGGGCATCGTCAGCCCGACTCTGCACACCCGGTCGTCGTTCGGGAAGACCCAGGGATACGCGGTGTGACCCGGCATGTACCCCCACCAGAACTTGATGGCACCGGAGACCTCCTCGTACACCTCCTCGGGAAAGCGGCGGTGTTCCTGGTAGGCGATGTGGTTCGCCCTCGTCGAAGCGAGACGGTCGGTGATGTCGAAGTCGACGAGACGGTCGAGCACTTTGTTGGTTACTGTCCGCTGGGGGCCGTCGGCGAGCACGAGGAAGTCCGCGCCGACGGTCGCGCCGTCGGCGGTGGTGACGACGTGTCGAGGGTCGTCCTCACCGCCGGCTGCCGCGGGGTTCGTCTCGGTGTCGCGGACGGAGACGCCGACGCGGTACTCCGCGCCCGCCTCCTCCGCGCGGTCGCGGAGGAAGTCGTCGAAGCGCGCCCGGTTGAAGCAGTAACCGAAGTGATCGTACGACGACTCGATACCCGTCGAGCGCATCGTCACCGACTCGTTCGGGCCGATGAACTCCGCGCGGTCGAGGTGGTGCAGGAGCACCCCCTCAGGGAACTCGTCGGGGTGGATGCCCATGATATCGACCCAGTAGTCGAGGATGCCCGCGGCGTCCGTCGAATCCGGCCCCAGTCGGCCGGGGCGGTCCGCCCGCGGCACCCCCTTCTCTAGCACGAGTGCCGAGGCTCCGGCCTCCGCGGCGGCGTGTGCTGCCGACGACCCCGCCGGACCGCCGCCGACGATGGCCACGTCCACGCGTTCCATACTCGGATTCGTCGATGCGGCGGTATTAAATCCCCTTCTTTACCGACGACGCTGGTAACGGCGGTCGGTCGTCGGCGAGGAGACGTCGCTCGCGAGGGAGACGGCGCGACGAGAGGTGGGTGACTCTCGTCGAGTGGGCCGACGACGAACGAGCACGCGACGACCGCGAGTCGGTCACCATCACGAACGCGGCCTCGTATCCGAACGCGCCGCGAGCACGCCCACGAGCGCCGGACCGACGACGTCACCGAACCCCTTCGGTGGTCGAGCACGGTCCCGTCAGCTCCGACTCTCGACCGTCGGACGAGCCGATGGTGCAGTCGGGCGAGGTCCCTCTCGACCTCCCGCATGTGAGTGAGGGGAGACGGCGACCCCTGCCGCCTCGGACGGACTCTTGGTCGCTCCTGTCGAAGCCCGGTGCATGAGCGACACACCGCCCGACGTCGCCGTCCTTCGACAGAAGGTCCACGGGATGCCCGCCAGCGAGTACGCCGCGGCGCTCCGCGAACGCCTCCCCGACCACGAGGTCGTCCTCGCACGGACGCCCGAGGAAGAACAGGAGGCGTTCGCCGCGCGCGTCGTCACCGGCCACCGCGTTGACCCCGCTCACGTCGATGACGGATTGGAGATCTTCGCCTGCACCTACGCGGGGACTGACCACCTCCCGACGGACGAGCTCGCGGAGGCGGGCGTCGCCGTGACGAACGCGGCTGGCGTCCACGGCCCGAACGTCGCCGAGCACGTGGTCGGCGCGATGCTCGCCTTCACCCGGGGGTTCGACACCGCCTGGCGACGACAGCAGGCGCGCGAGTGGCGTTCCTTCCAGGCGTCCGAGCTCCAGGATTCGACCGTGACGGTCGTCGGTCTCGGCGCGATCGGCGAGGCCGTCGTCGACCGACTCGACGGCTTCGGCGTCGACACCATCGGGGTCCGGTACACGCCCGAGAAGGGCGGCCCGACCGACGAGGTGATCGGCTTCGGAGCCGTCCACGACGCGCTCTCGGAGAGCGACTACCTCGTCCTCGCGTGCCCGCTCACCGACACGACCGAGGGACTCGTCGACCACGAGGCGCTCGAAACGCTCCCCCCCGGGGCAGTCGTCGTGAACGTCGCTCGTGGCCCTGTCGTCGACACGGACGCGCTCGTCCGGGCGCTCCGGCGCAATCACATCCGCGGTGCCGCGCTCGACGTGACCGACCCCGAACCACTGCCCGAAGAGCATCCCCTCTGGAACTTCGAGAACGTGCTCATCACTCCGCACAACGCCGGCCACACGCCCCGGTACTACGAACGGCTCGCCGACATCGTCGCCGAGAACGTGAGACGGCTCGACGACGGCGACGACGACCTCCGGAATCGCGTGGTCTGACCGTCCGCTCCGACTGGTCTCGCGAGTCGAGCGTCCCGGTGAGGGTGGCGCCGAACCGGACATGGACGGTAGTGTCTTTTTAGACTTTCACAGAAAAAATAGAGTATGTCTGACAGACACGTCCTCGT
>JBEPYA010000189.1:0-4881 GCA_041641615.1 Salinigranum sp. | reverse complement strand
GGGGGACCTGGCACCGCACCAGCTGTCTGTACACGCACGTCGGGGTGACGCGCCGACGGGAGCGGGTCGTCTCCGACAGCGAACTCGCCGCCCTCGAGAAGACCTGCGAACTCTGTCTCGGCGGGGATTGACGACGGCAGTCGCTCCGACGAACGACTGGCGAGCTCGACGCGTTACCACTCGCTCGCGTCGACGACCTCGTTCCGGAGCGTGCCGACCCCCTCGTAGGTGATCTCGACGGAATCCCCGGGTTCGACGAGCCCCGGATTCGCGGGGCTTCCGAACGCGACGACGTCATCCGGCTGGAGGGTGAACCGCCGGGAGAGGAACGAGACGACTTCGTGCGGACCGAACAGCATCAGTTCGGTGTTCGCGTCCTGACGCCGTTCGCCCGAGACGTCGGTGTACATGTCGATAGCCGCCGGGTCGACATCGGTCTCGATCCAGGGCCCGAGCGGCCCCGAGCCGCGGAACGCCTTTCGCGCCGTCCGTCCCTGCTGGTCGAGCGCGTCGACGTCGTTCATGACGGTGTACCCACGCACGACGTCCGGCACGTCCGCGGCCGCGACGTCGCGACACTCGACGTCGATAACGGCCGCGAGTTCGCCGGCGTACGTCAACTCCTCGGTGAACGGCGGGTACGCGATGGGGTCTCCGTGCCCGAGAAGCGACGCCGGCGGCTTGATGAAGAAGTCCGGCTCCTCGGGCCGTTCGTACTCCATCTGGTCCAGCGTCGCCGCGTAGTTCCGGCCGACGCAGTACAGCGCGGACGGCTCACACGGAGGGAGTAGTTCGTCCTCGTCGACCGCGTGCTCGTCGCCGTCGCTCACGAGCGTCCCGTCCCGATACTCGCCCGCGACGACACCGTCGTCCGTTCGTGCCCTCGCCAGTCGCATGCCTCCCTTTCGAGGGCTCCGTGTCGAAAGCCTGTCGCTTCCCGCCGGGGGTGTGCGTCGGAGGCCACCCACGGCTCGAGGGGTTTCGAGAACGGGGGCGAACAGTCGGTACGCCGTCGCTCCGGACGCGGTGTACCGCACACCCGCGAGACGCGCCCGGCCGGTGGGTCGGAGATACCGGGAGGTGGCCGCGTCATCCGTCTTGAAGGCTCGGACCTGGACGGTCGAGGTCAGTCGAGCGACTCGACCAGTTCGACGACGTGCCCGTCGGGGTCTTCGAAGAAGACGACGCGTGCACCGGCCTGCTCGACGTCCATCGGTCCGTTCACGATGCCGTGGTGTTCGATCCGGTCGAGTTCGTCGTCGACGGAGTCGACGCCGAGCGCGAGGTGGTCCCACGCGTCACCGACTGTCACCTCCTCGACCGTAGGATCGTCCTTGAACTGGAGTTCGATGCCGTTCTCGTCGGCGACGTAGCGGTTCTCCGCCCCGCCGAGTTCGAACGACCGCGTGTACTCGAAGCCGAACTGCTCGTAGAAGGCCTGGCTCTGGTCGGCGTCCGCCACGTTCAGACACAGGTGGATGAACGGTGCCATGCGGCTACTCTCGGAGAGGGCGGCATAAACCCGCCCGGTCTCGTTCCGCCGTCTCCCCGTTTCGGCGATCACATCCGCTCGTTCCGCTGGTTACAGTTCCTTCCCGCCGGTGACGTTGAGCCGCTCGCCCTCCTTGTGCTCGGTGATACCGAACTCGGTAGTCGCGTCGCCGCGGACCGTCCGGAACTCGTGGCGGTCGCCCGCGTCGGTCTCGCGGACGCGGTAGAGGAGAACGTACCACTGCTCGTTGTCGTCGTCGTACGCCGCTTCGAGTGGGCTCCAGGTGACGTTGCTCATCGAGCGGTAGACGCGCCGCAGGAGGATAAGCTTGTCAGACGCGTGACTCGACGGACGGCACTGGAACGTGTTACCACAGTTTTATCATGAACTACTCTAACGGATTCGTCATGGCTGTCGACGACCCGACATCCGAGCCGCCGCCGGAGACATCGGCGGCGACGCTCGGACACGAGCGGCCGGACGTCGAGGAGTATCGCGCTCTCGCGAGCGACCTGCGCGACGCTGTCGACGGGGACGTCGAGTTCGACGAGTACGCACAGGTGCTGTACGCCACCGACGGGAGCATCTACGGGGCGCGTCCCGCCGGGGTAGTGGTCCCGACGGACGTCGAGGACGTCCAGCGAGCGGTCGACGTCGCCACGAGCCACGGCGTCCCGGTCCTCCCGCGGGGTGCCGGGTCGTCGCTCGCCGGACAGGCAGTCGGACCGGGCTGTGTCGTGCTCGACCTCTCGCGACACCTCGATTCGATACTCGACGTCGACCCCGAGGCACGCCGGGCGACCGTCCAGCCGGGCGTCGTCCAGGACCACTTCGACGCCGCGCTCGAACCCCACGGCCTGAAGTTCGCGCCCGACCCGGCGTCGTCGGCGCGGGCGACCGTCGGCGGCGGCATCGGCAACAACTCCACCGGGGCGCACTCCGTGCGGTACGGGATCACCGACGCCTACACCGAGGAGTTGAAAGTCGTCCTCGCGGACGGCTCGCTCATCCACACCCGCGAGGTCGTCGTCGACTCCGCGGAGTACGACGAGATCGTCGAGCAGGGTGGTCTCGAATCGCACATCTACCGCATCGTGCGAGGCGTGGTCGAGGACAACGAGGCGGAGATCGAGGAACGCTATCCCACCCTGAAGCGGTGCGTCTCGGGGTACAACCTCCACAAGGTCGTCTACGAGAACGACGAGGGAGAGCGCTGTATCAACCTCTCGAAGCTCCTCGTGGGCGCGGAGGGGACGCTGGGCGTCGTCGTCGAGGCGACGGTGAGCCTCGTCACTCGCCCCGAGGAGACGGCGCTCGTGCTCTACTGCTTCGACGACCTCGTCGACGCGATGCGCGCCGTGCCAGAAGCGCTCGACTACGGCGCGTCCGCGGTCGAGTTGATGGACGACGAGGTGTTCCGGCTGGCGGCGGAGTCGACCGAGTACGCCCAGTACGTCGAGGGCATCCCCGAGGAGACGAAGGCGGCGCTCATGCTGGAGTTCGACTCGGAGCTCCACGGCGACTTCCGGGACGCCATCGCCGAGACGAACGCGCACTTCCTGGAGGACGAAGCCGACCTGCTCGGCGAGGTGCGGACGCAAAGCGGTGAGACCGACGGCGGCGCGACGGCGGGTCAGGCACCGACGCCCGCCGCGGCGACCGCGTTCGCGGCCATCGAGGCGTACACGCCGGAGGCTCAGGGGCGGATCTGGAAGCTCCGCAAGGCCGCGATTCCGCTTCTGATGTCGATGGAGGGCGACCCGAAACCGTACCCGTTCATCGAGGACGCTTCAGTGCCCCCGGAGGAACTCGCCGAGTACGTCCAGCAGTTCGAACAGGTCTTAGAGGAGAACGGCACGTCGGCGGCGTACTTCGCACACGCGGGCGTGGGCACGCTCCACATCCGGCCCATCCTCTCGCTGAAGGAAGAGCAGGGCATCGAGACGATGCACGCCATCGCCGACGGCGTGACCGACCTCGTCTTAGAACACCACGGAGCGTTCTCCGGCGAGCACGGCGACGGGCTCGCGCGGACGGAGTTCAACCCCAAGATGTACGGCGAAGAGCTCTGGACGGCGTTCAAGCAGGTGAAGTCGGCGTTCGACCCCGACTGGCTCATGAACCCCGGGAAGGTCGTCTTCCGCGACGACGACCCGACGGATATGCGCGAGCATCTCCGCTACGGCGCGGAGTACTCCTCCTTGGAGCCGCAGACGGCGCTGGACTTCTCCGACGAGGGCGGCTTCTCGCACCTGGTCGAACTCTGCAACGGCTGCGGCACCTGCCGGCAGACCCGGTCGGACGTCATGTGTCCCACCTACCGGGCATCGAAAGAGGAGATTCAGACGACCCGGGGCAGGGCGAACATGCTCCGGGCGGCCATCAGTGGCGACCTCCCCGAGGATGAGTTGTACTCCGAGCGCTTCCAGGAGGAGATCCTGGACCTCTGTGTCGGCTGCAAAGGCTGCAAGTCCGGCTGCCCGACCGGCGTCGACATGGCGAAGCTCAAGACGGAGGTGAAACACCAGTACCACCAGCGGGAGGGGTCGTCCGTCCGCGAACGGCTGTTCGCCGATATCGACTCGTGGTCGCGACGCGGAAGCGCCCTGGCTCCGGTCTCGAACTGGGCGACGAAGCTCCCCGGCGCGCGGACGGTGATGGAGTCCGTCTTCGGCATCGCCAAGGACCGCGAACTCCCGACGTTTACCCGCGAGACACTCGTCGACTGGTTCGAGGCCCGCGGCGGCCCGCAGATCCCCGAGTCCGACGCCGACCACCACGTCCTCCTCTTCCCGGACACGTACACGAACTACTCGTACCCGGAGCCGGGGAAGGCCGCCGTCCGGGTGCTGGAGGCGGCGGGCGTCCACGTCCAGGTTCCGACCGACCTCGAACCCTCCGGGAGAGCGTCGTACTCGAAGGGCTTCCTCGACACCTCCCGCGAGCGCGCGCAGGCGAACGTCGAGCGACTTCGAGGGAGGGTCGAGGAGGGCTTTTCGGTCCTCTTCGTCGAGCCCTCCGACGCCGTGATGTTCCAGGACGAGTACCGCGACCTGCTCTCGGGACCGGGAGTCGAACAGGTGTCGGACGCCGCGTTCGGCGTGTGTGAGTACCTCGACGTCCACCGCCTGGACGAGAATCTGGAGACGCCGCCGGCCGAGTCGGGCGAGACGCTCACGTACCACGGCCACTGCAACCAGAAGGCGACGAACAAGGACCACCACGCGGTCGGCCTGCTCAGGCGAGTCGGCTACGGGGTCGACCCGCTCGACTCGGGCTGCTGTGGGATGGCCGGCTCGTTCGGCTACGAGGCCGAACACTTCGCGCTCTCGAAGGCCATCGGTCGCATCCTCTTCGACCAGGTCTCGGAGAGTTCCGGCGAGGAGGTC
>JBEPYA010000188.1:8033-8327 GCA_041641615.1 Salinigranum sp. | reverse complement strand
ACGCCCCCCGACGTCCACCTCCCTCGCACCGCACGTGGCCTCCGGCGGCCTCACCCTGGACCGTCTTCTTTCCGACAGCGTTCACTCGCCGTCGTCGTCTCCCGCTCGTTCCGCCGCGTCGAGCGTGTCGAGCGAGATGGTGTTCGGGAGGAGTTCCCCGAGCGTGTACTCGCTCGTCCCGTCGCCCTCGTCACAGAGGACGACCAGGTCGTCGTCGCAGAACTCCGCGAGCGTCTGTCGGCACATCCCACACGGGGTGACGCCGTCGCGGACTCCCGAGGAGACGGCGATGCG
>JBEPYA010000188.1:0-8023 GCA_041641615.1 Salinigranum sp. | reverse complement strand
TCGAAGTCGTCGTGGCCGTTCTTGACCGCCTCCGCGACGGCGACCTCCTCGGCGTGGAGGCTGTTCGAGTAGTTGGCGTTCTCGATATTACAGCCGGTGTACACCGTCCCGTCGCCCGTGAGCAGCGCCGCCCCCACCCGGTACTCCGAGTACGGGACGTACGCGTCGGCGAGTGCTTCACGAGCCGTGTCGACGAGGTCGGCGTCGGTCGGTCGCGTCGTGCCCATAGCGGGAGCTTCGCCGCTGTCGGTGAAATACTGTCGGATGGGACCGACGGGGTGCGACTCGTCCGTGCTCGCGACCGAGACGTCCTCTCTATTCACTCGTCCGCGCGAGCCGACAAGGTCGCCGCACCGAAGGGGACCGAGAACCGATCGCACCAGACGCCGACGCCGTTCACTTCCTCGACCGGGACGTCCCCCGACAGCGGCTGGGCGAACGTCCCCGTCTTCGTCAGCTCGCCCCCGTCGGCTCCACCGTCGATGAGGACCTTCACCCCGGCCTCGATGGCCGCGGTCGTGTCCGGGTCCGCGTCGGGCGTGAGGTAACAGAACACGTCGGGGCCCTGCGTCTGGTCGTAGTCGCGGAACTGCAAGAACAGGCCAGCATCGTCCCGGGCGAGTTCGACGGTGCCCGAACAGCGGTGGTTGTCCTTGCCGACGAACTCGCCGGCTTTCAGCACCTGCACCCCGCCTCCGTCCTGGACCGCGACTTCTCCCCCGCTCCCGGTTTCGCCCTCGGTGCCGCTCGCCACGCTCGCCATCGCCCGGTCCTCGTTCACGCGGGTGGCCCGCTCCGGGGCGAACAGTTCCCACCCGACGTAGCCGCCTCCTCCGAGCATCGCGAGCCCCCCGACCGCCCCGAGCACTGTACGCCGTTTCATACCACAGAGACGCCCGATACGGAGAAAAGCGCTTTTCCAACTCTCCCCCACACTGCCCCTACCGACTACCAAATCTCCCCATAGTTCCGGGGGCGACTCTCCCCACAGTTCCGGGGGCGACTCTCCCCATAGTTCCGGGGGCGACTCTCCCCACAGTTCCCGGGGAGAAGCGCTAGTTCCGCGCGAAGGTCAGATAGCCCGTGTGACCCACCCCGGCCGTCGAGGGACGAGAGCCGCGTTCGCCGAAGTCCATCCGGCGCTGGATAGTCTCGAACGTCTCTGGCTCACTCAGTCCGGCCTCCCGGGCCGCCTCGTGTGCGGCGCGGGTCCCCTCGACGAACGGCGAGTACACCGCCAGGAACCCGCCGGAGACCAGCAGGCGAGGGGCACGCTCGACGACGGTGGGGGCGTCCTCGGTGTCGAGGGTGAGGAGGTCGAACCCGCCCTCGTCCGTGAGGAGCGAGTCGAGGTCGCCGGTGAGGTCGCCCGTTCGGACCTCCACCGTCGACTCGACCCCCGCGAGCGCCATGTTCTCGCGGGCGACGTCGGCGAAGTCGGGGTCGCGCTCGTACGTCGTCACCTCGCAGCCGACCCGACCCAGGTAGGCGGCGAGCACGCCGGTCCCGGTCCCGGCGTCGAGGACTCTGTCGCCGCGGGAGGCACCGGTGTGACCCACGACGAGCCCGATATCGCGCGGCATCATCGGCGCGCCCGTCCGCTCGAAGTGGTCGAACAGGTCGGGACCGCGCGGTTCGCGAGCGACGAACTCGGTGCCGAGATGCGTCTCGACGGTGTCACCGGGCTCGACGCCCTCGGGCACCTCGATGACGCCGAGGTCGGTGCCGAACTCCTCGCCGGGCGCCAGCAGGTACTCGCGGTCGTCGTGAACGAAGAGGAGTCTCACTCGGTCGCCCACTCGGTCACTCCAAGCGCGAGATGGCCGCAGCGAGGTCGCCGTCCTCCATGGCGAGCGCCTCGCGGGCCTCGTCGGGAGTGACGCCGGCGCGCTCGACGACGAGCTGGACGTCTTCGTCGGGGATCGCATCGTCCGCCCCTGCGCTGTCGTCGGCGTCTTCGGCGTCGGTCTGGCTCGCCCCGCGCTCGCGTGTCTCGGGCTCGCCGACGACCTGGTAGGTCTCGGTGCCCTGGGCGTCCATCCGGGTGACCTGCGCGTCGGAGAAGACGAGCTCCTCGTCGGCGGTCCGGATGATAACCTCTTCGGCATCGAGTTCAGTGACGTCGATGCCCATCTGCTTCATCATCTGTTGCATCTTCCGCGGATTCATGCCGCCGCCTCCGAACATACTCGGCGAGAAGGTACGGGTCGGCAAAAGCGTGGCGAACACTCGTTGGGTGGGGAATCAGACGTGGTCTCTCGGCATGAGGGCCTCGAACTCTCGCTCCGAAAGCCACTCACAGAGCTGGACGAGCTGGTCGGTGGCGGCCTCGAACAGCCGCTCGCCCGTCTCGGCGGTGGCGTCGGTCTGGTCGCCGAGCACCCCGTTGGGGGTGTTGTCGATGGCGTCGTAGAACGTCCGCGCGCCGTTCTGTACGGCTTCGGAGTGGTTCTCCCAGTCGACGAGGCCGCCGTCTCTCGCCTCGTCGAGTCGGTCGTCGTGGACCAGTTCTGGGTGCAGGTGCTGGATGAGCGACGTCTCCTTCGGGCCGCCGTGGGGGCCGGGCTGTTCGAAGACCTCCTCGACCAGCTCGGGTATCGAGTCGTTCCACATCCACTCGATGGCGTACGCGTCCCCCGAATCGCGGAGGCGACGGCCCACTTCTCGGAGGTGCTCGACGTTGCCTCCGTGGGCGTTGACGTAGATCACGCGGTCGATGCCGTGGTAGGTGAGGTTGCGGGTGAGCGACTCGACGTAGTCTCTGAACGCGGGAGCGTCGACCCACATCGTGCCGTGGAACTGCCGGTGGTGGGGGCTGACGCCGACCGTGACGGTGGGCGTGCGGAGGTAGCCGGTGCGTTCGGCCGCTTCCCTCGCAAAGGCTTCGGCGATGAGGTGGTCCGTTCCCTCGGGGAGGTGGGGGCCGTGCTGTTCGGTCGAGCCGAGCGGGACGAGCGCCAGCGACTCCTCAGCGAAGTAGGTTTCGAGGTCCGGCCACGCCTCGTCTGCGAGATACATCGGGTGGATATCCGTTGTCGGGTAAGTATAGCTTGGGTCATGAGAGGGCGAGTCACTCGACGCGGACGCTCACGGCGAGCCCCTCGCCGACGGGCAGGAGCGTCGTCTCGAACCCGGGGTCCGAGCGGACGAGATCGAGATACGCCCCGATCCCCTCCGTCATCGTGTCGACATCCCACGATGCGTCACGGGCGGGAGGGTCGGCGGAGCCATCTTCGGACAGCATCGCGACGAGCGTCTCGGTGTCGACGGGGCCGGTCGCGACGTTATCGGCGACCACGACGCCGCCGGGTCGGAGCTTCGAGCGAACGCGCGCGAGCGCCGGGGCGTAACGTGCGCCCTCGTGGTCTAGGAGGACGACGTCGAACGGGCCGTCGTACCGCTCGAACGTCGCCATCGCGTCGCCGGACTCGAAGGCGAACTGGACGTCGTACCTACCGTCGAGAAAGTCCCGGGCGAGGGCGAGTTCCTCGGCGTCGTACTCGGTGAGGACGACTCTGCCCTCCCGCATTCCACGGGCGAACCAGGAGGCGGAGTAGCCGAAGCCGGAGCCGAACTCGAAGACGTCGCGCGCGTCGATCAGGCGGGCCAGGAGGCGCAGCGCCCCGCCCGCGTCGGGCCCGACCGTCGGAAAGCCCGCCGCGACGGCGTGGTCGAGCATCGCCGACTGGCAGTCGTCGTGGTCGGGGCCGACCGCGTGGACGAGGGTGTCGATCGGATCGTGCACGTCTCCGTGGTCGCCCGGGGGAGCGGTTAACTGTGACTCTCCTCGCGGGTCGGCACAGAACGAGCGTAAACAGTTCGTGAAATTCATTTGTTATTGATAGACTGGTTCTCGAAGAACAACTGTTATGACCTGACGGGGAGTTGTCGAAACCTGAAGGGAGGACACAGGAGATGCCAATCGCGCCGTACGACCCCGCGGACGACCCCGAGCCAGAGCCGTACCTGCCAGACTTCGACGAGATCCTCGACCGTATCCTGAACGGTGACGAGGAACGGTCGAGATCGGCGGGTCGCGCGTAGACTCGGGTCGGTATCGACTCGACTCGAACAGTCGCCGTTCTCCCCGCCGAAGCCGCCGTCGCCTCCGTACACGGTTTTCTCACCCCGGTAACGACCACCGTTAAGTCGCATCCGACCGTCACGGTAGTCAATGTACGACGCCGACGAACTCGAGCGCATCCGCGAAGCGAAAGCCGAGTGGGAGGCGGAGACGCTCGACCAGACCCTGGAGCGGTTCGGCGAGCGCGAGGAGCAGTTTACGACCGATACCGGCGGCCAGGCGGTCGACCGGCTGTACACGCCCGCGGACGTCGAGACCGACTACCGAGCGGACCTCGGCTTCCCGGGGCAGGAACCCTACACGAGGGGAGTGTACCCGACGATGCACCGCGGTCGGCTGTGGACGATGCGGCAGTACGCCGGCTTCGGCACCGCCCGTGAGACGAACGAGCGCTTCCGCTACCTCATCGACAACGGTTCGTCGGGGCTCTCTCTGGCGTTCGACCTGCCGACGCAGATGGGGTACGACTCCGACGCGGGGATGGCTGCCGGCGAGGTCGGCAAGTCGGGCGTGGCCATCGACACGATCGACGACATGCGGACGGTGTTCGAGGGCATCCCCCTCGACGAGGTCTCCACGTCGATGACGATCAACGCGCCCGCCGCCGTACTGCTGGCGATGTACATCGCCGTCGGCGACGAGCAGGGCGTCGACCGCGAGAAGCTTCGGGGGACGATCCAGAACGACATCATGAAGGAGTACGTCGCGCGGAACCTCTACATCTACCCGCCGGAGCCGTCTATGCGACTCATCACGGACATCTTCGAGTTCTGCGCCGCGGAGACGCCGAAGTTCAACACCATCTCCATCTCGGGCTACCACATCCGCGAGGCCGGTTCCACCGCCGCACAGGAGATCGCGTTCACTCTCGGGAACGGCATCGAGTACGTCCAGGCGGCCGTCGACGCGGGGTTGGACGTCGACTCGTTCGCCCCCCAGCTCTCGTTTTTCTTCAACGCACACAACAACATCCTCGAAGAGGTCGCGAAGTTCCGCGCGGCGCGGCGGATGTGGGCGACGATCATGGAGGAACGCTTCGGTGCGGAGAACCCGAAGTCCAAACAACTCAAGTTCCACACCCAGACGGGCGGCTCGACACTGACGGCACAGCAGGTCGAGAACAACATCGTCCGGGTGTCGTACCAGGCGCTCGCGGCGGTCCTCGGCGGGACGCAGTCGCTCCACACCAACGGGAAGGACGAGGCGCTGTCGCTGCCGACCGAACAGTCCGTCCGGACCGCGCTCCGAACCCAGCAGATACTCGCTCACGAGTCGGGCGCTGCCGACACCATCGACCCGCTCGCGGGGTCGTACTACGTCGAATCACTCACCGACGAGGTCGAAGAGGAGGCGTTCGAGATCCTGGAGGAGGTGGACGAACGCGGCGGGATGCTCGACTGCGTGAAGAACCAGTGGGTGCAGAAGCAGATACAGGACGTCGCCTTCGAGCGCCAGCGCGAGATCGAAACGGGAGAGCGCGTCATCGTCGGCGTCAACGAGTACCGCGTCGACGAGGAGCCCGAGGTCGACATCGAGGAGGTGTCCGAAGAGGACGAGGCCCGACAGGTCGAACGCCTCGAATCGATCCGGGACGAGCGAGAGAAGACCGCCGCCGAGGAGGCGACCGACGCACTCCGCGAGGCCGCCCGCGGCGACGACAACCTCGTCCCGTACATCATCGACGCGGTGAAAGCGCGCGTGACCGTCGGTGAGATCTGCAACGTGCTGCGCGAAGAGTTCGGCGAGTACCAGCCGGGAAGCGCGGTCTGAAGGGTCCTCCCGGAGCGGGTCCCGAACGGTCCCGGCCGACGGGCGGCAGAAGAGGAGACGGCTTACGAGTCGCCGACGGGGATGGCCGGGCGTTCGCGGCGCGGCCGGGAGGCGTCCCTGGCCTCGACGGCGTCGAGCAGTTCCTCGGTGAGCGAACTCTTGCGGTGGTCACACATCAGGTGGACCCGCAGGTCGGTCCGGTTGCCGAAGCCCCGCGCGCACATCGGACAGCGGATGGCATTCTTCATGGTCGTTAATGATGGTATCGAACACCGACCCCAAATAGGTGTCGGTGACGTATTATTCGACCGACATTTCTCCCAGGGCACTGTTTATGCCTCGGGGACGACTCTCACGGGATATGGAACTCGATCACATCGGTGTCGCCACCGACGACGCGTCCGCCCTGGCCGGATTGTACGCCGACCTCCTGGGGACGAGCGTCGTCCACGAGGAGGTGTTCGACGGGATGCACGTCGTCTTCCTCGCGATGGGGAACGGCTACTTCGAGTTGCTCGAACCGCAGGAGGAGGGCACCATCGCACGGTATCTCGAACGGAACGGACCGGGGATGCACCACGCCGCGTTCGTGACCGAGGACATCGACGCCGCACTCGACCGCGCCCGCGACCTCGGCGTCAGCCTCGTCGACGAGGAGCCTCGTCCCGGCGCGTGGGGGCACACGGTGGCGTTCTTGCACCCGAAGTCGACCGGCGGCGTCCTGGTCGAGTTCGTCGAACACTGAGGGGCACGGCGGCCGGTGGGTGCGCGAGGGACCGCACGCGGCGCGGGTCGAGAGAAAGACAGTAGTGCGCGCGCAGAGACAGGGACGCTACGGATGCAGGACTGGCTCTCTCACCGCGTGCGGGCGACACCGAACCGGACCGCGCTCGTGCGCGCATCGACCGGCGAGACTCTCGACTTCGTGAACCTCGACGCGATGGTCGACGACCTCGCCGGTCGCCTCGCGGCGCTCGGGGTCGAGCGGGGCGACCACCTCGGGCTGGTGATGGAGACCCGACTGGCCGCGGTCTGTACCGTCCACGCCGCCGAACGCATCGGTGCCGTCCTCGTCCCGCTCGGCGGCAACCTCACCGCGGTCGAACTGGCCGCCCAGGTCGACGCGGCCGACGTCACGACACTCGTCTGTTCGGAAGGGACGGAGTCGACGGCACACGAGGCGTTCGGTGGACCGATCTGTTCGGTCGACGACCCCGCGCACGACGCCGTGAAGTCGCTCGCGGAGACGGTACCCGAGCGCGTCACACCGGCCGAGTGGAGCCTCGGCGACACGCGCCTGCTGCTTTTCACCTCGGGGACCACCGGCGACCCGAAAGCCGTTCGGCTCACGCAGGGGAACCTCCTGTGGAGCGCGGTCTCCTCGGCGTTTCGTCTCGGACTCCACGGCGACGACCGGTGGCTGGTCTGTCTCTCTCTGCACCACATGGGCGGGCTCTCGCCCGTCCTTCGCATGCCGCTGTACGGGACGACCGTCGTGTTAGAGGAGTCGTTCGACCCCGGTCGGACGGCCGACGATATCGGGAGTTACGACGTCACCTGCGTCTCGCTCGTGCCGACGATGCTCAAGCGTATGTTGGACCTCCGGGGGACGCTGGCGGATTCGCTTCGAGTGGTCCTGCTCGGGGGCGCGCCCGCTCCCGAGGACCTCCTCCGGCGCTGTCGGGACTTCTCGGTCCCCGTCTACCCGACGTACGGGATGACCGAGACCGCCTCGCAGGTGGCGACCGCGACGCCCAGAGAGGCGTTCGACGAACTGGGAACGGTCGGTCGACCGCTCTTCTGGACGTCGGTTACGGTCCGCGACGGGGACGGAGCGGCCCCGCAGGGCGAGCCGGGCGAACTCGTCGTCGACGGCCCGACGGTCTCCCCCGGCTACTACGGCAACCACGACGCGACCGAGGCCGCGTTCGGCCCGCAGGGCCTGCGGACGGGCGACGTGGGGTATCTGGACGACGAGGGGCGGCTGTTCGTCCTGGGTCGGGTCGACGACCAGATCATCACCGGCGGGGAGAACGTCCATCCGCAGGAGGTCGCCGACGTCCTCCGCTCGCACCCGATGATCGACGACGCCGTCGTCGTGGGCGTCCCCGACGACGAGTGGGGCGAACTGGTCGGGGCGGTCGTCGTCCCGGCCGACGACGACCTGAC
>JBEPYA010000187.1:0-8360 GCA_041641615.1 Salinigranum sp. | reverse complement strand
TCGACTCGAAACGACACGGCGGGTTGTCGGCGTCTACAACGCGTATATTCCCATTATATCGTTTATTGTGGCTTCTAGAACTAAGGTTCGAAATATGAAGTTTGAGATATACACGAAACATACAATTTTAAATAAGAATTCAAAAATATCATATTGATATAATTAACTGCAGTGGCGGCCCTCGGAGGGGAGAAAAAGAGAGGGACTTCGCTCACGGTGTGGTTCCGTCGAACGACGTCTACGACGACACGCCGGCGAGCAACCGGTTCTCGAGAGTCACGCACTTCTTCGGCGCGGCCCCGCTGCGGCCGTCAAAAAGGTGGACAGCCTCCTCGGGGAACACGACGGGCGGCGCCCGGACCGATCACATCAAAACGTTCATTACAGAGCGCCGTTTTGTGGCGAATGGCCGTGAATCGGCCACTCGAACAGAAACCCAACCGTCGTATGAGGACGTCAACCATTACCCTGCGATCGCCGTCCTCACGGTCACGGCAACTGCCACAACCAACTCGTCCATGGGACGTATCCCGGGGTGTTCGGCCCGCTCCGTCGCTGGAGTCGCCGAACGTCCCTCGTCGGATACACGAGGATCGACCGACACCTCTGGAGTCGAACGGCTCTCGACGAGGTCGCTGTCCCGAAGAGGCGCCGCGCGACCCGTCGGCGTCAGTTCAGCAGAGCGCGTCGTACCCGTCGAACTCCTCGGCGAGAACGACGTCGCGGCCGCGGTCGGCGGCGGTGTAGACGGCGTCCAGTACCTGCATGTCAACGAGCGCGTGGTCGCCATCGGGGCGAGGGTGAGACTCGGTCAACAGACAGTGGGCGAAGTAGTCGAACTCCTCGGTCATCTGGTTCACCTGGTCGAAGTCGAGGTCGACGGTCTGACCCCGCCACGACAGCCGAAAGCCGCGGTCCTGTCGGTTGTAGAACGCGGGGTCGATCTCGATCTCCCCCTCGGTTCCGGTCACCCGAAGGTGACTCGACTGGTACGCCGACTGGCTGGCGGTACAGGACGCGAGCGTGCCGTCGTCGAACTCCAGGTCGAAGCTCACGTGTTCGTCACCGACGTCGGCGAAGGCCTCGTCCTCGACCGCCGTGTGTGCCTGGATCCGAACCGGGTCGGCGTCGAGAACGAACCGAGCGGTGTTCAGCGGGTAGAGGCCGATGTCCATGACGGTCGCGCCGCCCGAGAGGTCGGGGTTGAGTCGCCACTGGTCGGGGTCGGGGACGACCTCCGCGAGCAGCCGCTGTGACATGCTGCCGTGGACGGGCACCGGGTCGCCGATGGCACCCCTTTCGACGAGTTCCCTGGCCCGGCGGACGGCCGGTTCGGTCTGCATGCGGTAGGCGACCATCAGCGGGACGTCGTGTCCGTCGCAGACGTCCCTGACCCGTCTGGCACGATCGACCGTCGCCTCCATCGGCTTCTCACAGAGCACCGCCTTGCCGAGTTCGGCCGCCGTCTCGACGAACGGGAGGTGCAGCGCGTTGGGCGTGACGACGTAGACCGCGTCGTAGGCGTCGGCGGCGACGCCGTCGTGGAACTGATCGTACGTGATGCCGCGGGAGATCGTGTCGGCGAGGTCGGTCGCCCGCTCGGCCTTCTCGGGCGAGCCGCTGACGACGACGGTCGTCTCACAGAAGTCCGTGTCGACGACGGCCGGGATCGCCTCCGCCCGCGTCCATCAGCCGAGGCCGACCATCGCGAACCGGATGACCCCGTCGACGTTCGCCGCCTGCCAGTCGCGTCGCGTGAAGTCCTCGAGGGCCTCGGGGACGGGCGAACTCATACCTGTGTGACGGGGTTGGTGAGCGTGCCGATGTCCTCGATGGAGATCTCGACGCGGTCGTCGACCTGCAGGTCGAAGGGGCTGTCGGGGACCAGCGACGTGCCAGTGAGGACGACGGCGAGTTCGGGGACCGCGTTGTGCCGCGTGAAGTACGAGACGAGTTCCTCACAGCTGCGAACCATCTCGCCGGTGTTGGTCTCGCCGGTGTAAACCACCTCCCCGTCCCGGTGGATCGTCATCTCTATGTCGAGGTCGTGGGGGGCGTCGACGCTCTCACCGGAGACGACGCAGGGGCCGAGCGCACAGCAGCGGTCGTACACCTTCGCCTGCGGGAGGTACAGCGGGTTCCGCCCCTCGATGGACCGGCTGCTGACGTCGTTGCCGATGGTGTAGCCGACGGGCTCGCCGCGGTAGAGGACGACGCCGAGTTCCGGTTCGGGCGTATCCCACTCCGAGTCCGCTCGGATACCGACGGCTTCGCCCGGGCCGACGGTCCGAGAAGGGGTGGCTTTGAAGAAGATCTCCGGCCGGTCGGCGTCGTACACGTCGAGGTAGATGTCCGGCTTAGAGCTCTCCTCCTCGCGGGCCTCCTCGCTGATCCGATACGTGACGCCGGCCGCCCACACCTCCGCGGCGTCGACCGGAACGATCACGTCCCGTTCGACCGTCTCCGCGGAGAGCGTGTCGGCGTCCTCGATGAGCGCGTCGGCGAGGTCGTCGACCGTCGAGCGGGTGAGGCCCGCGGCCCGCGCCAGGTCGCCGAAACTCCGGAGACCGTCGTCGGCGCTCGTCAGGTCGTACGTCGTGGTTCCGTCGCTGACGGACAGGCGGCGCTCACCCGCCGCCTCTAGCTGGTTGTATCGCATTCGACCCCCATATTTTCGGTTGCCTGTTATAAATCCTCGTGGCCACCCGTCACAGACGCAATCGCGACCGGGTCGGCCCCTCACTCGCGAATCGTCCCACAACGTGGAATCAACGTTTATCATGGACGACCTCAAACGGGGGCGTATGAGCCATCAGGCGAAGAACCCGGTCCAGTCGATCGTGAACACGTTCGCAATCGTCGAGGCCCTCCGTGAACTCGACGGTGCGGGGGTGTCGGAACTGGCCGCGCACCTGGACACGCCGAAGAGCACGGTGCACAACTACCTCAGCACGCTCGAACAGGAGGAGTACATCGTCAAGGAGGAGGGCGTCTACCAGGTCGGCATCCGGTTTCTCGAACTCGGGGCGTACGCGCGCAACCGCCGCCAGATCTTCGAGATCGCCAAGCCGGAGATCGACCGCCTCGCGGCGGAGACGGGCGAACTCGCAAACCTCCTGATCGAAGAACACGGCCGCGGGACGTACCTCCAACGGGTCCGCGGTGAGAACGCGGTGCAGGTGGAGGCGCACGTCGGAACGCGCGTCTCGCTGCACAGCACGGCGCTCGGCAAGGCCATCCTGGCGTTCATGCCACGCGAGCGGGTCGACGAGATCATCGACCGTCACGGGCTCGAACAGACGACGCCCAAGACGGTGAGCTCGCGCGGGGAACTGTACGAAGCGCTCGAAGAGATTCGCGAGTCCCGGTACGCGCTCGACGACGAGGAACGGATCAAGGGGCTCCGCTGCGTCGCAGCGCCGATCCTGAGCAACGACGACCGGGTGCTGGGCGCGGTGAGCGTCTCGGGGCCATCGAACAGGATCAGGGGGGAGCGGTTCCGCGAGGAACTCCCGAACAAGGTGCTCGAAGCCGTCAACGTCATCGAACTCAACGTCACGTACTCCTGAGTCGGAGAGCGGTCTCGGACAGCGTCCCGTTCTGTCGAGGAGTGTGAACACACCTCATTCCAAATGACTGAACCCGCCGACCGGCGCACCGAACAGGCGGGGGAGGGTCGAGGTCGACGAACGGGGAAAACGGGCGTACATATCAGCAGATCGTGTACAATTCGGAGCGAACAGTGGACGTTGTCTCACCGAGACCCGACACGGCGGGGTCCTCGGACCGCGTTCCATATCGTGGGATGCGCACTCGTCCGCCGACGCGGACGCGAGCGCGAAGAACAACGATCCGAGAGGACGGACGGGGCTCCTCGAACGGCCGGGAGACACCTGAGAAAGGGGATTTGAGGCGTCCTCTCCGTTATTCCCCCATGTGGAACGAGTTTTCCAGATAATCTATCTCTCTTCGTGTATATCTGAACCTGCGTCCCCCCGGAACGACCTTGTATTACACACATACTACCGTAACGGATATGATCGGTCGCGCTCGATCCGGGCGATGATCAGTCGGTCGACGGCGACGCGAGCGCTGATCGCCCGCCCTCTTCACTTCGGGCGGCACCCATCCGATCGAGGGAGAAGGAGAGGACGGAAGGAGGGTCGGCGGACGACGAGCGGAGAGTTCGGCCCCGCGTGTTCACTGCAGCTGGAAAACTCGTTCACGGACCTCGGACGAGGTGCGGGTTCGTCGGATGGTTGTTCGACGATAGTGAATACACCGTCTCGTAGGCGGAGAGGGAGCGTCCGCGACCATCGAAGTAACGGCACCGAAACACTTGTTAGTCACACTACCGTCGGGCGACGTGATGGCACACGAGAACTACATCGCGGGCGAGTGGCGCCCATCGGAGACCGGAAACACGACGGAGAGCCGGAACCCGGCCGACACCTCGGAGGTCATTGGCGAGATAGCCGAATCGAACGAGACGGACGCGACGGCAGCCATCGACGCGGCCGTCGAGGCACAGGAGGCGTGGGCGTCGACGCCCGGCCCGAAGCGCGGCGCGATCCTCAGGAGGACGGGGTCGCTCCTCGCAGAGCGCAAAGAGGAGATAACTGAGACGTTGGTCCGCGAGGAGGGCAAGACCTGGTCGGAGGCGTCCGGAGAGGTACAGCGGGCGATCGACATCTTCCACTACTACGCGGGGAAGGCCGCCGACATGGGCGGGGAGGTCAAACAGAGCAGTTCCCGAGACACGAGCCTCTACGTCCGGAAAGAACCGGTGGGAACCGTCTCGGTGATCACCCCCTGGAACTACCCCATCGCCATCCCGGCGTGGAAGATCGCGCCCGCGCTGGCGACGGGGAACACTGTCGCGTTCAAGCCGGCGACGACCACCGGCATCACGGCGGTCCGTCTGGTCGAGTGTCTCGAGGACGCAGGGCTCCCCGGAGGAGTACTCAACATGGTCACGGGCCCGGGGTCGGCCGTGGGCAACACGCTCGCGAGCGACGACCGCGTCGACGGGGTTTCCTTCACCGGCAGTGCGACCGTCGGCGACATCGTCTACCAAAACGCCGCGGAGAACCAGACCCGCACCCTCCTCGAGATGGGCGGGAAGAACCCGACGGTCGTCTGTTCGGACGCCGACCTCGGCGAGGCGGTCGAGATCGTCGCGTCGGGCGCGTTCGGCGTCACCGGACAGGCCTGCACGGCCTGCTCTCGCGCCATCGTCCACGAGGACGTGTACGACGAGTTCGTCGAACGGCTCACCGACCGCGCCGCCAGCATCGAGATCGGACCGGGCATCGACGACCCCGGGATGGGCCCCCAGAACAGCGAGGGCGAACTGAGCGGCACCCTCGAGTACATCGAGACCGGGGTCGACGAGGGAGCCACGCTCGAAACGGGCGGCGGTCGACCCGACGGCGACGGACTCGACGACGGGTACTTCGTCGAGCCGACGGTGTTTTCCGACGTGGAGCCGGACATGACCATCGCCCAGGAGGAGATCTTCGGCCCGGTGGTCGCAGCCATTTCGGTTTCGGGGTTCGACGAGGCCGTCGAGGTAGCCAACGGCGTCGAGCAGGGTCTCTCGGCGAGCGTCGTCACGAACGACCTGAACAAGGCACACCGCTTCGTCAGTGAGGTCGACGCCGGCGTGGTCAAGACCAACGAGAAGACGACCGGTCTCGAACTGCACGTGCCCTTCGGCGGGATGAAAGCCTCCTCCTCGGAGACCTACCGCGAGCAGGGTGACGAGGGGCTCGCGTTCTACACTATCAGCAAGACGGTGTATATGAACTACTGACCGGGAGAGGCACACGACCACGGACGGGACAACGCGTCGAGGACGCGGCACGCTCGTCCCGAGAGACGGTCTCAGCGGTCCGGAACTGTTTTCACCGAGTTGTGAGAAGGCCGAACGACGCATGAACTACGAACAGTTGCGAGACCCGAACGCGGAGTACACGATGCGCGACCTCTCGGGGGAGACGATGGGACTCACCCGGGACCGGGGCGACCGCGACGTGGAGATCACCGACGTCCAGACGGTCATCGTCGACGGGAACTACCCGTGGACGCTGGTCAGAGTGTGCACGGACGCCGGCGTGGTCGGAAACGGCGAGGCGTACTGGGGCGGGGCTATCCCCGAGATCGTCGACCGGCTCAGACCGTTCGTCGTCGGCGAGAACCCCCTCGACATCGACCGCCTCTACGAACACATGGTGCAGAAGATGTCCGGCGAGGGATCTATCGCCGGGAAGGACATCGCGGCCATCTCCGGTATCGAACTGGCGTTGCACGACGCCGCGGGGAAGATCCTCGACGTTCCCGCCTACCAGCTCCTCGGCGGGAAGTACCGTGACGAGGTACGCGTCTACTGTGACTGTCACACGGAGGACGAGGCCGACCCCGACGCCTGCGCCGACGAGGCCGAGCGCGTCGTCGACGAGTTGGGGTACGACGCGCTGAAGTTCGACCTCGACGTCCCCTCGGGCTACGAGAAGGACCGCGCGAATCGCCACCTCCGCGCCCCCGAGATCGAACACAAGGCCGAGATCGTCCGGAAGGTGACAGAGCGCATCGGCGATCGCGCCGACGCCGCGTTCGACTGCCACTGGGCGTTCACCGCCGGGAGTGCGAAACGCCTCGCGCGCGAACTCGAAGCGTACGACGTCTGGTGGCTCGAAGACCCCGTTCCGCCGGAGAACCACGACGTCCAGCGGGAGGTCACCCGGTCGACGGCGACACCGATCGCGGTCGGCGAGAACGTCTACCGGACGCACGGCCAGCGGCAACTCCTCACCGAACAGGCGGTCGACATCATCGCGCCGGACGTGCCCAAGGTCGGCGGCATGCGCGAGACGATGAAGATCGCCACGCTCGCGGAGATGTTCTACGTCCCGGTGGCGATGCACAACGTCTCCTCACCGATCGCGACGATGGCCTCGGCGCAGGTCGGCGCGGCCATCCCGAACGCGCTCGCCGTCGAGTACCACTCGTACGAACTCGGCTGGTGGGAGGACCTCGTCGAGGAGGACGACCTCATCCAGGACGGGTATATGCAGATCCCCGAAGAGCCCGGTCTCGGGCTGACACTGGACCTCGACGCCGTCGAGGAGCACCTCGCCGAGGGGCAGACGCTGTTCGATGCAGCGTAGCTACATCGAGTCAGCAAATCTCCGATTTGCCCCGTTCGACGAAGCGTAGCTTCCGCACACTAGCGAGACGCTGTCTCGCGTCGTCCGACGAGACGTCGTCCCTCCCCTCTCACCGGGTCCGCGCGGACCCTCTATAACCGAACGAATCCCGCCGCTCGACGCGTCGCCCACCGGTCGGATTCGTTCCCGTCGGGCGAAACCGGCGGGGATCGCTGTCACTCGCTTTGTCACAAGTTTTATGTTCTCCAGGAAACACTCGGATAATGGGATGCTCAATGATGACAATCCACGCGTGACGCTGGATAGACGGAAGTACCTCAAGGGGCTCGGCGTCGGAGCCGTCGCGGGGCTGGCAGGCTGTTCCGGAACCGGTGGTGGTGCCGGCGGCGAGACCGAAGGCGGCACGAGTGGGAGCGGCGGAGGTAACGGAGGTGGCAGTACCAGCACCGAAGGCAGTAGTGGTGAATCCACCTCGGAGTGGCAGTACGACGGAACCATCGACAAGGCGTTCGTCTCGCCGGACAACATCGAGAACGACATCTGGCAGGCGTTCCTCGCCGGCGCTCGGGAGGCCGCGAGCGCCCTCGACCTCAGCGTGGACTACCAGACGCACGGAGGGCAAGAGTCACAGCAGATGTCGCAGCTCCAGGCGGCGATCACCGGCGGTGCGGACATGATCACCGGCACCGCCTACCAGAACTCGGGAGTCCGCTCTATCGCCGACGTGGCCGCCGAAGGCGGCGTCCCGTTCATCAGTTACTGGACGATGGCCACGTGGTGGACACCGCTGGACACCGGCCCGGAGTTCCTCCAGTACCAGATCCCCGAGGTCGTAAGGACCGGCGCCGCGACGGCTCGCGTCCTCTTCGAGGCGATGGGCGGGTCGGGGAACTTCGTCCACATTACCGGCGTCCCGGGCCACGTCGGCTCACACCGCAACGCCGGCGTCGAACTCGCGATGGAGGAGTACCCCGACATTGAGCGGCTCGGCGAACCGATCCCGAGCGAGTGGACGCGCGCGACCGGCCGACAGGCGATGTCGGACTTCATCTCGAAGTTCGGCGACGACATCGACGGCGTCTACGGGCAGAACGACGGCGTCGCGCTCGGCGCGCTCTCCGTCCTCGAAGAGAACGACATGGCGGTGCCGGTAGTCGGCTACGACGGCTTCCAGGAGTCGGTCGGCCTAGT
>JBEPYA010000186.1:0-8377 GCA_041641615.1 Salinigranum sp. | reverse complement strand
GCTTGCCGTCGGCGACGACGTTCGTCGAGTCGAGGTCGACGTACGACGAGTGGGGGTTCCCGAGGATGTCGCGGGAGACGATCTGGTCGTCCGTGACGCCGAGGACGCCCGCCATCTCACCCGCTGCCGCGTCCATGAACGCGTCGTTGATCTCCTCGGCGCTCGGCTGGGCGTCGAGTTCGACGACGAGCTCCGTGAGCGACCCGTTCACCGTCGGGACGCGGATGGCCATGCCGTCGAGCTTGCCCTCGAGCTGGGGCAGGATCTCGGTGGTCGCCTGCGCGGCACCCGTCGACGTCGGGACGATGTTCTCGGCGGCGGCGCGGCCGCGGCGGCGCTTCGACTGCGGCGCGTCGATGATGCTCTGGCTCCCGGTGTACGAGTGGACCGTCGTGAGCTGGCCGGCGACGATGCCGAACTCGTCGTCGAGCACCTTCGCGACCGGCGTGACGCTGTTCGTGGTACACGAGGCGTTGGAGACGACCGCCTCGCCCTCGTACTCGTCGTGGTTGACGCCGTAGACGATCTGCTTGACCGGCTCCTCGCCCTTCGGCGGCGCGCTGATGACGACCTTGTCCGCGCCCGCGTCGACGTGCGCGGAGGCGTCCTCGTACGTGCGGAAGATGCCCGTACACTCCAGGGCGACGTCGACGTCGAGGTCGCCCCACGGGAGTTCGGCGGGCGACTGCACGTTGTAGAGTTCGACCGACGTCCCGCCGACCGTGAGTCGTTCCTCTTCCAGTTCGACTCCATCGAGCCGCGGCATGACGGAGTCGTACTTGGCGAGGTACGCCATGTCGTCGAACGACATCACGTCGTTGATGCCCACGAGGTCGATTCGCGGGTTGTCCTGCACCGCGCGGAAGATGTTGCGACCGATGCGCCCGAAGCCGTTGAGTCCCACCCTGACGACCTCCTCCTCGGGGACGTCGTCACCGGCACTCAGGTACGATTTTTCACTCATAAGCGAGTTAGTTACGGATGTATGTCCTCGACCACGGACTAAATCTGTTTCGGAACCTCCATAGGTCTTGGGTGACTGTCTCGCGAGATCGGACGTTTCAGGCGCGACCGACGCGCTCGACCGGACTCACCCCGATTCTCGCAGATGATTCGTGTTGCAGAAGGCTTTTGGTACGAAGAACCATACCTGCTTCCATGCGAAGAGACGACCGTGACGATCCGTTCGACTCCATCTTCGGCGAGATCGAACGGATGATGAGCGAAATGACTGGCGGCGATACCACCGGCTTCGCCTCCGAGACCCACGTCGACGTGTTCGACGAGGGTGACACCGTTCGCCTCGTCGCGGACCTCCCGGGCGTCGAGAAGGACGCGATCGACCTCAAGTGCGACGGAGAGACGCTCACCGTCTCGGCCGCCTCGGACCGACGCGAGTACGACGAGCGCATCCGACTCCCAGCGCGCGTCGACGAACACTCCGCCTCCGCGTCGTTCAACAACGGCGTGCTCCAGGTCACATTCGACAAGGTCGAAGACTCCGCCGCCATCGACGTCGAGTAACCGAACGCGTCGCGGTCACTCCTCCGTTCTTTCGGCCGTCCGCTCGACGAGCCCCGCGAGCGCGTCGTAGAAGCCCGCGTCGTACTTCTCGGCCCGGTCGATGGTCGGTCGCGCGTTCGTCTCGCCGACGACCACGCGCGACTCCGTGACCAGCAGGTCCACGCCCAGATAGTCGATTCCGAGCGCGCGCGAGACGGATTCGGCGAGCCGTCTGTACTCGGGGGGGAGGTCGACCCGTTCGGCCTCGGCTCCACGGTGGACGTTGTGCTTCCACCGGCCGGCCTCCCGCGCCGGGTCGGGCAGTCGGCGCTCGACCCCGCCGTAGCAGTCGCCGTCGACGACCATCGCGCGGTAGTCGCGCGCCTCCGGAAGGAACTCCTGAATCAGGTACGACTTGTCGCCCGTGGCGCGGTAGTCGTGGACCAGGTCCAGGTAGTCGACCACCCCCAGGAGGGAGTCCTCGTCGGCGACTTTCGTGACGCCCACGCCGCGGGTCGCGGAGTTCGGCTTCACGACCAGCGGGTACGCCATCCCCGAGACGGCCGAGACCACTTCCCTCTCCGAAACGGGGTTCGACAGCATCACCGTCTCGGGGACCGCGATTCCCGCCCGCGAGAGGTGGGCGACGACGCCCCCCTTGTTCCGTGAGGTCACCACGGCCTCGCGGTCGTTCACCCACGGCACCCCCAGCAGCGCGTCGAGCGCGCCCCCTTCCATCAGCCGCGTGGGGAAGACGAACCCGACGTCGACGTCGGGCACGTCGGACCCCCTCTCGGTGAGGTGGATGGCCCGTTCTTTCGCCTGGAGCGGGACGACCTCGATTCCGCGGTCGGCGAGTGGGTCGCGCATCCGCTCGAACGTCTCCTCCTGTGTGGCGACCGCCAGCCGATGCATACACTACGGGGAGAGCGACGAGAGAAAAACCGTTCGACGGACGGGACGGGCCTCAGGCGACCAGCAGCTCTTCGCCCTTCTCGACGACGATGCGGCACGGCGGCGACATCTTGTTGTACGAGCGACGGAGCGCGTCCTTCGCGATGTCGGCGTGTTCGGGCTGGCAGTAGATGCTGAAGACGATCTCGCCGTTCATGACGCGTGCGGCCGTCCCTACGGGCTTGCCGAACGACTGGCGCATTCCGTCCGAGACGCGGTCCGCACCCGCACCCGTCGCCTGCTTGTTCTCGCGGATGACGTGGTGGGGATGCTTGTGGAGGATCATCTTGTAGTTCTCCTGACCGACCTGCTTCAGCATGCGGCGGTTCGCCGACAGCCGCGCCGATTCGAGCGAGCCGTGCCGGATCTGGCACTCCTCCTCGACGCGGAGGCTGATGTGGATCGGGTAGTCGTCCGGGCCGGTCTGGAGGTTGCCCATGTTGAACTGTGCGATCTTCGAGCCGGGGACGCCCGTGATGTACTCCCGTCGGGTGTACGCGGACGTATCGATCTCCCGGTACATGGAGGCCGGTTTGTCTGCCATGGTTACTTGCGTTGGCGAACGTCTACGCGGGCTAAAAGGGCTTCGAAGCGCCCGCACGCCGTGAACGGGTTTCAGGGTCTCCGGCGGCCCACCCCCGACATCCGAGGGGTCGGTCGTCGCCCATCGATGCCGCTCGTGGTCTCCTGCGAGTGACGCCCCGGACGAGGAGGCGTGACCCGTCACTCCCGCGGTGTGACGGTGCTCAGAGGTAGAACACCTCGAACTCGTGGTCGCACTCGCGACACGCGAGGTCGCGTCCGCGGAGCCGCTCCCCTCCCCCGTCCGGCAGCACCGCGTCGAGGTCGGTCCGGACCGTCGCCTCGCAGGACGGACACGAGAGTTCGACTGGTTTCCATGCCATGACCTACTGTCACGACTTCTGATGAGTTAGCTATGCTCGTGATAACTGTGTTAATGGATCCCAAATTCAGGGTATGGTGAACGTACTCGGCCGGGTCGGGGTGAGCGCCGCTGGGTGTCGGTCGTTCGGTGTGACGGGTATCTGAACGAGGGTCGTACTGGGGCAGACGAGCACGAGAAGAGACGGCGAACGTGCGGTACACGGGCGCGGTGGACCGCACCTTCGTCCTCGTACCTCGTGCGCCACCGAATCGCTGTGGTGGTCGGCGCGCGGGAGTGAGCGAACGAAGTGAGTGAACGACTCGCGCGAGGGGCGACTGAGCGACTGGAAGGAGCGGAGGAGTCGGCTGGGGAGGGTGAGGCCACACCGCGCCCGTGTGTCGCGCGGCCTGTCTGCCGCATCCCCATCGCGGTGTCTGCTGTATCTCTTCTCTCCATCTGCGCCTCCTCACGCATCCACTGACAGGCACGTTCCTCACGCACCCACCGACGCGCGCGCTCGCCCCGAACATCGAAGCGCTATTACCCACCCGCTCACCACATCTCACGCAGAGACGCGATGCTCCTCGTCTGCGACACGGAGGTCGACCCCGACGCCTACGGCTACCTCCCGCGGGCGCTTCGCGCCCTGCTCCCCGACCACGAGCACTGCCACTACCCCTCGGGCGAACGTCCCTCGCTCGACGGCGTCGACGCCGTCGTCGTCACCGGGAGCACCGCCGGCGTCTACGAGGTCGACGACCGCCCCTGGATCCGGGACGCGACGCGGTTCGTCCGCCGCGCCGTCGACCGCGAGATACCGCTGCTCGGCGTCTGCTTCGGTCACCAGCTCGTGAACGACGCGCTCGGCGGCCGCGTCGAACACCGCGGGCTCACCGCCCGTCTCGTCGACGCCGACCTCGTCGACGACCCCCTGTTCGCGGGGGTCGAGCCCACGCTCCCCATGGTCCACGGCGACCACGTCACCGAACTCGGGGTGGGGATGGAACCCATCGCCAGCGCCGACTACTACCCCCTCCTGGCCTCTCGGCACGCCGACGCGCCCGCCTGGACGACCCAGTACCACCCGGAGTTCACCGGCGATCTCCTCTCCCGGATCGACCGGGACTTCGGCTGGGAGGGTGCCCGGGACTTCGGCGACGTCACGGCCGCCCGTACCGTGGAGAACTTCCTCCGACTCGCAGCTATCGACCCGGACGGCTGACCCGTTGCCGACCTGTCCGGCCTGCCCACTCAGCTGCCCGCCGGGTCGCGCCCCTCTGCGTCCGCGTCTTTCGGTTCGTTCCCGTCCACACTCCCGCTCTCGCCCTCGTCCGGGCCCAGCGCGACGAACCCGAACCCTCGCTCGTCGAGCAACGCCGCCGCGCGGTCCGTGACGGAGGGGGCCACGAGCACGCCTTTCACCGTCTCGTCGCCCACCTCCCGACCCACCGCGTCGACGTATCCCTGGAGCTGCCTGACCGCCGACGGTCCGACCCGCCGGCGTTTCAACTCCACGACGACCGCCCGGCCCGCGCTGTCACGCCCGAACACGTCGACCGGACCGGCCATCGTCTCTCGCTCCGTCTCCAGCGGCTCGAACCCCTCCTCCACGAGTGCAGGGTCGTCGAGGATCCGGTTTCGGAGGTCCTCCTCGCTCCCGGTCAGCGCGAGTTCCGCGCGCTCCGCTACCGAGAACGCGGAGAGCTGGTCGACCCGCTCGAACCGGACGTCGAGGACCTCTTCGGGGGTGGTGCGACGCGACTGCACCCGTAGGCGACCGTCGCGGACGCTCGCGCGGTGTTCGCTCCCCGGTGGCTGCCAGTTGACGGGCGTCCGCTTCTCGTCGGTGTGGACGAGCGCCGACCCGTCCGGTTTCAGGAGGAGGAGCCGGTCGCCCGGGCCGAGCGAACTCGACGCCCGACCGTCGTACTCGACGGTACAGCGGCCGAAGACGACGACCATGTCGCCCCGGTCGAACGCCCGCTCTAACGCGACGAGCGCGTCGCGGTGGGCCGGTCGGTGGAGTGTCTCGACGCTCACGTCTTCTCATAAGAGGCGGCGAAGAAAAACCACGCGTCCGTTCGGCCTGCCACGCTGCCGTGTGTATCCGCTGCACGACCACGCGTCGGTTTATCCCCCACGCTCGCGTCCCCACAGGGGATGAGAGACGGTGTTGCCGTCGGCAGGTCGACGACGCGATTCGCGGCGACCACGAAGTGGCAGGCGCTCGTCGTCCTCGCCGTCGCCGAACTGTTCGCGATGTCGCTGTGGTTCTCGGCGTCGGCCGTCGCGCCCGAACTCGCGTCGGCGTGGGGTCTCACGCCGACCCAGACCGGCCTCCTGACCAGCGCCGTCCAGGTCGGCTTCGTCGTCGGGGCGCTCCTCTCGGCCGTGCTGACCCTCTCGGACACGATTCCGCCCCGCTCTCTCTTCGCGGGGTCGGCGCTCGCCGGCGCGGCCCTCACCCTCCTCCTCGCGACGGTGGTCGACAGCGTCCTGCCCGCCGTCGGCCTTCGCTTCCTCACCGGTGTCGCCCTGGCGGGCGTCTATCCGCCCGGGATGAAGGTCGTCGCCGGGTGGTTCCGCGAGGGCCGCGGTCTCGCCATCGGGACGCTCATCGGCGCGCTCACCGTCGGGTCGGCCCTCCCGCATCTCGTCCGTGGGGTCGGCGGTCTCGGTCGCCCGACGCTCGTACTCTTCGTCGCCGCCGGTCTCGCCGCGCTCGGCGGCGTCCTCGTGCTCTTCGTCCGACCCGGGCCGTACCAGGCCCCGGCCGCCCCGTTCGACCCCCGTGCTGTCAGGCGCATTCTCGCCGACAGAGGGACGCTCCTCGCCAACCTGGGCTACTTCGGCCACATGTGGGAGCTCTACGCGGTGTGGACGTGGATCCCCGCCTTCCTCGCGGCGTCGTTCGCACTCACCGAGGACCCGCTCGCGACCCCACAGGTCGCCGCGCTCGTCGCCTTCGGGACTATCGCCGTCGGCGGTCTCGGTGCGCTCGTCGCCGGCGTCGGCGCCGACCGGTTCGGTCGAACCACCGTCACCAGCGCATCGATGCTCGTCAGCGGCACGGCCTGCCTCCTCGCCGGAGCCGTCTTCGGCTCCTCGCTCGTCGTGCTCGTCCCCTTCGTCCTCGTGTGGGGGTTCGTCATCGTCGCCGACTCCGCGCAGTTCTCCGCCGCCGTGACCGAACTCGCCGAGGGGAGCTACGTCGGCAGCGCGCTCACGGTCCAGACCGCGCTCGGCTTCCTCCTCACCACCGTCTCCATCCAGCTCGTGCCTCGGCTCGTGGCGACTGTCGGCTGGCGGTGGGCCTTCGCGCCGCTCGCTGTCGGCCCCGCGCTCGGCACGCTCGCCATGCTCCGACTCCGCGCGCGCCCCGAGGCGCACAAACTCGCCGGTGGTCGGGGGTAATCGGAGCTTCTCACACCGGAGGAACTGTCGGCCTCCCTTATATCACTCGGTAGCGTACCACATACCATGGCGACGTTTCCAGGCATCCAGGGTAACGAGATGGACGACGAGACCGCCCGGCAGTTCCTCACGGAGCAGGGGTTCGGCGTCCTCTCGCTCGCCGCCGAGGGGGAGGCGTACGGCATCCCCATCACGTACGGCTACGACGCCGAGACCGAACGGCTCTACTTCGTCTTCCTCCGGCCCGGCGAGGAGAGCAAGAAGGAGCGATTCAGCGAGGCGACCGAGCGCGCCTCGTTCCTCACGTTCGACGTCCCCTCCCGCGAGGAGTGGCGGACGGTCATCGTGGCGGGGACGCTCCGCGCTGTCGACGACGACGAGTGGCCCGCCGTCCGCGACGCCTTGGAGGACAACGCGTGGTTCCCAACGCTGTTCTCGGAGTCTGAGCCGATGCAGGACATCCTCGGCTGGGCGCTCGACGTCGACGAGGTAAGCGGGATGCACAGCCGTGCAACCAGATAGCGAGCCTCGAGCGCGCCGCGTCGTTCAGCGACGGATTCGGGGCAGCGACGGTAACGAGGACAGCGACGGCAGCGACACGCTCGTGTCCTCCATGTCGACGTACTTCTCGATGGGCACCTCGACCGTCACCTTCCGCAGGCGGGCGACCGAGAGCACGACGAGCAGGAGGGCTCCGACGGCGAACACGCCGAACCCGGCGTCTTCGACCGCCGTCGCGGTGTTCGTGACCTCGCTCCCGTCACCCTCGCCGCTGGGTTCGTCGGCCGGCGCGCTCCCGTCCGCCGGGGCCTCGGTCACCGGCGCTGCTGCGTCTCCGCTCTCCTCGCTGTCGGCGGATGCCGCCGCCGGCACTGCGTACCGCGTGACGTGTTCGGTTCCGTCGGCGTCGACCGCGCGCACTACGACCGTCGTCTCCCCCTCGACGGCGAGACCGAGTTCCTCTTCGAACTCGATGTCGTTCCACACGTCGCCGCCGTCGTACACCTGCTCGAAGTCGACGACGGTCCCGCTCTCGTCGACCGTCTCGACCGAGAGGGAGCTGACGCGGCCGTCGCGCGCGGCACCGTACACGTGGACCTCCTCCCCCGCGATGAGGTGAGTCCGCGTCTCGTCGACGGCGAGCGTGGGAACGACGTTCCGGGCATAGTTCACGACGACGAGTTCCTGCACCTCGTTCCCGCTCGTGTCGGTCGCCCAAACGGTGATGCGGTTCGGGCCGGGCACGAGTTCGACCTCGCGGCTGAACCGTATCTGCTCCCGTGTCGGGTCCGCCGCCGGGCCCTGACCGACGACGACCGACCGACGGCTCACCTCGCCGAAGACGGCGTACGAGACGTCGTTCACCTGCACGTTGTCCGTCGCAGTCCCGTTGACGAAGACGGTCGACGATGAGGTCTCCTCGGGGACACCGTCGAACGACAGCGCGGGATCGGTGGTGTCGGCGATCGAAAAGGAGAGGTCGTACGTCCGGCCGTTGCCGAACTCGTCCTGGACGACGACGCGCACCGTGTTCTCGCCGGGACCGAAGAAGAGTTCCTGGGAGAACTCCTCGCCGGGGTCGCGGACGACGTGGCTCCGGCTCACGACCTCGTAGTCGAC
>JBEPYA010000185.1:0-8557 GCA_041641615.1 Salinigranum sp. | reverse complement strand
ATAGACTCCCGGCTCGACGCTGAACACCATCCCCGGTTCGAGCGTCGTCGTCGATTCGGTCGTGAGGTACGGCTCTTCGTGTATCTCCAGGCCGACCCCGTGGCCGGTGCGGTGGACGAACGCCTCGCCGTAGCCCGCCGCCTCGATGACCTCCCGGGCGGCCCGGTCGACTGCGCGTGCCTCGACTCCGGGCTGGACCGCCTCGACGGCGGCGGTCTGCGCCGCCAAGACGACCTCGTGGACCGTCCGGAATTCCGCGGGCGGGTCCCCCTCGAAGACGACCGTCCGGGTGGTGTCGCTCGGGTAGCCGTCGACGCGCGTCCCGAAGTCGAAGACGACCGGGTCGCCGGAGTCGACGGTGCGGGTGCCGTGGCGGTGGTGCGGCTTCGCCCCGTTCGGTCCGGCGGCGACGATGGGCTCGAACGAGACGCCCTCGCCGCCGGCGTCTGCGAGCCGTCGTTCGACCTCGCGGGCGAGCGCCGCCTCCGACTCCCCGACCAGCGAATCGGCGTCGGCGAAGAGCCCCGCCATCACTTCGTCGGCGACGGCTCCGGCGCGGCTCAGCGCATCGAGTTCCGTCTCGTCCTTCCGGGCGCGGAGCGGTCCGAGCACCTCCTCGACCAGGCCGAACGACCGCGCTCCGACCAGAGACTGGACGGCGAGCACGTGTCGCGCCCACATAGTCCCGTCGAGGAGTACCCGTCCCGACTCGGGGACGCGGTCGTCCAGCGCGTCTTCGAGCGTCGCCGTCGGGCCGTCGCCGTCGGGCCAGGTCCGGACGTCCGACACCCAGGTCGCCTCTCGGACCTGCGCCCCCGAGAGGTCGGGGACGACGAACACGGGGTCACCCTCTGGGGGCAGAAGACAGCAGAACAGCCGTTCGGAGGATGTCTCGGCCACGCCGGTCAGGTACCGGAGGTTCGCCCCGGGTGCGAGGACGGCGGCGGCCGCCTCCTCGGCGCGGAGGCGTTCCTGGCAGGCGCGGGTTCGCCGCTCGTGTGCAGTCGCGGTCACGCGACCCCGTTTTCCCCGTGTGGGCAAGTAGCTGTCCCCCGAACGGGCGACAGGCAGCCGACAGTATTAGTAGCCCGCGGGCGTCGCAGGAGACGATATGTCGTGGGACGCGGTGGACTCGCTGGACGACGCCCGGGAGGCGACGGAGTCGCTGCTTCTCCCCTTCTCGTGGCGGAGGTGGCTCCGACTCGTCGTCGTGACGTTCTTCGTCGGCGGCGTCGGTGGCGGCGGGGGTGCCGGACAGGCCGCACAGGGGGCCGTCTCCTCGCCGTCGCCGCCCGGGGCGACCCTCGACGGGGCCGCGCTCCCCCCGCTTCCGACGCCCTCCCTCGGTGGCGTCGGAGCGGTGCTTCTGGTCGCCGTCGCCGTCGCCGCCGTCCTCGCGCTGGGGTACGCCGTCGTCGGGGCGGTCATGGAGTTCGTCCTCGTCGAGTCGCTCCGGAGACGCCGGGTCGAACTCCGACGGCCGTTCCGACAGTTCCTCCTCCCGGGGGTCCGCCTGTTCGCCTTCCGGACGCTCGTTCTCGCGGGACTGCTCGCCAGCGCCGCCGTCCCCCTGCTCCTCTTCGTCGGCGTCCTGCCCGTCTCCGGGGTCGGGAGGACCCTCTTGCTCCCCTCGCTTCTCGTCGTCGTCGGCCTCGTCTGGGTCGTGGGAGCTCTCGTCCTCCGACTCACGACCGACTTCGTCGTCCCGACGATGGTTGGCGAGGGGCGGACGGTCCTCTCGGCGTGGCGTCGGTTCGCCCCGCTCTGTCGCGCCGCGTGGCGCGAAGTCGCGCTGTACCTCGTGATTCGGCTGGTTCTCGGAGTCGCCGCCGCGGTCGTCGTTGGCCTCGCAGTCGGTCTCGGGGCGCTCGTCGTCGCGCTCCCGTTCGTCCTCGTCGGCGGTGCCGTCGCCGCCACCGTCGGCCTCCAGGGAATCGGGCTGGTCGTTCTCGTCGCGCTCGGGGGCGTGTTCGGCCTGTCGGTCCTCCTCCTGAGCGTCGTCGTTCAGGTCCCGGTGGTGACGTACTTCCGGTACTACGGACTCCTCCTCCTCGGTCGACTCGACGTCCGACTCGACCTCACGAGGGAGGTCACGGCCGCGTCGAACGACTGATAAACCGGTCGTTAACCCGGCGCTGCCGTCGAGTACCACGCTCGAATGGCGTTCATAACTACTACCGAGACAGTCGTTCGTCGAGATATGTCGTTCGAGTGGGTCTCGGTGTACGAGTGTTTCAGCTGCGGGGCGTCGGAGTGTGCGATCAGCGTCCAGTACGACCGCCTCGGATACCCCGCCTGTGACCGCTGTCGGGCGCGTGGGCCGCCACGGCCGAGCCGCAACTGACCCGCTCGCGCGGGCGAGACGAACGGAGAAAGCTACAGGGGCCTCCGGGGCTACGACCCGGTATGGGCTGGACAGAGACGGACCCCGACGACCCCGACGTGGTGGCCGAGTGGAGTCGCGAGGACGCCTGGGCGACCATCCGGCTCAGACGGCGGCGCGACGACGGGTGGGTCGTGCGGCTCGACCGACTCACGCAGGCGCCCGAGGGGTCGCTCTACCTCGAAGAGCGCGTCGAGACGCGGGACGAGGTCGACACGGTCGTCGCGGCGTGGCGCGAGGCGTACGACGTCGAGGAGTAGTACGACGGCGGGGAGGAGGTGAGGTGGGCTCACTGGAGGCGACGGGTCGTCTCCACGAGCGGGTGACGGGCGTAGTCGACCACCTCGATGTCCTGGATGGAGTCGAGCCCCTCCTTCCGGGCGGTGCGTTGCATCCCCAGTTCGACGGGGTCGTCGACGACGATGACGTACGCATCCATCTCTTCGACGCCGAGGCGGTCGGCGGCCATCACGCGGTGGTGGCCGTCGGCGAGCAGGTGCGTCCCCGCGTTGTCGATGACGACGAGCGGTTCGGCGAGGCCGTTCTCGAGTTCGTACTGCCGGCCTTCGAGTTCGTCGGCGTAGACACGCGCCTGCGTCGGGATGAGGTCGTCCAGGTCGATCGAATCGCGCTCCTCGTGGACCTTGATACCGTGGATCTGTTCGAGCGTGCGCATCAGTTTGCCCACCTTTTCGGGCGTGGCGCGCTCGATCTGCGAGCGGATGACGTCCGTGTTGGAGATGATTCCGACGAGGTTGCCCGCGTCGTCGACGACGGGGAGCTTCCGGATGCCGGAGCGGAGGATGACGCGTGCGGCGTCGTTGATATCCATGTCCGGGTGGGCGACGATGAGGTCCTCCGTCATCACGGTGAAGACGAGCGCGTCGTCGTCCGCGATCAGGAGGTCGCTCGCAGTGACGAACCCCTCGACCTTGCGCGACTCACAGACGGGAAAGCCGTTGTGGCCGTCGCTCTCGACGATGCGCTGTGCGACCGCGGCGACGGTGTCGGTCGGAGAGACCGTCGCGACGTCGCGCGTCATGTACTCCTTGACGGTCGCCTTGCCGGGCATGCAGCGTGGTACGGCGAGGAGGGGCAAAACCTTAGCCCAATCGTCACCCCTCGAACGGGTACTCGAAGCCGAGTTCGCCGTCGGTGCCGAGCAGCGACGCGGGAGCGATTTCGAGCGTCTCGAAGAAGCGGGCGGTGATGACCTCGGTGACGAGGTCGTCGAACCGCTCCTCGCCCTCCACGTACGCCTCCTCCCAGACGCCGAGGTCGATCTGCGCCCCGGCCATGTCGGCGTGGCCGCCGGCGCTCCCGATGGAGCCGAACGCGTCGCGCAGCGTCTCGCCGAGGTCGACGTCGGTGCCGCGGGCGCGGCCGGAGGCATAGACGGTGTCCTCGCGGTGGCCGTAGACGAGCGTGAGGCGGACGCCCTCCATGTCGAGGAGGCGGTCCGCCGCCTGCGCGAGCGCGTCGCGGTCGGAGATCTCGCCGACGTTCGTCGCCAGCGCGTCGCCCCGTACCTCGCGGTTGCGGATGGCTCGCGCGAGCAGGTCGAGTACCCCCGGACCCATGCTCGGCTCCTCGATGCGGTCGAGCGCCGAGTGGTCGACGTGCGGGCAGAGGAACGCCGCCGCCTCGAAGTCCGCGTCCGACACCTCCCGGGAGAAGTCGTTCGTGTCGACGCGGATGCCGAACAGCAGGGCGGTCGCGAGCGTCCGGTCGGGCTCGATGCGGAGCCGCTGGAGGTACTCGATCAGGAGCGTGCTCGTCGCGCCGACGCCGCTCCGCAAATCGAGACAGCGCGCCTCGACCGGCGCGCGCGGTGGGTGGTGGTCGATGGCGATGTCGACGCGCGTCTCCGAGGACAGGCCGTCGTTGACTCCTGGACGCGAGTGGTCGACGAGCGCGACGCCGCCGTACTCGTCCATCGTCGTTCCCGGTTCGAGGTTCCGGAGGGAGATGTCCAGGAGGTTGATGAGCGCGCGGTTCTCCTGGTGGGAGATCTCGCCAAAGTAACAGGGGACGGCGTCGACACCGACGGCGTCGGCGATACGGACGAGCGCGAGCGCCGAGGCGATGGCGTCGGGGTCGGGGTTGTCGTGCATCACGACCGCCAGCGTCCCGTCGATGTCCCGGAGGACGCGGAGGAGACGGGTGACACGGGTCACCGTCGGCCCCGTCACCGTGTCGAGGAACGCCCCCGCCGTCGACTCGCGGGGGTCGACGACGCGATCGGCGACCTCCTGAAGTGCTGTGACGGTCTCGTCGCTCGGGTCACCCCCGGCGTACGCGACGACGAGCGCGTCCGGGAACCGCTCGCGGGCGAGCCGCGCGGCGTCGCGGTTCTGATCACCGTCGGCACCAGCGACGACGACCGTCCCCACGTCGTCGGGGTACGTCTCCGGGTCCGTCGGGTCACCCACCGCCGCTTCGATCCCCTCCTCGCGCAGGGATTCGACGTGACTGCGGGCCTCGGCGACGACGGAGAGCGTTCCCCGACGCGACCGGACGGACCGGACGACCGCACGGGCGACGGGACTCCATCCGAGCACCAGGCGACTGGGCCGCGACATCGTCGGAGGGTTACCCGTACGCGTGGAAAACCCTGCCGCATCGTGCCGTCGGTACCGGTCCGAGTCGACGGCGGCGACAGCGACGCCACCGAGCGAGTCGGGCCGAACAGTCCCGCCGACTCGGGCGGGCAGGTCGATGACGCCCAGTTGTGCCATCAGTCCGACGCTGTCGACGTTAGCCACATTTCGGCGAGCGTGCCGTCCTCAATGTGAGCCATGCTGATCCCGTCGACCGCGAACGGCGACCCGTTCGGCTCCATCCCCACGAACGGCCCAGGTGCCGCGATAGGTGAACGTCGTCGCCGTCTTGTGCTCGTCCAGTATCGTCTCGTACACCTCGACCTCGGCGTCGGGGAACGCGGTGTGATACGCGTCGACGTACGCCTCGTACGCTTCGAGGTCGTAGTCGTCGCGTCCGGACCGTGGTAGACGAAGTCGTCCGTGTAGTACTCCTCGAGTACGGCCGCGTTCCCCTCGGTCCACAGCTCCGCCGCTTCGAAGCTCACGTGCAGTTCAGTGTTGTCCTCGAACGCGATTGCGACCGTGTTTCCCTCGGTTGCGCCGCTCGGCGGCTCCGTCACCTGGCGGTCCGTGCGTCAGCGCAATCGGAGCACCACGCTCCGTGAGAGCATGAAGCTGTATCGCCACTCTTCGAGACGTGAGTGTTCAATGGTGGACGGTGAGTGGACCGGAGACGAGACGGAGCGCGGCGTCGAACGGCGTGTGAGTGTCGGATGCGCACAGGGCGATCCGTTCAGTGCAGGAGCGGTGATCCGTCGTCGGCTCGGTCGGGTGGAGACGCAGCTTCCACCGCGCCCGTGTGTCGCGCGGCCACGCTCGCGGAATGGAATGTGGGACGCCCAACCGAGTAGTCGATCCGCGAGCCGAGTCCACGATCTGCCCTGGCCGACGGTCAGACCGCACACACCGGTCGGAGACGGCGAGACCGACTGAGAAGGAGAACCCGACTGACGAACCGCGAACCGCCCTAGAACAGCGCCGCCGCGGACGCCTGCGCCGTCTCGATGACGGGCGCAAACGCCGGCAGCAGGAGGACGGTCCCGAGTGCCGCAGCCATGATGGCAACGTACAGCCCCAGAGGGCGCGATTCGATCTCGAACTCGCTCACCGGGTCTTCGATCCACATCGCCTTCACGACGCGCGAGTAGTAGAACAGCGACAGGGCGCTGTTGACCGCGCCGACGGCCGCGAGCCACCAGAAGCCGCCCTCGATGGCCGAGTAGAAGAGGGCGTACTTCGAGAGGAAGCCGCCGAAGGGGGGCAGCCCGGCCAAGGAGAACATGAAGACGGTCATGGCGACGCAGGCCATCGGCGCCTGCGAGGAGAGACCGTTGAGGTCCTCGAACGTCCGGCCGAGGTCCCAGTACTCGGTCATAGCGATGAAGATGAACGCCCCGGTGTTCATGAAGCCGTAGACCATGAGGTGCGCCATCGCCGCACCCATGACGTTGCCGTTCGGCCCGCCGCTGGAGACGGCTGCGAGGCCGATGAGCGCGTAGCCCGCGTGTCCGATAGAGGAGTACGCCAGCATGCGCTTGACGTTCTCCTGGGTCGCCGCGGCGAAGTTGCCGAGCGTCATCGTCACGACGGCGAGGACGGCGAAGGCGAGCGGCCAGTCGACGCCCATCGGGACCAGCTCGCTCACGGGGAACGCCACCGTGAACACGCGGAAGGCAACGGCGAACCCGGCGGCCTTCGACGCCGAGGAGAGGAAGCCCGAGATGGGCGCGGGTGCGCCCTCGTACGCCTCCGGCGCCCAGAAGTGGAACGGGACGGAGGCGGTCTTGAACGCGAAGCCGCCGAGGATCATGAAGACGCCGACACCGACGACCCCGACCAGTCCGCTGGCCTCCACGATCCCGCTCGCGACGTCGCCGAGGACGAGCGTCCCGGTCGCCGCGTAGACGAGCGAGATACCGAACGCCAGGACGGCCGAGGAGACCGCGCCGATGAGGAAGTACTTGAGACTCGCCTCGACACTCCCGCGGTTGCGCTTGAGGAACGCGACGAGCGCGTAGGAGGGAAGCGACGCGAGTTCGAGCGAGACGAACACGGTCGCCAGCGAGTTCGCGGACGCCATGAGCGCCATCCCCGTGGCTGCGAAGAGGACGAGCGAGTAGAACTCGCCCTGGTAGTCCTCTCCCTCGAGGTAGTCGTAGGAGGCGACGATGACGAGCGCCGTGACCGAGGCGAAGATGAGCTGGAAGAACAGCGCCATCCCGTCGACCACGAGGGCGGAACCGTACAGCTCGATGGGGCCGCCCGTCGACGGCTGCCCGGTGCCGGCGACGAGGAACCAGGCGGCGATGCCGAACGATGCGAGGGAGCCGACGACCGCGATCCCAGCCAGCAGCGTGCTGTTCGACGTGTCCGGGTCGACGGTGTCGGCGAGCAGCAGTACGAGCGACGTCACAGCGAGCGCCAGGACGGGTGCCGTGGCGGCCCAGTCAGGGAGCGTCGACGACTGGAGCGTGACGCTCGTGAGATCGAACATCTACGAGACACCTCCCAGAATGGGGTTGACGGCGTCTTGGATCATCCCGAAGAACAGGTCCGGGGCGACGCCGAGTACGATGATAAGCGCCAGCAGGACGGCCAGGGGAGCCACGTCGTGGACGGGTGCCTTCGCGATGGTGTACTCGCCGTCGAACCGGAACGGGCCGAACAGCGTGCGCTGCATCGCGAAGAGCAGGTAGCCCGCGACGATGACGATGCCGAACATCGCCGCCGCCGTGAACAGCGGCATGCCCGAGAACGTCGTCGACTCGAACGAGCCCTTGAAGATGAAGAACTCGCCCGCGAAGCCGGCCATCAGCGGCAGGCCCATGTAGGCGAACGCGCCGGCGACGAAGATGCCGGCCGTGACGGGCATCCGATCGGCGATGCCCGACATGTCGCCGACCATCCGGGTGTGGGTGGTGTTGTAGACGACGCCGACGGTCATGAACATCAGCCCCGAGATGAGGCCGTGGGCGACCATCTGGAACGTCGCGCCGCCGACGCCGTAGGTGGTGTAGGCGATGAGGCCGAGGATGACGTACCCCATCGACGAGACGGACGAGTACGCGACGATGCGCTTGAGGTCCTCCTGGGCCAGCGCGAGCAGCGCGCCGTAGATGACGCTCACCACCGCGAGGATGGCGATGGGAACCGCGAGGTCGACCGCGACCTCGGGGAGCATCGTGAAGTTGAACCGCAAGAGGGCGTAGGTCCCCATCTTCAGGAGGACGCCCGCCAGCATCACCGACACGGGCGTGGGTGCCTCGACGTGGGCGTCGGGCAGCCACGTGTGCAGCGGGGCGACGGGCACCTTCACCGCGAAGCCGAGGAACATCGCCACGAACGCAGCCGCGGCGAGCGTCGGTGCCTGGATGCCGAACAGCGAGCCGAGTTCACCCGCCCGGAGCGCCATCGCGATCTCCGGCAGGCGCAGCGACCCGATGGAGTCTCCGAGACCGAACACCAGGGCGATGAAGCCGATGAACATCACCAGCGAGGCGACGTTCGTGTAGACGAAGAACTTGATCGCGGCGTACTTCCGGCGGGGGCCGCCCCAGACGCCGACGAGGAA